>JAITQA010000075.1 GCA_031289145.1 Dysgonamonadaceae bacterium | reverse complement strand
TCTTTTGGTATGAATCTCTATTACGCCGTTCATTCCCATGGAACCGTACATGGTTAACTTGGCGCCATCTTTGTATTCCCGGAAAAGTGTCTTCGTCTATATACAGTTCCGTCATCTGTACAAAGATAATGATTGTTTTCTACTAATTGTAATTTCATTTGTCAAATTTTTTCTTACCTTTGATGAAAAAAGTACGTATGAAAATCATTTGTGTCGGGATGAATTATGCTTCCCACAATAAAGAGATGCATAATCCGTTAATACTGATAGAGCCTACTATTTTTATGAAGCCGGATACTTCATTGCTGAAAGACGGGAAGCCTTTTTACATTCCTGATTTTTCGGGCGATGTGCAGTATGAAACGGAAATTGTGGTAAAGATCGACCGCTTAGGGAAGAGCATTTCCAAAAGATTCGCCTACCGGTATTACAATGAAATAACGGTAGGTATCGATTTTACAGCCAGGGATTTACAAAATAAATTCAAAAAAAACGGTCTGCCCTGGGAATTGAGTAAAGGATTTGATAACTCAGCTGTAATCGGCGATTTCATCGCGTTGGAAACTTTGGGTACGGATATTAACCATCTCTCTTTCCGTTTGGATATAGACGGAACAAGGGTGCAGGAAGGTAATACGGCCGATATGCTGTTTCAAGTGGATGAGATTATCGCTTATGTCAGCCGGTTCATTACCTTGAAAATGGGAGATTTGATTTTTACGGGTACTCCCCATGGCGTCGGAAATGTTGCAATAGACAATCATTTGCAAGGATTTGTCGGCGACAGGAATTTGCTTGATTTTCATGTATATTAGATAATGAGCGTAACTAAAATAAACTGGAGAGTGTGCGCGGCAATCCTATGGATGATTGTCCCGTTGCAGATGCTTTTTGCGGAAAACGACGGAAGTCGGTACGCGAAGAATTCCGTTTTGTCGTCCGGAAAATGGATTCGTATAAAGGTGACCGAAAATGCCGTTTATAAACTGACTTACGATGATTTAAAGAAAAACGGCATCAACGACCCTTCTAAAGTGAAGATTTATGGATATGGCGCCTGGCTATTGGATGAAGATTTTTCCATGCCTTATGTCGATGACCTTCCTGAGGTATCGGTTTATATAAATAAAGGTAGCGATGGCGTTTTCAATTCAGGTGATTACCTGCTTTTTTACGGGCGAGGGATGGTGAAATGGACATATAACAGAACACGTGATGCTTTTGAACACGAGAATAATCCGTATTCGACTTCTGCCAACTATTTTCTGACTGAAAGCGAAACGGACGGCCCGAAAGAAATGGGAACCATTCCTTCCGTCTCCGGAGCAACAACAACGCTGACTGTTTTCGACGATTATTTTTTGCATGAACGGGATTCGTTGACAATATCCCATACGGGAAGAGAATTGTTCGGCGAAACGTTTGTCAATAAACCGGGTGACCAACGTTTTTATTTTACGATTCCGGGCGTCACTTCGGATCCGGGTAAGATGCGTTTGTCTTTTGCCGGCGCTCCTAAAACCACAGATAATGTGCGTTTGACAATAGGGGAGACGCAATTGGCATTGCAAATTCAACCTCCGGCAGGCGCTTATCAGAAAGCGCGGCTTGTAGAAGGATGGAAAATTTGGCCGGATGAAAAATCGGAGCAGATTGCGGCAACCGTATCCTACAATGCATCCGGACAAATCTATGCTAATCTGAACTTCATTGCTTTAAATGTAAAACGCGCCTTGCGTTTCTACAATACCGGATATACTTTTTTCCGGAATAAAGAAAGCCTGTCGAACCCTGTCCGGTATTCCATAGATAACGCTTCTTCCTCCTGCCTGGTGTGGGATGTGACGGGCAATTTCGATACCCGCCTTGTACAGACAACTTCAGAGGGAAGCAATTTGCATTTTTCGTCGGTTTCCGACAATAATACTTTGCATGAATACGTGATGGTCGATTTGAGTAAAACTTTTCCTGCGCCGGTATTTGCCGGGGAGGTGAAAAATCAAGACTTGCATGGCTTGCCACAGACTGATATGGTTATTCTGGCGCCGGAGGTCTTTTTGCCATACGCCGAAAAATTGGCAGAAAAACATCGTTCCCATTCCGGTTTGAACGTGGCGGTTGTGAATGACAAATTGGTGTTCAACGAATTTTCCTCTGGCTCACCCGATGCAACCGCTTACCGCCGTTTTATGAAAATGTTTTACGACCGGGCTACATCTGAAGCCGATAAGCCGCGCTATCTGTTGTTGTTCGGAGACGGCGTGTTTGATAATCGTCATCTTACATCGGAAATAGCCAAAATGGATACAAAATATTATTTGTTGACGTTTCAGGTAAAAGAATCTCTGGACGAAGAAGCGTCTTTCGGCACGGACGATTATTTCGGATTTTTGGATGACAGGGAAGGTCTCAGTATTGCTTCCGATGCAATAGACCTGGGTATTGGCCGTTTTCCCGTAAGTTCGCTTGTTCAGGCAGAAAATGCTGTGAACAAAGTGATAGCTTATATGGACAATACTCAATACGGCAATTGGAAAAACAAGATTATTTTCACGGCGGATAATACCGACGGATATGCTCCGAGTAATTATTGCGAACACGCTTCGCAAGCCGATTTATTGGCCGTATACATGGATGACAATCATCCGGAATATAGCTTGTCGAAATATTATATGGACGCCTATAAATCGGTAAATGTCAATGGAAAAACGACTTTTCCGGAGGCGAAAAAAGCTTTTTTGAATGATTTAAAAGAAGGTTGTTTCCTGTTGAATTATACCGGCCACGGCAGTACGAGCGCCTGGTCATCGGAGGATATGCTGCAAATTTCAGATGTCCGGCAGATGAATTTCGAACATTTACCGCTCTGGATTACGGCTACTTGCGATTTCGGCTGGTTCGACGGGACGACTATTTCCGGAGGTGAAGAGGCTTTTCTGAACAAAAAAGGAGGAGCGATTGCGCTCTTTACCACCAGTCGCATAGTGTATTCGGTAAATAAT
The DNA here is from genome assembly GCA_031289145.1 of Dysgonamonadaceae bacterium. Taxonomy (GTDB): domain Bacteria; phylum Bacteroidota; class Bacteroidia; order Bacteroidales; family Azobacteroidaceae; genus Azobacteroides. Next base: position 104,640 of record JAITQA010000075.1, on the reverse strand, counting down.
TCCAATATCAACCAACAACTGATGCGGCATTTGTTTGAGAAAGAAGATGGTCGGCATCTGCGCCTGGGCGATGTGCTGAGAAAAAGTAAAGTGAACCTGATGGGAGATTCCAATAAGTTGAATTATGTGCTGTTAGGCGACCCTGCTTTGGAATTGAATTATCCGGACCTGCAAGTCCGTTTGGAATCCATAAACGGGAAATCGGTACAGAACGGAGAGGAATTTGTTTTCAAAGCTTTGGATAAGGTTGCTTTATCGGGGACAATTGTGGATGCTGCCGGTAATGTAGTCGAAGATTTTTCGGGTAGCTTGAATACAAATGTTTTCGACAGCAAGCAAACCGTCCGCTCTATCAATACCAATACCGCCGGAAATTATTTTTCTTTTACAAATTATCCATTCAAAGTTTATTCGGGCGATAATGAAGTGAAAAATGGAAGTTTTGAATTCACTTTTACAGTACCTTTAGATATCTCGTATACCGATGATTTTGGGAAAATGAATTTTTATGCCGCCGCTCCCCAACAGGAAAGAGATGCATCAGGTAGTTTTCTCCGTTATAAATTGGCCGGCACAGGCGATAATCCGGGTGGGAATGACGCAGCGCCCCAGATTGTACGCTTATTTCTCAATAATGAAAATTTCAAAGATGGCGATGATGTAAACGAAACACCCTATTTTTTTGCTTCTGTGTATGATGAAGACGGAATTAACCGGACAGGCAGCGGACTGGGACACGATATCCTGATCAGCATCGACGGTAATCCGACATGGACTTATGTCTTGAACAATCAGTACAAAGCCGAGAGTGATGTGGAAGGAACTATCGGTTTTTCGATTCCGGAACTGCCGTCCGGTAGACATTCCTTATTGTTCAGGGTCTGGGATATACTGAATAATCCTGCTGTGGATTCTTTGCATTTCAATGTTGTAAAGGGTTATAAACCGGAGATTTTCGATTTGCAGGCGCAGGGAAATCCGGCGCGTACAAACACTTATTTTGTTCTGACCCATAGTCTACCTGAAACACAATTGGATATAGAAATAAGGATTTATGACTTGACCGGCCGAGCCGTATGGAGCCATGCCGAAAGAGGTTCTTCCGCTTTCCTGAAATCTTACCCGATTGAATGGAATCTGGTCAATAATGCAGGTAGCAGGGTACAACCGGGAATTTATATCTACCGTGCTGTAGTCAGCACATCAAGTAGTAAAGAAGCAACTAAAGCAAAAAAAATAATCGTTTTGGGACAATAAACAAGCATTTAATAAGTTTATACACTATGCAAGCGAGTTTTTGCATGCCGCCGTTTCAGGCGAGGTGTAGAATTATCTATAAACAGGTATGATGAATCGAAAGAAAATTTTTATTACACTTTTTTTATTAGCAGGAATAACAGGGATAATCAAAGCGCAAGACGATGGTGATGCCAAGAGCGAATTTAACCCTTTGCGGATAGGTGTTCCCTCTCTTACCATTGCCCCGGATGCACGTGGTGGTGGTATGGGAGATATTGGCGCAGCTACGGAGCCGGATGTTTATTCCCAATATTGGAATCCGGCCAAATATGTGTTTGCATACAGCAAAGCAGGTATCGGCTTGTCTTATACGCCCTGGTTGAGGAGTATCGTAGATGATATAGATTTGGCTTATCTTGCCGGCTATTATAAGTGGGGTAATTTCGATGAAAATGCCGTTGCGGCATCCCTGCGCTATTTTTCATTGGGTGAAATCACGATGACCGATTGGAATGGAGATGAACTGCAGCGCGTCAATCCGTATGAAATGTCGTTAGATATCGGTTATTCCCGGAAATTTACGGAAAATTATGCCATGGCGGTTAATTTACGCTATATTTATTCCGATTTGGGTTCAGGTGTGGACGACCTGTATCCGGGCTGGGCCATAGCTGCCGATATAGCCGGTTATTACAATAAATATTTGATGCTGGGTAATAGCGAATCTCTTCTCGGATTGGGTTTTAATCTATCCAATATGGGTACTAAAATATCTTATGATGAAGGAAATACAAATAATTTTCTGCCGGCCAACCTGAGAATAGGCGCTTCATTGCTTTATCCGATGGACGACTACAACACCATATCGTTTAATCTGGATTTGAACAAATACATGGTTCCGACGCCTCCGGATACGGAAGGCCTGACAGCTGAAGATAAACAAGCTGCGTTGAATAATTATTTTGCCATTTCTCCTATATCCGGTATTTTCAAATCGTTTGGAGATGCTCCGGGTGGTGCGAAAGAAGAGTTTAGGGAAATCATGTGGTCTGTTGGAGCGGAATATGCTTATCGCAATCAATTCTTTGTACGTGGCGGTTATTTTTATGAAAACCCGAATAAAGGCAACCGGCAATATTTCTCGCTTGGCGTAGGCCTCAAATTGACTTCTTTTCAATTGGATGCAGCCTATCTGATTTCTACTGTTCCTTCCAATCCTTTAGACCAGACCCTCCGTTTCTCCATCAGTTTTGATATGGACGGGCTGAAAAATCTGACGAAGTGATGCCGGATAAAATACGTATTGGCTTTGGGTTTGATGTTCACCGTTTTGCGCTTGACCGGCAGTTATGGTTGGGAGGCGTCAAATTGATGTATGAAAAAGGTTTGCAGGGACATTCCGATGCGGATGTGCTTATCCATGCTCTTTGTGACGCTTTATTGGGTGCAGCCGGATTGAGGGATATCGGTTTCCATTTCCCGGATACGAGCGAGGAATTCAAGGATATTGACAGCAAAATTTTATTGCGGAGAACCATGGATTTAATCCGGTCGGAAGGCTATGAATTAGGGAATGCGGATATAACCGTTTGTGCAGAAAAACCGATTCTGAATCCCCATATACCACACATGAAAGTCTGTCTGTCGGATGTGATGGCTGTCGATGTGGAGGATATTTCCATTAAGGCGACTACGTCCGAAAAAATGGGATATGTAGGGAGGGAGGAAGGCATAGCCGTGTATGCTTCTGTTCTTATCATAAAAAAGGATGCGTCGTCTTGACGCATCCTTTTTTATATACCGGATTCGGATTAAAATATTCGGTACGAAAGGCTGAAATTAATAATCGGCCATGTTTTGAGTACCCATGTAGGAATGCTTTCGTCATCGAAAAATGTGGTAGTAATACCTTTCGCCGTTTCTTGCGACACGGCCATATTTTTACTTTCAAATTTATAATCGCCCTGGTAAAGAATTCCTATGTCGAACTTGAATCCTACCCGGCTGTTGGCAATTGTGCGACCCAAACCTAAACCGAAATAAGGCTTGATCGTATTGCCGAATTTGACTTTTCCGTCGAAAGTTCCATCTGCACTGGGTTTAATTACAATATCTTCCAAGTCAAAAACAAGCGGCCCTCCATACTTTGATACCAATTGCTGATAGTCGTCTATCTGGGCATCTGCGGTGATGGCGCTATTGCCGGCGTATATACCTGCCGAAAAGGAAAAAATGCCGTTTTTCATGGGATAATAATCCAAAATAGCCTTGAAATTTGTGAATTTCAATTGAGGATTCGAAACCGTACCGGTCATGTCTATTTTATCAAACGAAGAACTGTTTTCCACATAACCTTCCGGTTTGATCTCAAAATCCGTAGTGTATTTCACCCCCAGATAATCGACGCCGGCCTTTAATTTTAAATGCGACGAGAGTGATGTGGCTACGGTTATTCCCGGCCCGTAAGTGCCACCTTCAATACCTATAGCCCAGTTTTCAAACAAACCTTGAGCATTCAGACTGCTTCCACAAAACAGGGTGCAAGATGCGATAATAATCGCCGAAAAAACTTTTTTAATCATAGAATTAATCGTATAAATGTTTAGTAATAAAAAATACTTGAATGCGCAAAGATACAAAAAAATATTAAATTCAAAAAAAATTAAGCAAAAAAAAAGCAAATAATACTTCATCATACAAAGATATGACCGATATTCGCCCTGTAAAAACAAAAACGAAAATTTATTAATTGTTTTTTTTACATAATAAAACAAAAATGGAATGGAAAAACTTTTTTTGTTCCAAAAGTTTTCATTTACTTTGCAGCCTGAAAATGCGCAGGAGAACGATCGGTTCAAAGAAGATGAACAGGGCCTCATGCGATGTTCAAAAGCAAAAAAACAGTTTGCATAAGCAGACAAACAAGGCTTAAAGAAAGATGGGATTACGAGACAGAGTTATTCAGGAAGCGACGGCGCTCTTTTTCACCAAAGGGATAAAAAGCATGACGATGTCGGATATAGCCAATGAATTAGGCATATCCAAACGCACGCTTTATGAGATATTCAGGGATAAGGACGAGTTGCTGGAAATTTGCATCGATTGTAACATAGAGAGAGTTGATGAGGAAACGCGGGAGTTGTTTAGTAATTCAAAAGATGTAATAGATACGTTGATGCGGATTTACGCCAGTCACTTACGGAACGTGCAAATTGCGAATAAATCGTTTATACACGACCTGAAGAAATATCACACGCATATTTTCAAAAAAATTGAGAACAGGCAGAAAGAAAACATTGATTCCTTCCTTCCTTTACTTGAGAAGGGCGTCGCGCTGGGATTGATTCGCGACGACGTTAACTTTGAGGTATTGATATGGCTACTGAAAAGCCAGTTTAAGGCATTGATGGAAGACGATTTTATTCCGACGGACAAATATTCGACCAACGAATTTATTCGAGCCATCATATTGAATTTTATCCGCGGGATTTCGACGCCATTAGGCGGGGAGAAAGTCAATAAAATTGTATTGGAATTAGAAAAAAAGTAATAAATTAAGAACAAATATTTTAATTAGGTAAAAAGATTATGGAAATTGGTTTAATCAAAAAAACAAGTATTGCAATGCTGATGGTTTCCGCATCCTGGCTGGTCGGCGCCCAAAACAATGAGGCTCCATTGGAGCTGAATCTGGACAAAGCCATCAAAATTGCTTTGAGTGAAAACCCTACGGTGAAAATTGCGGATTTGGAAATTCAGAAGAAAAAGTATGCAAAAAAATCGAACCAATCCTCGCTTTATCCGCAGATTGATGCTATAGGGCAGTACAGTCGCACTTTGAAGAAGCAAGTCATGTATATGGATGGCGCTTTTGACATGGGTTCCATGCTGACGCCGTTGATGGAAACGGCGTTCGCTTCCGCTGTCGACGGCTATGTACCGGGAACGGTCTCCAATGCCATTAAACAAGCGGAAGAAGCCGCAGCTGCTGCGAACCCGTCTTCGGGAAATGAAGGAATATCCATTGGTCGTGACAACAATTGGACAGGCGGACTTGACCTCAGTTGGCCGGTAGTCGCCCCAACCTTATGGAAAAGTCTTGAACTCTCAAGTTTGGACGTGGAATTGGCTGTAGAAAGCGCCCGTTCGTCCAGAATAAACATGGTAAATGCTGTTCGAAAAGCCTTTTACGGTGTTTTGTTTGCGAAAGACGCCCTTCATGTTATTCAGGAAAGTTACGACAATGCAATTCTCAATTACAACAATATCAACAGTAAATACGAGCAAGGAATTGTCTCGGAATTTGACCTGGTTCGAGCGGATGTGAATGCCAAAAATATCAAACCCAATCTGATACAGGCGCAAAACGCTTACAATCTGGCGTCTTTGTCGCTAAAAGCCCTGATGGGGATTGATATTGACCAAAACATATCGGTGGAAGGAAGTTTGCTGGATTACGAAAAAGACCTCTACGCCGAAATACTTGGCATAGATACCTCTTTGGGCAATAATTCGGACCTGAAGCAGTTCGACATACAGGACGAACAGTTGCATAAAACGCTGGAACTTTATAAAGCCCAGTATTATCCGACGATTGCCATATCCGGAAGTTATATGAGTATGTCGATGAACAATGATTTCAAATTCGGAGATTACAAATGGAATCCTACTTCGTCCGTAAGTCTGAGCATTTCCATTCCTATTTTCGACGGTTTTAAGAAATCGAACGATATCCGCCAGACAAAAGCCAGTATCGAACAAATGAAATGGCAACGGGAAGATATTGTACGAAACCTCAACCTGTCAATCAGCAACAACGTCAACAATATGACGAATTTCGTCGAACAGGTCTTGTCGACCAAGGATGTTGTGGCACAGGCGCAAAAAGGGTACAGGATTTCACAAAAACTGTATGATACCGGAATGGGCACCCTGCTCGATTTGAATACCGCCCAGTTGGGACTGACCCAGGCCAATTTGGCATTTAATCAGGCGATTTATAATTTCCTGACTTCCAAGGCCGACCTGGACAAGGTATTGGGGATAGAAATACAGGAGTAATTTACAAAAGATTAAACAAATAAATAAAATATGAAGACAAAAAACGCAGTTAAATTATTGCCCATTATCGGGTTGGGAATTTTGATTTCCTGTGGTGAAAAAAAGACGGAAACCACCTCGGAAAACAGTAAAATAAAAGTGAATACGACGGTTGCAAAGCTTCAGCCTGTGGATAAGGTATCGACTTATACGGCTACCGTCAAGGCGGATGTCATTAACCAGATTACGCCTGCCGTACCGGGACGTATCGAAAAAATCTATGTAGAAATAGGCGATAAGGTGCGCCAGGGTCAATTATTAGTTCAGATGGAGTCGTCGAACTTGCAGCAACAGAATACACAATTGGCCAATCTGGAAAAAGATTATGAGCGATACAGCGCCTTGCTGAAAGAAGGTGGAATCGCGCAGCAACAGGTAGACCAGATAAAAACCCAGATTGACGTTTTGAAAACGGTCATAAAAAACATTCAGGACAATACCCAATTGAAAAGTCCTATCAACGGTACGGTGACCGCCCGCAATTACGACAACGGGGATGTATTCGCACAGCAGCCTATCTTGACGGTTCAGCAGTTGAATCCTCTGAAAGCAGTGATTAATGTTACGGAATCGTATTTTGCCTTGGTAAAACAGGGTATGTCGGTCGACATTACACTGGATGTTTACGGGTCTGAGGTTTTCACAGGAAAAGTAAGTTTGATTTATCCGACCATTGATGCGACAACTCATACTTTCGGCGTGGAGGTGACGATTCTCAACAGTCATCTGCGGGTTCGTCCGGGAATGTACGCCCGCGTCAGTCTGAATCTCGGAACAGGAGAAAGCATTATCATTCCGGATGTGACTATTCAACGTCAGCCCGGCGCCAACGATAAATTTGTATTCACGATAGAAGACGGTATTGCCAAATACCACAAAGTGGAATTAGGGCAGCACCTGGGTGAAAATTATGAGATTCTTTCCGGTCTGAATCCCGGAGATGTGGTCGTGACGGCCGGACAGACCCGGTTGATTGACGGCACGAAAGTTGAAATCATTAATCATTAATCACTAAAAACTATTCTATGAGTTTATATGAAACCGCGGTTAAAAGGCCGATTTTTACCGCATTAATCTTTATCGGCATTGCTATTTTCGGCATATTTTCCTTTTCCCGTTTGCCGGTTGACTTGTTCCCCGACATCGAAACAAACCAATTGTCGGTGATAATCGCCTATCCGGGCGCCAGCGCTTCGGATATCGAAACGAATGTTACCCGGCCGCTCGAAAATAGCTTGAATACGGCAGAAAATCTGAAGAAAATTACTTCCCAGTCGCGGGACAATATGTCGATAGTTACCCTGGAATTCAATTACGGCACCGACATTAACACGGCGACCAATGACGTCCGCGATAAGATAGATATGGTAAAATCCCAACTTCCGGACGATGTAAGTAATCCGATTATATTCAAGTTCAGCATGGATATGATTCCGGTCGTTATCTATTCGGCGACCGCCAAAGAGAGTGTTAACGGACTTTATAAGATATTGGATGAAAAAGTAGCCAATCCTTTGAACCGCGTAGCAGGTGTAGGCGCCGTAACTGTTTCAGGCTCTCCGCAACGGCAGGTGCAGGTCAATGTCAGTCCCGAAAAATTAGAAGCATACAGCTTGACCGTCGAACAGATAGCCAACGTTATTCAGACTGAGAATCTGAACGTTCCGGCCGGTAGTTTCGACATCGGAACAGCTACTTATGCCTTGCGTATTGAAGGAGAATTTAAAGCCAGTGAACAGCTTTTGGGCATTGTGCTTGGCAGTCGAGGCGGAAAAAATGTTTATTTGAGAGATGTTGCTACCGTTTCCGATACCATTCAGAGTCGTATTCAGGAGTCTTACTCGAACGAAGTGAAGGGCGCTCTTATCATCGTTCAGAAACAATCCGGCGCCAATACGGTTGATATCGCAAAAACAGTAAACGAGATTATCCCGGATTTAGAGAAAACCTTGCCTTCCGATGTTAAGTTGGAGTTGATTATGGACACTTCCGATTTTGTCCAGCGCTCTATTGATTCACTGACAGAAACCATCCTGTTGGCAGGTATTTTCGTTATTTTAGTTGTGTTGTTCTTCCTGGGACGCTGGCGGGCAACGATTATCATTATTCTTGCCATTCCTATTTCATTGATAGCTTCGTTCATTTACCTGATGATAACCGGGGGGTCGCTCAATATTATCTCCCTCTCGTCGCTTACCATCGCTATCGGTTTGGTTGTGGACGATGCGATTGTGGTGCTCGAGAATATTACGAAACATATTGAGCGCGGCAGTACGCCCAAGGAGGCCGCCGTCTACGCAACCAACGAAGTGGGGGTAGCCGTAATCGCTTCTACCTTGACCATTTTGGCCGTATTCCTTCCTTTGACCATGACCACCGGTCTGGCCGGTGTGATGTTTGGGCAGTTGGGATGGATGGTGACCATTATGATTACCGTGTCTTTGCTTGTTGCGCTGTCGCTTACCCCGATGTTGTGTTCCCAGATGTTACGCCTTACCTATACGCAAGGCCGGTTTTTCGACAAGATACATGCTCCGATAAAAGTATTGCTCGACAAATTGGATATTTTCTATTCAAAATTAGTTGATACTTGTGTACGGAATCGTTGGAAAACATTGTTGATTTGTTTTTCAATCTTTTTCGTTATCATGGTTCCGGCTGTGCTGTTAGTCAAATTCGACTTTATGCCGTCGTCCGACAATAGCATGATTCAGGCCAGCGTTTATTTGCCGACCGGCACCCGTATGGAAGTAGCGCGGGCGACAGCTATGAAGATTGATAGCATCGTCAAAGTGAATTATGCCAAAGAGGTGAGGCTTCGCTCATTTTCCGTGGGACAGGCCGATGAAAACAATACTTTTGCCGCCATGCAAGATAATGCGACCAACCTGATTTCGTTTCGTTTCCGTTGTGTAGAGCCGGAAGAAAGGAAGTTGTCGATTTACGATATTGCAGACGGTTTGCGGGAAGAGTTGGATGATATGCCCGAACTGTACAAATACGTTGTAACGCCCGGAGGAAGCGGTGGTATGATGGGTACGGGAGCCAGTACGGTGGATGTGGAAATCTATGGATATGATTTGGCGCTTACCGATAAAATTGCCGCCGAACTGAAGGTAAAACTTGCATCGGTGAAAGGTTTGCGCGACTTGGCCATCAGCCGTCAGGATTACCGGATAGAGTACCAGATCGAATTTGACCGCGAAAAATTAGCAGAAAACGGCTTAAACTCAGCTACCGTAGCCAATTATGTCCGCAACCGCATCAATGGTTCATACACTTCCAAATACAGGGAAGATGGAGATGAATACGACATTGTGGTGCGCTATGACGAGGCTTACCGTCAATCGATTGAAAATATCGAAGACATCACCGTTTACAACAATGCCGGAATACCGGTTAAAATTCGGGAATTAGGGAAAGTGGTTGAAAAATCTTCGCTTCCGCAAATCGACCGTCAAAACCGGCAGCGTATCGTTATCGTAAGCGGGTCGCTTTACAAAGCGGCTTTAAGTGATGTAGTGGCAGGAGCGAACAGCATTATTTCGGAGATGCAGTCGAATGGGGCTATCCCCCCGGAAATTGGCGTCCAGATTGGCGGTTCGTATGAAGACCAGCAGGAAACCAACAGCGATTTGGGACTGTTGATGATTCTTTGCGTCTTGCTGGTGTATATTGTGATGGCTGCACAGTTTGAATCGCTTACTTATCCTTTCATTATCATACTGTCTTTGTCTTTCGGCGTCGCCGGCGTTTTCTTGGCTTTGATGCTTACCGGAAAACCCGTGAGCCTGATGACCCTGATAGGTATGGTGATGCTGATCGGTATAGTGGTGAAGAATGGGATTGTGTTTATCGACTACGCCAACCTGAACAGGGAACGGGGTCTGTCGATCGACAAAGCGGTTATTTTGGCCGGACGTTCTCGTCTACGCCCCATTCTGATGACGACCGCTACAACCGTTTTGGGTATGATTCCAATGGCTATACCGAGAGGATCCGGTTCCGAAATGTGGCAACCGATGGGTATCGCCGTGGTAGGCGGTTTGACCTTGTCTACCATCCTGACCCTGCTTTATGTTCCGTCTTTGTACTCTATCTTCGGTTTGATCGGGGTGAGACGGCAGAGTAGGAAACTTAGGAAACTGAAAACTAAAAACTAAAAGATAAAAACTAAGAATTAAGAATGAAAACAGTGTTTATACCTTATAATCAGGCGTACAAAGATCGTATTCTTGATATATTGGACAAGATGAGTCTCAGGGGGTTTACCCTCTGGGACACTGTCCAGGGCAGAGGCAGTAAAATCGGTGAACCGCATTACGGAAACCATGCATGGCCTACTTTAAATTCAGCGATTCTGACGGTTATTCCGGATGAAAAAGTCGATGATCTGCTCCTCAAACTCCATGAATTGGATAGGCTGACGGAACAGCAAGGTCTGCATGCTTACGTCTGGAATGTGGAAAAAATGATATGAATGTGTGCAACTTTACCTCGGCGCTATTTTGTATAGGAAAATCGCTATTCCGGCATACATCACATTAGGTATCCAAACGGCTACAAAAGGGCTTACCATTCCTGAAACAGCAAAAGACGATGAAATCTGCATGAACAGGATATAGGAGAAACTTAGCAATAAGCCGAATCCGATATTCAGTCCCATGCCACCTTTGATTTTGCGGGAAGAAAGGGATACGCCGATTAAGGTCAGGATAAACGCGGAAAACACGGATGCGTATCTGTTATGATATTCTATTTCAAACAGTTGTATGTTTCCAATTCCGCGTTTCTTTTGACGGTTGATATAGGATTTTAACTGGGGTGTTGTCATTTGTTCCGAATCATTGACCGAAATCAAAAAGTCGGATGGCACAATCATTAAGACGGTATCGATTTGTTCTCCGGAGGTAACTTTTTCCCGCATACCCATAAAATCTCTTATCGTGTAGTCACTTATTGTCCAATGATACAATGAATCCCATTTAATGCTTTTCGCTGTCAAACGGGAAACTAATTTTTTGTCTTCAAACCGGTCTAATGAGAATCCGCGTCCCGTTCCGGAATAGCTGTCATATTGGTCAAAATAGGCGTTAACATTGGGTTCTACCTCTAATTGAATATGTGTATCGAATTCTACTTTTTTACTTTTCACGTATTTGTTTTCAAAATCAATTCGTTTGATATTTCCCGGAGGTATAATGTAACTATTTAAAAACAAAGTGGAAACAGCTATTATTGTAGCCGATATCATATAGGGTTTGAGTAGCCGGTCAAAATTTAATCCACTCGACAGCATAGCGATAATTTCGGAATTATCGGCTAATCTGGAGGTGAAGAAAATGACGGTGATAAATACAAACAACGGACTGAAAGCGTTGATGAAATAAGGAATAAAAATGAGATAGTAATCCGTAATAATAGCGGATGTCGGCGCTGCATTTTTGATAAAACTGTCAATTTTGGTATTTACATCAATGATTATTGTGATGGCAATAAACAGCATGATGGTAAAAATATAAGTACCAAGGAATTTCTTTATAATATACAAGTCTAATATTGTGAATAGCTTTCTCATATTCTGTTTTGAATTTTCGGCATCATAGCGGCTTTCCATACGGTAAAGTCTCCGGTTATGATATGTTTCCTTGCCTCTTTCACCAACCAAAGGTAAAATGCCAGATTGTGGATGGAGGCGATTTGCAGAGACAGTATTTCGTCCGTTACAAACAAATGGCGAAGATACGCTTTTGAATAGCAATTATCAATAGCGGAGGCGCCGTTTTCCTCCAGCGGACTGAAATCGTTCTCCCATTTCTTGTTTCGCATATTCATAATACCTTCTTTGGTAAAAACTTGTCCGTTTCTTCCATTCCGTGTCGGCATGATACAATCGAACATGTCCACGCCGCGTTCGATAGCCTCAAGGATATTGGCCGGCGTACCGACGCCCATCAGGTAGCGGGGTTTGTCTTTCGGCAGTATTTCGTTGACCAATTCAATCATTTCATACATTTTTTCGGTTGGTTCGCCGACAGCCAATCCGCCGATGGCGTTTCCGTCCGCACCTTTGGATGCAACGTTTTCGGCTGCTTTTTTCCGCAAATCAGGATACACACAACCTTGCACAATCGGGAACAGGCTCTGTTTGTAGCCGTATTTAGCTTCGGTCTCGTTGAACCGTCCGATGCATCTGTCTAACCAGCGTTCAGTCAGTTCGAGCGATTTTCGGGCATAGTCGTATATGGCATCGCCGGGTGTACATTCGTCGAAAGCCATGATGATGTCGGCGCCTATGCTTCGTTGGATATCCATCACTTTTTCGGGTGTGAAAAGGTGTCTGGAACCGTCTATATGCGAGCGAAAAACAGCTCCTTCTTCTTTCAGTTTCCGGTTTTCCGACAGCGAAAAAACCTGAAATCCGCCGCTGTCGGTCAGAATGGGTTTGTCCCAACTGTTGAATTTATGCAATCCGCCGACTTGTTCCAGAATTTCCGTACCGGGTCGCAGATACAGATGGTAGGTATTTCCCAGAATGATTTCGGCCTTGATATCGTTCTTCAGCTCACTGATATGCACAGCCTTGACGGTGCCTTGCGTTCCGACCGGCATAAAAATAGGCGTTTCGATATTCCCGTGTCCGGTTGTTATCAAACCGGCTCTTGCATTGGAAAACTTATCTGTGTATTGTAGTTGAAAATCCATTTGTAACGTTAATCCGGCGCAAAGATAGCTGTTTTTATCGGATTAGGAAAACTTTCAAATATAAGTTAAAACATAGTCTTCCGCTACAAAGTAATGTACGGTGAAAATATGCTGCTGTTCCGTCCGGGTTTCCTTCGCTGTGAAACGGCTCCATTCTCCGATGAGCGGCTCAAAAGGACTGATATGCATTTGCGACTTGAAATCGAAACCGTTTATGTCCACCCATTTGAATACGGATTCTTTGGCTGACCAATGCAAAAGTATATGAATCAATCTGTTTCTTGTTGAAAGCGCTTTTTCTTCTTCTTCGTTCACGAAACGGGGCAGGACATTTTCCGCCCGTCGGGAAATTCGTTCGATGTCGATGGCGACTTCTCTGTTTTTGTTCAGAATCAGTGCAACATAACCTTTGGTTTTGCCTTGTCCTGCCACGCCCCTGTGTTTGGTATGGCTGATGCTGATGCGGTAAGTTAGATTTTCAAGATAAGGTTTCCCGGAGGGATGGTAGTGTATTTTTCTCTCATCATCTAATATTTCTTTCAGTAAAACCCTGACAGTAAGCCATTCCTGGCGACGACTTTCCGTCATTTTTTCAAGAGACGGCAGGTACCATCCTTTGTCTAATTGCGCTAACAAGGATTCGGAATCTTCACATATTGGGGCTATTCCGATTGTGCTTTCGTTGTCTTCGTAGATAATTTTGTTTTTCATGCGTCCTTTTTCTGTATTCCATAAACGATATTTTTGTCCACCAATTGGTATCCGATAGAGCCGATTGCCAGTAAGTCGCTCAGGATGTTTTTAGCGGTATTGTAATTGATTTTTGCAATTTTCCGAAAGCGACTGACTGTGATATAAGGATTTGTATCTAAATATTCCAAAAGTTTTTCGACCGGTTTGCTGATAATAATATACCTTCCCTTTAAATCCGCTATTTTGGTCCATGCGGCATTTAAAATTTCCGGAGCCAGGATATTTTCGTCATCAACACGAATATATGTTTTGTATGCATCGTTTTTATCCGGTGATTTATGCGGTTTTTCCGTACTGGGTTTCACTTTGATTTCCAGAACGATTTTTCCTTCCATATTCCATTCTTTGGCTTCAAATGCCACTTTCGGGCGGCAGTACATTTCGGCAGCGGCTTCTATCATATAATATTCCTCTTCGCTACGGACACCGGCAATATGTCCGTTGTCTTTGACGCCAATCAACAAAGTTCCGCCATCCGTATTGGCAAAGGCGGCAAGCGTTCTGGCTAATTTTTTACTGTCGCTTATTTCAAATTTGAAATCAAGCTGTTGGTGTTCACCTTGCGCTATTAAATCCTGTATATGTTGATTTTTTTTCATATTCTCGCACAAAAGTACAAAAAAGTAAATATTTTTTTGTAACTTTGGCAGTAAATTTTTATCGTTCATTATGTCCGAATTATCTCCTTTGATTTTCAATTTAGCCTTGATTCTTATCGTGGCCGGTGTTTTTTCGTTATTATTCAAATGGTTAAAGCAGCCTGTCGTGTTGGCTTATATTATTTCGGGAATTGTTATCTCGTTTTTTATTTCCCATGAAGACCCGGGTTATGAAAATATTGAGACATGGGCTGAAATCGGTATTATTTTCCTGTTATTCGGATTGGGTTTGGAATTCAGTTTCAAAAAACTGATGAAAGTTGGCGCCTCCGCCTTAGTGGCTGCATTGTTTATTATCCTGTCTATGATTGGATTAGGGTATATGGTCGGTATCTTTTTCGGATGGTCGCAGATGACGAGTATTTTCCTTGGTGCGATGATTTGTATGTCTTCCACCATGATTATCATCAAGGTTTTCAGCGATTTTAATCTGTCGAGCAAGCATTTTGCCGGAATCGTTTTAGGGATACTGATTGTGGAAGATTTGCTTGCGGTTTTGCTGATGGTTTTACTTTCGACGATAGCCGTCAGCAAGAATTTCGAGGGCATGGATATGCTTTACAGTTTGTTTAAGTTGATGGCGTTTTTATTGTTTTGGTTTATTCTCGGCACTTATTTGCTGCCCACTTTCTTACGGAGGATGAAGCGTTTCCTCAACGACGAAACCATTCTGATTATTGCCTTGGCGCTTTGTCTCGGCATGGTGCTTTTGGCTACTCAGGCAGGCTTTTCGTCTGCATTGGGCGCTTTCATCATGGGTTCTATTCTGGCCGAAACAATTGATTCCGAAAGGATAGAAAAACTGATATTGCCAATTAAGGATTTTTTCGGCGCTATTTTCTTTGTTTCGGTGGGAATGTTGATAAATATTTCCAGCTTGGGTGAATATATTGTACCAATACTCATTATCAGTTTGGTTGTGATTATCGGACAAATGGTTTTTGCAACGGGAGGCGTTATTCTTTCCGGACAAAATCTCAAGACAGCTGTTTTTGCCGGTTTTTCCTTGACACAGATAGGTGAATTTTCTTATATTATCGGCGCTTTAGGATTGAGTTTAGGCGTTATTGAAGCGTCTTTGTATCAGATTATTGTTTCGGTTTCCGTGGTAACCATTTTCGCCACGCCCTTTGTGATGAAACTGGCAAATCCTGCTTATAATTTTTTAGATAAACGCTTACCAAAGTCATGGATAAGTTTCTTGAATAAATATGCTTCCGGCGCCCGTCCGGTAAATCAAAACAGTTTGTGGAAAAAGTTGGTGAAAGATATGACGACGGTGGTTTTGATTTATTATTTTATTTGCATTGTTATCGTTTATTTCTCTATGCAATATGGTTATCCCTTGGTTCAGAAATGGATTCCGGGAATAAACGGCAGTTTGATTTTTGCAACGGCAGTCATCGTCTTCCTTTCTCCTTTTATGCGTTTGATAATTATCAAAGAAGATGATTCTGTAGAATTTGCCCAACTTTGGAAAAACAGCAAAGTTAATCGGGGCCCTTTGGTTTTTACAATTGTCTTTCGTGTATTGATGTGTGCCGGTTTGTTGATGTATGTACTGTTTCACCTGTTTCACACGAATTTTGTCATTGCTTTTATCCTTGCAGTTATTATTTTGATGATATTCATTGCATCCCGACATTTGAGAACGCGCTCTATCGCTATAGAACGACGTTTCAAGACTAATTTCAACGAGAAAGAGGAATATAACGATTCAATGTCCCCTGTAACGAAAGGATTTGTCAATCACGTGCTGGAAAGGGATATGCACTTGTCCGATTTTCCGATAAAACCCTATTATTCCATTGTAGGTAAAACCTTGAAAGAATTGAAATTCCGACAGCATTTCGGCGTAAATGTGGTAACGATTATTCGGGGGGATATTAAACTCAATATTCCAAACGGGAATGAACGGATTTTTCCCCACGACCATATTGTTGTACTTGGTACAGACAAGCAGATGGAGATATTTCAGAAACGCTTGGAAGAGAAACGTTTGAAATACCTGAATCAGGAAGAATCCATTTCCCACGAAGTGCGGATGAGACAAGTCCAGTTGGAGGCCGGTTCGCAACTCATCGGGAAATCCATCCGAAATTCGGGAATTCAGGATGATTTTG
The DNA here is from genome assembly GCA_031289145.1 of Dysgonamonadaceae bacterium. Taxonomy (GTDB): domain Bacteria; phylum Bacteroidota; class Bacteroidia; order Bacteroidales; family Azobacteroidaceae; genus Azobacteroides. The sequence goes on along the minus strand of JAITQA010000075.1, from coordinate 88,061 downwards.
GTTGTCTGTTAATCGGTATTGAACGTGACAATTTTTCGATGCAGAATCCCGATCTTGATTTGGACTTGGAAGAGGACGATATACTGTTATTGATAGGAGAAAGAGAGAATATATATAAAATCAGTAATTTATGAGATTTTTAGGAATTATTCCCGCCAGGTATGCCTCAACCCGTTTTCCGGGAAAACCTTTAGCTGACTTGGCCGGGAAACCGCTTATTGTACGGGTTTACGAAAGGGTTGAGCATCTTTTTGACGGGCTTGTCGTAGCTACGGATGACAAGCGTATTTTCGACACGGTACAGGATTATGGCGGAAAAGCGGTAATGACTTCTCCCGACCATCAGAGTGGCACCGACCGTTGTTTTGAAGCATACGTAAATACAGGCGAAAGGTTCGATGTAATCGTCAATGTACAAGGAGACGAACCGTTTATCAATCCATCTCAGATAAGTTTGCTGAAAGATTGTTTTCAGGACGAAACGACGCAGATTGCTACTTTGGTCAAACCCTTTCCGGCAGATGCCGGTTTTGATACTTTGTTTAATCCGAATACCCCGAAAGTAATCCTGAATGCCAAACGGCAAGCTGTTTATTTCAGCCGTTCGATTATCCCTTACATCCGGGGAAAACACCATGAGGAATGGTTGGGTTCGCATGTATTTTACAAACACATCGGTATCTATGCTTATCTTTCAAATGTCCTGAAAGAAATTACCGCTTTGCCTCAGTCTTCCTTGGAGAAAGCCGAATCTCTGGAACAGTTGCGCTGGATAGAAAACGGCTACAGAATCAAAGCCGGTATAAGCAACGAAGACACCATAGGCGTCGATACGCCTGAAGACTTAGAGCGGGCGAACAGATTATTTCAGGCTCTGTAGTACCTGATTACCTTTTTTCTATCGGTTGTTTTTAAAAAAAGCGGCAGAAAAATTTGCTTTATAAAAAAAAATGACTACCTTTGCAGTCGAAATCGCGGGGTGGAGCAGTTGGTAGCTCGTTGGGCTCATAACCCAGAGGCCGTAGGTTCGAGTCCTACCCCCGCAACATCAATATGCAAGCACTAAATAAGATGTATACCGGCAGCGTTGGCTTCGACGCGCATATTTTCCGGCCAGATGCTTGCTTGAATCTCTCCTATATGCGCTTTACGCAAATAAAACATACACAAGCGGCTCTGTCCGATACCGCCGCCGATACTCTGAGGCAATTCTCCTTGTAGCAATCGTTTGTGGAAGTACAGTTCTTTCCGGTTTGTTACTTGGCTGAGGTCTAATTGGCGAAGGAGGGCTTCCTTATTCACGCGAATTCCCATCGAACTAAGTTCCAGCGCATGGTTTACTACTTCGTCCCAGACCAATATGTCACCGTTCAAACCGATGCCTTCATCGGTAGGCGTCGACCAATCGTCGTAGTCGGGGGCGCGTCCGTCGTGTTTTTCGCCGTTGCTCAGAACATTTCCAATACCGATAATAAATACAGCTTTATGCGCTTTCACGATGGCGTCTTCCCGTTCTTTGGGCGAAAGAGTCGGATAGCGTTGCAGGAGTTCTTCAGCCTGGATAAAGTAGATGTTGGGAGGGAGAATCGGCTTGATAATCGGAAACATTTCGTAAACCATGTATTCCGTGCGTATCAGGGCTGCATAGATACGCTTGACGACGGTTTTCAGGAAGTCAAGTGTACGTTCATTTTCGTGCATGACCCGTTCCCAGTCCCATTGGTCTACATATAACGAATGGAAATTGCCCAGCGTTTCGTCAGGGCGTATGGCGTTCATGTCTGTATAAATACCATATTCCTTTTCAATAGCGTAATCGGCCAGCGTAAGGCGTTTCCACTTGGCCAAAGAATGGACAATCTCGGCCTGTGTATCTTGCAAATCTTTGATAGGAAAGCTCACCGGGCGTTCAATCCCGTTCAAATCGTCGTTGACACCCGTGCCCTTCAACACAAACAAAGGTGCAGTCACACGCCTCAGGCGCAGTTCAGAAGATAGATTCTGCTGGAAAAAGTCTTTTATTGCCTTAATCCCTAATTCGGTTTGCGCAAGATTCAAAGAGGCTTTATATCCGGCAGGTTTTATTAGATAGCTCATAACAAGAGTATTTTATATATTTTTGGAGGCAAAGATAGCAATTATTTTTTTTCTTGCGAGCGGATGATTGCTTTTTTTGCCGTCGTTGGGCTGGTAGCTTAGTGATTGCAAAGAAATAACCGGTGATTCAAGGAGAGAAAAAATGACATAAATTAACTTGTTAAAAATAATAAGGAATAAAAAATTATGAAAAAAGTTTTGTAATTTCATTCGAAATCTGTACCTTTGCATCCCGAATTGTTTGATGATAAATAATAAAAACAAAAATAAACAACAATGAAACAAGGACTTCACCCGGAATCGTATCGTCCGGTCGTATTCAGAGACATGTCGAATGATGATACTTTCATCACACGCTCTACTATTCAGGCGAAAGAAACTATCGAAATTGATGGTGTAACTTATCCTTTGATAAAAGTGGAAATTTCCAGCACATCGCATCCGTTCTATACCGGCAAACAGAAATTGGTGGATACGGCAGGGCGTGTTGATAAATTTATGAGTCGTTACGGAAACCGTAAGAAATAAATAGCAGTTGTAACGCTAATACTAAAAAAACCGGAAGTCTTTTTATAGGGCTTCCGGTTTTTTATGCGCTTGTATTAATTATATCCCTAAAAACCTTTCAAGGAAAGATTTAAGTTTTTCTATTTTATTCATCATTTATCATTCATCATTAACCGTTAATCACTATCCATTGTCCTTTTTTATCCGAACCTTCGCGCGTTAGAATTTTCAGCTGCTTGAGTTTAGCTAAATTTTTATTTACTGCTCTTTCTGAAATTCCGAGTATTTGTGCCATTTCTTTAGCTGTTATTACCGGCGTTTCTTCAACCAAAGAGAGCATTTTTTCTTGATTTACACTGAACCTTACACTGAACCTTACACTGAACTTTTTTTCTTTTTCACTGAACTTTTTCTGAGCGCTATTCTCGTTTTTCTGACCACCTGAATTGTCTTTATCAACGACACTTTCGCCAATCGCTATTCTTAAATATCTGTTTTTCAACTTATTGCTTTCGCCAAAAAGGAGATTGTCAAAGAAATTCATAAGATATTCCAGTGTGGCATAAATGTTATTTTGATAATCGTTGTAATTAGCCCGCACAAGTGCATTGCGGAAATACCATGAATGCTTTGCAAATTGCGTATTATCTATTTCAAACCCGAAAGAGCGGAGGTATTTTATTGCAAAAACGGCTATAGTTCGGGTATTTCCTTCGCCGAAAGCGTGTATTTGCCACAATCCGGAAATAAATTTAGCAATATGATCTACCATTTCCTGTTTATTTAAATTCTTGTAACTAAATGCTTTCTCCTGTCCGAAATCGTAGTCAAGCGTTGCTCTGATATCATCGGCGCTGGCGTAAAAAACCGTTTTGCCGTTCAGTACCCATTCCGACTTGGTAATATTGTAGTCCCTTATTTTACCTGCAAATTTGTAAATTCCAATAAACAGTTGCTTATGGAGGGCAGTATATCCTGCGGGTGAGAAAGAAAATGTATCGTTTGAGAGAATTTGAGCTATACGGGCGGAAACCTTGTCTGCCTCTTCGGTGCGGTCGTCATCGTCGTTTCTAACAGTTTTTGTTTTGTAATAGCTGTCGATACGGTATTTTACTTCGTCAATGGTGATTTTACCTTCAATATTTTCTTTGGCGGTTTCGAAGAGGTAGGCGGAAGGTGTTAAGCCGTCCACCTGTTGCAAGCCGATAGCGGTTTGCCAAATTTGGCTTTTCTCTACTTTGTCGGGTTCGCCCTGACGGATGTATTCTTCAAACATAATCATTAAACATTAATCATTATTTTCTTCATAGTAGTAAGAATAATCAATTCCTTTCATAAACATATCGCGGTCGTTTATTTTATCTGTTAATGCGTTTTCCAATAATTTTTTGATGACAGCGCTGTCGGTGGCGCTCTTTACCATTGCATTCAGATAATCTTTTTTGTTAATTTGGCTCCAGTCCACACATTTTTTTAACCGTTTTTTAAGTATCAGGTCTAACCAAATTCTTGCACTTCGTCCGTTTCCTTCCATAAAAGGGTGTGCCACATTCATTTCCACATATTTATCGACAATCTCCTCGAAAGTATTTTCGGGCATTTGTTCAATTTGGCTTAATGTGTTACCTAAAAAGTGCGCCACCGCAAACTGAAAACCGCCTTTCGAAATATTTTTCTGCCTTATTTGTCCGGCAAAATCGTAAAGCCCGCCGAACAGATAAGCATGGATTTGCTGCAAACTTTTTTTAGTTCCGATTTCTATACTATCAATAAAAGAACTTTCAAACAAGGCGTATGCTTTTGTTTTACTTTTTCCGTCAATACTTTCATCGCTGTAAGTAAACCATTCGATAAAGCGGTTTGCCTTTTTGCCGGGAAATTGTTTGCCGAGAGCAATAATGCCGTTATAATCAAGCATATCAGTTAAGTAGCGTTTATCATCGCTCGCAAGAAGTTTCAGTTGGGTAGTGATACTACCCAACTCGCTCCCTTCTTTTTTAAACTTGGCTTTGAGATATTTCCAATAGTTTCGTGTTTTAGTATAGTCGTCCTGGTCGGTAAAAACAGCGACAATATCTAAAACGGAAAACCACCATTTGTTGTTTTCTTCGTCCCAAACAGCACGAACTTCACGGTCGTCAAAAAAACGGATTGAGATTTTTGTGTTATTATTCATTGCCTATTCCTTCCAAGTTATTTACAATTTCATCTATCGCCCTCCGCAAGCAGATTTATTTTATTCACACTCAATCGTTTACTATTCCCCGCTAACAGAAAAACAGGATTAACAATTGGGCGGCCAATACACGCAAAAACATGGTGAGCGGATAAACCGTGGCATAACTTACCGCAGGCGCATCATTTCCGGCAGTCGTATTTGAATAGGCCAGGGCAGGGGGGTCGGTTGTGCTACCGGCCAACAAACCCATGATGGAATAGTAGTTTAATTTGAATAGCCAGCGTCCGATAATTCCTACGATTAACAAGGGAATTACGGTAATCATCACACCGTATCCCACCCAATGCAAGCCGCCGCCGTTGACAATCGTATCCACAAAGTTGCCTCCTGCGTCTATTCCTACGCAGGCAAGGAAGAGACAAATACCTATTTCGCGCAACATCAGGTTGGCGCTCATGGTCGTATAAGTAACCAAATGGTATTTTGGGCCGAATATACTGACCAATATAGCAACGATTAAAGGTCCTCCGGCCAGGCCTAATTTTACCGGCTGGGGAATTCCGGGAAAAACGAAAGGAATACTGCCCAATAGGATACCCAAAAAAATACCAATGAAAATCGGAATCAAGTTCGGTTCGTTCAGTCGTTTCATCTGATTACCTAAAACTTTTTCTACGCTTTTGATGGCGTTTTCGTCACCTACCACAGTTACCCGGTCGCCCACCTGCAAAGTTAAGGTCGGATCTGCTATCAGGTCTACTCCCGAACGATTGACACGGGTAATATTCACGCCAAAATTGCTGCGCAAATTAAGTTGTCGGATAGGGCGTCCGTTAATGCTTGATTTCGTTATCAGGATGCGGCGGGAAACCAAATGCGAATCCAGCATATCCCATTCATCCTGACCCATTTCGATTTGTCTGCCCAGGAAAGCGATTACCGTTTCCATATTGGCAGGCGTTGTCGCAACATAAACCCGGTCGTTTTCATTCAAAGTCGTTTGAGAGGAAGCGATTTCTATTTTATCGTTGTTTGCATGCAAAACCCTCGAAACCACAAAACGACGGCCCAATAAACGATGAACATCTACAATGTTTTTTCCGAATATAGCCGGATTGCTGATTATAAGCGAAATCAATTTGATGTTGTCGTCGTTATTTCCTGTTAATTTATTCAAATCTTCCGTTTCCTTGTCCGGATTCACCCTGAAAAGATATTTTATCAATACGATGGAAAATATAATTCCGATTACCGCAAGCGGATAAGCCACGGCGTAGCCCATAGCAATGCTTGGGTCTCCGGCGCCCTTTATATCTGCAAATGCTTGCTGAGCAGCGCCTAAACCGGGTGTATTGGTGACCGCTCCGGACATAACCCCTACCATGGTTTGCATCGGGATTCCGGTGATAAAATGGATAATAATCGTAATTACCACACCTAAAAAGACAACAGTCATTGCCAACATATTCAGCGTGATACCCCCTTTTTTGAAAGAAGAAAAGAAACCGGGACCTACTTGTAAGCCCACCGAATAGACAAAAAGTATCAATCCGAATTCTCGCATAAAATGCAAAATTTCGGGATTGATTTTAAATCCCAAATGCGCAATTAAGATACCCACAAAAAGTACAAACGTAATGCCTAATGAGATGCCGAAAATTTTAATTTTTCCTAAGCCGATACCTGCTGCAATAACGAATGCAAATAGCAGAACAGTATGGGCAACTCCCTCTCCGTAAAATAGTTCCGATAACCAATTCATGCCTGTAAAATTTAATATTATTTACCCAGCAAAAAAGTAACATTGCTGATAAAAAGTTTGACGGATATCGCTAATAATATGATACCAAAAAACTTACGTAGTACGTAGATGCCGCCTTTCCCAATTATTTTTTCAACAAGACTCACATTTTTGAGCACGGTAAAAACAATAATCATATTCAGCGTCAGCGCTATGATGATGACAACCGAACTGAATTCGGCTTTCAGGGACAACAAAGCGGTAAATGCTCCCGGACCGGCTATAAGCGGGAAAATAACCGGAACAATGGTCGCCGAACCTCCCGGACTATCCATCTTGAAAATTTCCCAGCCGAAAGTCATTTCGCAGGCTACCACGAAAATTACCAGCGAACCGGCTACGGCAAAAGAAGTTATGTCCACATTGAAAAGCCGTAGAATACCTTCTCCCACGAAAAAGAACGCCAATAATATGATAAAAGAGAAAAAAGAGGCTTTTATCGGACTGAAAAACCGTTCCTTATTTTTCAAATCAACCAAGATAGGCAAAGAACCGGACACATCTATGATGGCAAAAAGCACAATAAATGCGCTGATTAAATCTTTTAAATTAAAAACTCCCATAATACTGTTACAAATTATTTTTTCCATTCTTTTTTGAAGCTTCGAAACAAAGCACGTCATTCAACGCCCTTACTGCATCCGCATAACGCTCTCTTGCAATAACGAATTGCATATTTACTTGCTTCAACGACTGTCCGAAACATTCGATATTGATATTTTTATCGTAGAGGGCTTTTGCCCCTTTGTAAAGAAAACCGGGATGTGCAATATTGGTTCCCATAGCACAGACTATGGCTACCGGTTTTTCGGTCAATTGATAGACTTTTCTTTTCAAATCTTTCAACATTTCGTGTATATAAGGCTTGTCCCATACCACCATGGTGATGCTGTTCGCATTGGTTGATTTGAGAATATAACTTACATTGTGATCTTTCAATATTTCCATGATTCTCAGGTCGTAACCGACTTCTCCAACCATCAGAGGGTCGTGTATTTCAAAAGCAATAACTTTGTCCGTTCCGGAAACAATTTCAATTTTCGGTTCGGGTGAGACATAGTCATTGGAAATAATAGTTCCCGGATGTCCCGGATCGAACGTATTTTTGATACGAATCTTTACACCGGCTAATTCCAAAGGTTTGGCAGCTTTGGGATGAATGGCTTCCATACCTACATCGGCCAACTGATCGGCTATGATATAATTTGTTTTTCCGACCGGAATAGATTTTTCGATACCCACTACCTTCGGGTCAGCGCTTGACAGGTGGTATTCTTTATGGATAACGGCCTCGTCTGCTTTTACATCCACTGCTATTTTGCTGAATGTAACTTCCGAATAGCCGCGATCAAATGCACGCATAATACCTTCTGTACCTTTTGTATAGCCGGTAGCTACGCACAAAGTGCGTGAGAAATCAATTTCCTGAAAAGCTTTGTGAATCCGTTCGTCAATAGTCAGCGATTCATTGTCGTTGAATCCGCAAAGATCAATAAAAGTTGCGTTAATTCCACTGTTATTCAAGATATTGACCGAATTCCACGCCGATTGTGCTTCTCCTAAAGAAGCCAGTATTTCGCGGGCTGCCAGATAAAGACTGCTTTTTTCCACATATCCGGATGCCAGCACTTTATACATGGACGAAAGGTAAATTTTTGCCTGTTCAATCCGGAATTGAATAAACCGGTCGGCTTCTTTTACATCCAAACCGATGGCGGCAAAAGTTTTATTTATGTCAAGTAATTTACCGCACAACTCGTCTAAAGCGACTTCATATTCTTCGTTATTCAGAAATTTTGCATAGACGCCCGCTTCACCGGTTTTTTTATGTTCCAGCAACCAGTTTGTCACATTATTGTAGGCAGATACGACAAAAATACGGTTATACATATTTTCTTCCGTACGCTTACCTTTTATTATGTTGTTCAGACAATCTCCGAATTGCGACATGGAGGTTCCGCCAATCTTTTCTACTGTTAACACTTTTCTGTCAAATTTTATTTAAAGTACTGTTCTTAAATGATTTACGAATGCGTCAATATCTTTTTTTGTGGTATCCCAAGAACAAACGAGACGTATCTCATTTCTACTTTCATCCCAAAAATAGAAAAAATATTTTTCCAGCATTTTCCGGATAGCATTTTCCGGCATAATCAAAAAGAGTGCATTGGCTTCTACTTTTTGCGTCAATTGTATTGCAGGGAAAGATTGGAGTTGCTCAGCCAGATACGCGGCCATTTCATTGGCATTACGGGCATTTTCCAACCACAAATCATTTTCGAAATAAGTGATGTATTGTGCCGAAAGGTAACGCATTTTGGAGTATAATTGCGCTGATTGCTTACGGATGAACCGCATATTTTCGTTTAATTCCGGATGAAAAGCGATTACGGCCTCTCCCATCATCATGCCGTTTTTTGTACCGCCAAGGCTCAGGATATCCACGCCGCAATCGCGCGATAACTCACGCATCCCCAGACCTGTTTTGGCGCAGGCATTTGCCAGACGGGAACCATCCATGTGAACATATAAATGGTTGGCATGTGCAAAATTACAGATATTTTTCAACTCCTCCTGCGTATAAAGCGTGCCCATTTCGGTTGACTGGGAAAGATACACTACTTTGGGTTGGGAATGATGCTGTTCGCCTATTCCGTGTAATTCGTTTCGAATCAGTTCAAGCGTTAATTTTCCGTCAGGTGTGTCAATCGGCTTCATTACGGCAGAAGTGAACTTTGTAGGCGCACCACATTCATCTCCATAGATATGTGCTGTAGAAGCACATATAATATGCTGAAATGAACGGGTCAAAGCCTGAAGCGCTATCACATTCGCTCCTGTCCCGTTGAACACAAAATAAGGCTGCACATCTTCACCGAACAGGACACGTATCATTTTTTCGGCTTTATACGTGTATTCGTCATCTCCATAACCAACTGTATAACCTCGATTGGCTTGGATAAGTGCATCCACTATTAGCGGATGCACACCTGAGTTATTATCACTCGCAAAACTACTCAAAACCCAACTGTTTTTTTATTCTGTCCGTCATGAAAAGATTCATTTCCAATCTCCTTTCCACGGGAGACATAAAATAATTGGAAACAAAAAAGTACTCTCCAAGCTGATTGTCAACATTTTCTTTGGTGAAAAGGATGATTCTATCCGTATTTTTTTTTAATAACTGGTTTCTTTCTTCCGAGTACTGTATGCCGGTTTCAGGAGTTGCCAGCCCTTCTTCCCCCAATTTGCTATATTTTTCTTCCAATTGATTAAATAGCAGAGAAACAGAATCGTTTCCATTGTAGAAAGTTTGCAGACGGTCGTTCAGCGGGGTACCGCCGATTTTTACTTTGTCTCCGTCAATATTCAGGGAAACTTTGCCTTCTTCTGCAACAATCATAACATTCATCAAGGTAGCGTTCGGGATAGTTACGAACAAAAGCGCCGCATTTTCATACGGAATATCCACCCGGAAGTTTCCTTTTTTAATTTTAACAGTATCCGCATAAACCGTCTCCCCTTCTATTTTTTGGGTAAGCTCCATTTTCGCACCAATGAGCGAAGAATTGTTTGTAATGTTTACTTCCAACTCATATTTCGGCTTGGAAGAACAAGCAATTAATACAACAAGAATCAATGTAAGTGACAAAATCTTTTTCATATTATACATAAATTTTAAAACGACTGCAAATATACATATAATTACCGTTAATTTAATAGAAACTGATTAAAAAGTTTTAATTTACCTTGGTTCGGAGGTATTCGAGCCGTTTGACCGACTTTTCTTTTTCTTTTTTCAGTCTTTCTATATCCGAAAGAATTACAGATAGTTCGAGCGTTTTAGCCAAAGCGTTTTTATCTCCCTGCGAAATGCTGAGGGAATAAGGCTTGCCGCCGAGGTATTCGGCTTTTAAATCCTGATTTTTGTTGTCATGAATAAATTTTATCACCTCAGATTCGTTACCTTTTGTATAAGAAACGACTTCGGTTGTCATGCCCAAATCGACAAAAGCATAATTCGTACCGCCATCGTAAGCAATATTCTCTGTTTCAACATATTCTCCATTTTTATTTGATACTTTCAAACGGGAATGATGTATAGGTTGGCTCCCATAGTACACGCTGGCAAGGGTAATTTCACCTGATTCGTCTACATAACTGCGTATATAAGAACGTTGTAATCTGTTCTCCAATACCTGTCGTTTATCAATGAATTTTCCCTTTTCATCATAATCCGGATTTTTTTCGAATAGAAAATCCGGTTTCATGGAGTCGGCTTCCGTTTGGCGAATCAGCGACATGCTATCGCAAAAGACCGTGTTTCTCTCCTGAATCTTTATTTCTATCCGGCGGGAAAGTTGTAAACTTTGTTGCTGTACTTCAAATTCTTTCGGAAATAAAATTTTGACAGTATCCAGCGCCTGTCGGGCTGCTATATAGTCGCCTGTTTCGTATAAATCCTGCGCATTTTCGAAATAAACCAAGGCTTTATCCTTATTATTGCTACAAGAAAAAAGCCAAAGTAAAAACCCAATAAGCAACAAATTTTTATGCATCATTTCATTGTTTTAACTTGCAAAAGTAAGCAAAAAACAGATAAGTGGCAACTTTTTTGTACCTTTGCCGCCATGGAGCAGAATTCTTTAGTACGATTAAATAAATTAAAAGGAAAAATATTTGAACTCATAACGGAAGAGGCCGACCGGCTTCAAATGGAAACGTATCTTATTGGCGGCTATGTGCGGGATATGTTTTTACGCAGACCTTCGAAAGATATCGACATTGTCTGTGTCGGCAGTGGGATTCAATTGGCCGAAGCGGTTGCCGGAAATTTGGGAGAGAAAACACAACTGTCCGTTTTTAAAAATTTCGGAACAGCTCAGGTAAAATACAAGGGTACGGAAATTGAATTTGTAGGCGCCCGGAAAGAATCTTACAGCCATAATTCCCGCAAACCGATTGTAGAAAACGGCAGTCTGGAAGATGATTTGAATCGCCGGGATTTCACCATTAATGCTTTAGCTATCCGCCTCAACAAAGAAGGATTTGGCGAATTGACGGATATGTTCAATGGTTTGGATGACCTTGAAAACCTATTGATACGTACGCCCTTAGACCCGGATATTACATTCAGCGACGACCCTTTGCGGATGATGCGTGCCATTCGCTTTGCCTCTCAATTAGGTTTCTTTATCTATCCCGAAACTTTTGAAGCCATCGAAAGGAATAAAGAGCGGATTGCTATTATTTCCGGAGAGCGGGTTATAGACGAATTAAACAAAATTATCTTGTCTCCCTGTCCTTCTATCGGCTTTGAATTATTGGAACAGACCGGCTTATTGGCTATTATTCTTCCGGAATTAGTGGCGTTAAAAGGGATTGAAACCAAAGAAGGTGTGGGTCATAAAGATAATTTCAGCCATACACTCAAGGTTTTAGATAACTTGGCAAAAACCAGTGATAATTTGTGGTTGCGTTGGGCAGCGCTTTTTCATGATATCGGCAAACCGAAAAGTAAACGTTTTGAACCGAAAACAGGCTGGACTTTCCACAGTCATGAGTTCATCGGAATGAAAATGTTGAAAGTTATTTTCCAACGCCTGAAACTGCCCTTGAATGACAAACTGAAATATGTCGAAAAATTGGTTTCCCTTCACATGCGTCCTATTGTTCTGGCTGACGATGAAGTAACGGATTCTGCTATACGTCGTTTGTTATTTGAAGCCGGTGATGATATTGACGATTTAATGCAGTTGTGTGAAGCGGATATTACCTCCAAAAATCCGGAAAAAGTGCGACAATTCCTTCGCAATTTCAGATTGGTGCGGAGTAAACTGAAAGAGATTGAAGAAAAAGACCGTATCCGTAATTTTCAACCGCCTATTGATGGCCTGGCAATCATGGAAATGTTTGACTTGCCGCCCGGAAAGGAGGTTGGAGAACTGAAACTGGCTATCAAAGACGCTATCCTTGACGGTGAAATACCGAATGAATATGAACCGGCCCACGCTTTTTTGTTGAAACTGGCTTTGGAAAAAGGCTTGAGGGTGCATTCCTAAATAGTCGTTAAACACTTACAATGACGAGCGCGACAATTTGAAACGCACAAAAAATTATGTATTTATAAATTAAATCTGTATATTTGTAGCCTGATAAAAAATTATCAATTAAAAAATTAAGAATTATGAAACATTTCACTTTGTCATTTGTTTTTATGTTTATGATGCTTCCGGTTTTTGTTTCCTGCTTTTTTGCGGGAAATGCGCCTGTTTACGGAAATCACCAGTTGGAAAACAAGCAAATAGATATTACGGATTATGAAGAGATTTCTCTGAATATTTCTGCCGATGTATTTTATCAGCAATTTTCCGATTCGGCGCCTTATCTGCAGATTCACACCGACGAAAATATTTTTGCTTCTTTAGATGTAAAGGTAGAAGGACGGAAGTTAATTATCAGCGCGAAGAAAGATTCTCTCATAAAACCGAGCAAATTAACTATTTATACCTGTTCCCGCAATTTAAAAGAGGTAAAGATTGCCGGTTCCGGCGATATCACATTGAAAGGAGAAGTGAATGCAAAGGATTTTGATTTAGCCATTTCCGGTTCCGGAAGCCTTTTTGCCGACAGTTTGGTTTGTAAAGATATTGAAGTAAGAATAACCGGTTCCGGTAATGCCAAATTGATTGGCGCCGGTTCACATTCATCCTTTAAAGTAACCGGTTCGGGAGATATTCAAGCCTACAATTTTTATGTTGAAACTGCGAAATGCACCGTCACCGGTTCGGGAGATATTCAGGTAAATGTGTATAAAAATTTAGAGGCCCAAATAACCGGTTCCGGAGATATTCTCTACCGTGGAACGCCGGAAACCGTAAACTCAAAAATCACCGGGTCAGGGAGTGTCCGGCAAACGCAGTAGTTTATGCCTTATCCGGTAAGTTTCCTTCTACGGCATGGTTCATCAGCCAGTTAATTACTTTTTCGCTATACGTTTTCGATATGGGTATCGTAGGGATTTCCTCTACGCCTAAATCCAGGTAGATACCGTCTTTTTCACGGCTGATGGTCTTTATTTGTTCAAAATTGACCAAAAAAGAGCGATGGCAACGCAATATATCTGCATCCGGCCATTGTTCTTCCAAAGCTTTCAGGGTCGAACGGAGGATGAATTTTTTCATGCTGCCCTTATGCCGGTACCATATTATCACATAATTATCGGCCGATTCGATATAAAGCAGACTGTTTCGTTGGATAGATAAGCGCAAATCCCCTTTTTCATCGTAAAACAGGAGAATAGTATGTTGCGGATTGTTGTCGGTTTTCTCTTCTTCGATTTTTTTTAGTCGTTTTTCCTTTTCCTGCCGGGAAAAATACAAGCTCAAAATGGCATACGGAAGCAATAATACCAAACTTGTATTGGTGATGGATTCTTTGAATGTGGATAGAATTTCCTGTTCTTTTTTGATGGACAGCACATAAATGGTATAAAAAAGCGACATGAAAAAGATTTCCACCAGTATCCACAAACCATATTTCAACCAAGTCAGGGCGTATTTTTTCGTATAAAAAAACATAATTATCCGGCTGATAACAACGACTAATACGCCGGTCAGGATAACAAGGCTCGAAAACACAAAAAACATAAATTCGGAAACATGATACCAGTTTTCCGAACTGAAAGGTTTATACAGATTGATAAAAATCAAGGCAAACAAAGCGGTAAACAAAACCAACCGGATAAGGTTGCGTTTCGTGTAAAGATAAGCCGGTATTTTTTGATTCAGGGTGTCTATCATTCGCTATATTTTTCGTTTCAGTGAGCAAAGATAGAACTATTTCTTAAAAAAATTGCCCCGTAAGCATCAATTTCGTCCCAGAATAGCTTGTTTTGTCCCTTTGGTTGGGACAAAATCCCTTTTTTTTGGAGAGAACGGATTTATCTTGTTTTTTTGTATAAAAAAACAGCATGCACTTTATCGACAGAATACAGAAATTGAAATCGCAATTTTCATACGACCGGGAAATAAGTTTAGAAGATAGCCCGCTTGATATACGTCATTTTCTGTTTGTGCAGGAAATTGGCGAAAATGAAATTGTACGGAATCAGCAAGGAATCCCACCGACCGAATTTTGCAGTCTTTTGGACAATAATATTGTAGAGAACAGTCGGTTCACTTATCCTGTTTTCATACCGAAGGGCGTTATTAAAACCGACCGGGCTATCTTGTTGTTACACGGTTTGAACGAGCATACCTGGGAGAAATACCTTCCCTGGGCGGAGCGCCTGGCTTATCGTACAGGCCGTGCCGTTATCCTGTTTCCTATTGCGTTTCACATGAACCGGACGCCTTCAAACTGGTATAATCCGAGAGCTATACTGCCCTACGTCCATATCCGGAAACAGAAGTTTATAGAGATGAATAACACTACTTTTGTCAATGTTGCTATTAGCAGCAGAATATCCGATAATCCGGGCCGGTTTTACATATCCGGGCGCGAATCATTCTTCAATCTTTGGCAATTGATTAAAGAAATCAAGAATGGACAACATCCTTTATTCAAGGAAAATACGTCTGTAAATCTTTTTGCTTATTCCATCGGGGCATTCTTGTCTCAGGTTTTGTTTTTGGCCAATCCTGAGCAATTAGTATCCGACAGCAAGTTGTTTATGTTCTGTGGCGGAAGTATTTTCAGTCGGATGGACGGGAATGCACGCGACATCATGGACAAAGAGTCTTTTCAAAAGCTAAGAAAATACCTGTTGATTGATTTTTTACGGAAAGACCGGGCTGTTTTAGGTCTGCCTCCGGCCGAAAATGAAGATTTTATGGAAAAAGCATTTAAATCCATGTTATCCGTTTCACAACATCGCGGTTTCAGGGAGTCTTTTTTTATCAAAGCAAAAGACCGTATCAGGGCTGTTACTTTGAAAAAGGATACGGTTATTCCCACTTTGGGCGTCAAGGAAGCTTTAGGGGAAAATTGTGCCGGAAGCATGGTGAAGGAATTGGATTTCCCGTATGAATACAATCATCAGGTTCCTTTTCCTGTGCACAATCGCGTCTCACCGGAAACAGTGCACCAATGTTTCGCTGCTTTATTTGACGAAGCCGCTGATTTTATTGGATAGGCAATTTTCCCTATCTGAGCGTATGAATAAGCGGTCTTTTCCATGATTTAATCCAGCATCATACGCATATAAATATCCGTGATGGTGTTTTGAGAATCGTTTAAACATTTAATCATCCCTTTGTAACCGGCAACGGGGGCGTCCGGGTCATTAAGGATTACGATTTTATCGTTGGCATAATGGTGACGGATGGATGCTAAAAATAACCGCTTCACTTCCTTGTTCCGGTAAAAAAATTCTTTGAGCATGATTTGCCCGCCTGTTGCAACAGTGAAAGCCATCCCTTCTTCTCCGACAAATAAAATCCCTTTTTCGTTAAAAAAATCCAACAGCATAGCGGTAAATTGAAAGCGGTTTTTCAGTACCACATTGGGCTTTTCCATGAGAAAAGCGGAATAAATATGCCAATACCGTTCAACTGTTTTTTTCCAGTCTTTTTCAGTGGAAACGGGCGCCTGCATTATTTCTATTCCCGGATTTTGCTGAAAAAATGCAGTTTCCTTTGCCTCCCTCTTTTCTGTAAGCAGCGTGGGGGTAGAATATGGAAATGCATGTATATACCCATATTTTTCGTAAAAATCGAACAACCATTCTTCCTGTGGAATCAAAAATGTATAGTCATATCCTTTTTCTTTCATCACAGCGAAAGCAGCTTTCAATAACTGCTCCATATAGCCTTTTTTGCGGAAATCAGGGTGGGTCATAGCGCCGGAAATATACCCGGCAAGGGAAACAGTCTGTCCTGTTTTCAGTTGGAAAGGAATCATTTGTAAAGAAGCAACAGCTTGGTCATTTTCTACGTAAATCAAGGTTTCTTCGTTTTTATACATTTTTATGAAATAGAAACGGATAAACGCTTCTGTATCTTGTGGAAAGCAAAGTCTCCACATTGCTTTCAATGTATTTTTATATTTGGTTTCACCCAACCGAATCATAACTGTTTATTGTAGCTTAAGGGAGCCTTTTTCCAACAAAATATGCGGCTGATAGGACATTTTCGCCTGACGAAGCGAGGGTAAACCCAAATCTTCTTCCCGATTAATATAAGGATACGCGGCGCAATTGTGTTCGGCAAATTGCTGGTTAATCATAGCGAATCCACCATCGATTTCGGACAGACACTTTTCGGCATGTACGCCGAAAGTGTTTTTACCTAAAGCCTGCCCGTATGAATACGCCAGTATCTCTCCATTAATTCGCAAAGCGCCACCTGTTAGCCCCAATGTTTCGTAATGACAAAAAGCTTGTTGGGTAGCTATCCGCTCCTCAATCAAAGATTGTTCACTATTACAACCGCCGTTTTCGGCGCACCATCGGTCATACAATTGTAGGCAATCAGGTATAATTTCCCTCGTTATCGGTAAATATTCCCATTGATAAGTCCGTTTGAATTTATTGATATGATTGCGTTTCGCCTGGTATTTTTTCCCTACTAACGAAATTAAATCTTCGGAAGAATAAATGTATTCGTACCAGTCCCTTTCTTTTTCGTAAGTAAACAGGCCGGGCATACATTCTTCAATTAAATCAAACATTTTTTGTGTGATGGCGTGTAAACACAAGGGCGCCAATCTCTCTTCCGCATCTTGAAGCAGCCGTTCGAGCGCTTTTTTCAAATCCGTAGCGCCCAGCGGAAACAGATAACCCGCCAAATCTTCCGCCGTCTGAAAACGGATATACAAAAAATCGTCTTCAACGGCAAATGTTGTATTGTATAAATGTTTCCAGTTAAAAATATTGGAAAAAGAAAAATCGCAATTGCCGAAAACGGATTTATCAAAAAAAGGCTGGATTATTTCTTTATCGGCAATTGTGATAGGATTAAAATGCAGCATCATATTCAGTCAATTTTATTACCGGAGGTATCCGGAAAAACGATAGCCGGTTTAAACCGCTTCGCTTCTTCAAAATCCATTAAGGCGTAAGATAAAATAATTACAATATCTCCGGGAAGAAATTTACGCGCAGCTGCACCATTCAGACAAATAATCCTGGAACCACGGGCGCCTTTGATGATGTATGTTTCAATACGCTCTCCATTGTTATTGTTGAGTACCTGCACTTTCTCTCCTTCGATAAAGTTGGCTGCATCCATCAAATCTTCATCGATAGTCACGCTGCCGATGTAATTCAGATTGGCATCGGTCACGGTAACTCTATGTAATTTAGACTTTATTACTTGAATCATCATAAATTTTCAAATTAGTATTTTAAAACAGGTTACAAAGTTAATATAAATTTATATTATTTCCCCAAATCAAACGTGAATTTAGCGCCGATGGATTTGTATTCACCCCGGTGAAATGAAACGAAAACGCCTGCATTTCCAATGAAGTTGCCGATACCATATCCCAATTCGGTATAAGAAGGGAGCGTCGGTGTGTAGAGTTGGCTGATGTAGATGCGCTCTTTGAGCAGGTCTTTTGTAATGCCTCTGAACAAACGGAAAACAGTATATGGAAATTCGTACATAAAATGCGCTTGGGCATAAGTCCGTGAAGCGCTGTACCATTCGCCGTTCAACAGATGAAAAACGCCCCCAATCGGGTCATCCCATGATTGTGGAAAATTGCGTTTCTGAAAAAGGTTGAAATCGGCGAAATAGAGAGAATGGGTTCTGACAAATTTGCCTGCGCCTATGTAATATTGGAATGAACTCATCAGGCCTACGGGGATTTTTTGTTGCATATCCGTTTCTATTTGAACAAAATCACTGTTGCTTCCCAAAAGTCCTTTTACACCCCAAATACATTCGGCGGAAAAAGTAGGAAATGCAGAACCGATGTATTCTTTCTGTTTTCCGTTGAAGCGATAATACTGTCCCGGCGTCCAAGTGATACCTATCATAGGCGTGACAACTCGGTAGCGGTCATCAACAAGGTCGGCAAGGTCTTCGTCGACTTCTTCTCCAAGGCCGCTTCTAAGAAGAGGGGTTTCTTTGTTCTTATATTTGATGGGAATATACCACTCATAACTGATTCCAGCCTTGAAAAGTAATCCGTTGGCAATTTCGTATTTCCCTGTGAAGTCTAAATTGAGATGGTGAAAATATTCCAAATCCAAATCGTTAAAATCAATAGAATCAGGCATTTCTTTGTCAATCATGTCTATGGTAGTAGCATTATAGGTTTGATTTTTATTCCTGAAATTAAAGCTGATTTCCCCGAGTCGTCGGGGTTGGAAATGCCATTGTACCGGTACGTTAAAATAGACTTGCTCCCGTTGAAATACAAATCCTATATCGGGGTTGAGTTGCAGTGTCTGTCCGCTTGCATAATAGTGCCTGAAACGGAACTGCTGCCAGTAAACTACTCCGTCCAATTTTGAATACGCCAGTTTGAGCGGGTTCAGTAAGCCGGAATAACTCATTTGGGTATTGTTGTACCGAAACCGTTTAGATGCAATAATACCCTTCGGCAAGTTTTGTTGATTTCTTATAGAATCGGAACTCAAATCAATCTTGTTCGGCTCGTCCCGGTTTGTATCCATCAGGTATTTTTCATAAGGGGTAAGGGCAATCGTTCTGTTTTCCGTCCAGAATTGTTCATCTGTAACAATGGGTATCGAATCGGTTTCAGTCTTGAAGTAGTCGCTCAAATCATAATTGATTTCGGCAGGTTGCGTTTCCGATTCATATTTTCTGATATGGCTGTAACTAAAAGTGGAAAAATAATGATTCACGATTTCGTTTCCCAATAGATTCAAATTGAAAGTAATTTTAGATTGCAAGGGCAAAAGAAAATTCTTTTCAGGCAATCCAAATTCCGTTTCCACTCTGAATTTGGTGAACTCCCACTTTCCGTTGATATCCAAACTTGAGATAGTCCATAATCCGTCTACAATATCAAGAAAGCCGGAAATCAGTTGCTGGCTCCGCACTTTCGGGATAACCTTGATTCGGTGAATAAGATGGTTGAGGGTATCTGTTTGAGATACATATTCAAAACGGTAATACTTGAAAGCGCCCTTGGCTCCGGGAAAAATAATTTTTTCATTAAACAGCGTCGAATTATAGATTTTCATGTTGAGGTAGTGTATGACTCTTTCCCGAATGTCATCAATGTGTTTTTTTGTTCCGTTGACGGCTACAATTTGCGAATTAAAAAAATTGGGAGAATTGAAATTTACATCAACAACCGCTTCAACAAAAGTGTTGTTTCCTTTTCTGTCCAAGTATAAAAAATCGGGTGCAAAACGATAGAGTATATTCTTCTTTTTTACCAAACTGTTTCCTTTGATATATATTTTAGCTTCGTATGTATCAATGAAACTCTCATAATAATCTCTGTTTTCAAGTACCTTCAAAATAATACTGTCGGCCTTATTCCTGTCGACCTTTTTTGCATATATATCAAAGGAAGATAAAAGAAACAGCGATATATACAAGAAATAAATCTTCATACGCATCCCATATATATGTTTTTTCATTTCAATTTATATTCGAAATTCCGGTATAAATATAATTATTTTCGGATGAATATTGTGCGAAAGTATAAAAAAATAATGATTTTTGTTTTAAATATAAATTTTTTTAATTACTTTTGTGCTACATAACACTGTTTTATAGCACACGAGTACATGTCAGATAGCAAAGTAGTTGATTTTTCAAGTAGCCTAAGTGAAGTATGGCGGCTATTGAATGAAAAAGAGCATGAATTGTTGCGGAAGAACGCTTCTATTCTGCATTTCAAGAAGCATCAGAAGATATATTCCGAAGGCGAAACGCCTAAGGACTTGATGTGCTTGTTTAAAGGCAAAGTAAAAATTTATAAGGATGGAATAGGGCGCAGTCAGATTATCCGGATGATTCGGCCTATTCAGTACTTTGCTTACAGGGCGTATTTTGCCGGGGAAGATTACTTGACGGATGCCGCTGCTTTTGAGGCTTCGACGGTGTGTTTTGTGCCGATGGAGATTGTAACGGGTCTTTTACGGGAAAATTTTAAACTGTGTCAGTTTTTCATTAAGCAATTGTCGGTCGATTTGGGCATTGCAGATGAGCGAACCGTCAATCTTACACAGAAACACATCCGCGGACGATTGGCGGATTCCTTGGTTTTTCTTATCGAAAGTTACGGATTAGAAGAAGACAACACCATTAATATTTACTTGGCGCGTGAGGAATTAGCTAATCTTTCCAATATGACGGCCTCCAATGCCATTCGCACCTTGTCTACCTTTGTATCGGAAAAGGTGATAGCTTTAGATGGACGTAAGATAAAGGTAATCGACGAAGAGAAGTTGCGAAAAATCAGTAAGTTCGGATAAAAACAACCACTGAATTTATTTTACACCTCTTTCATAGCAACCGCACACATCTTTCCAAACTTTTTTCCCATTCCGGAATTTCAAGCCGGAAGGTTTCCTTGATTTTCGTTTTATCCAAAACGCTGTACATGGGCCGTTTGGCTTTCGTCGGGTATTCGTCGGTTGAAACCGGATTTACCTTGCAGTTTGTAATTCCCGCCAATTCGTGTATTTTCAGGCAAAAATCGTACCAGGTGCAGACGCCTTCGTTGCTGTAATGATAGACACCCTCCGGAAATTTGTTTTCTTTTTCGGAAAAGGCCATACTATCCAGAATGGTTTTGGCCAGGTCGGCGGCATAAGTCGGCGTTCCAATTTGGTCGTTGACTACCCCCAGGGACTCTTTTTCTTTTCCTAACCTTATCATGGTTTTGACGAAATTGTTTCCAAAGGAAGAATACAGCCAGGCAGTCCGGACAATAATACTTCCCGGGGCGTTTGCCACCAGCGCTTGTTCGCCTTCCCATTTACTTTTCCCGTAGACCGATTGCGGATTGGGTTGCGCGGTTTCTTTCAAGGGCGTCTTGTCGGTTCCGTCAAAGACATAATCGGTGGAAATATGGATGATTTTTGCTTTTCCGGCAGCCGCTTGCGCCAGATTCAGTACGGCATCCCGATTGATTGCGAAGCATGTTTCCCGGTCTTCTTCCGCTTTGTCCACAGCTGTGTAAGCCGCACAATTTACAATATAATCAATTGCATTTTTGCGGATGAAAGCAGTGACCTCATCTTTGTTGCAAAGATTCAGCGTATCTACATCCGTAGGGAAGCAAAGGAATTGCGGATAAAATGGAGCCAAAACCTGTAATTCATTCCCCAATTGACCGTTTGCACCGGTGATAAGTATGTTTTTCGTCATTTTTTACGATTGTTATTTAAATAACACATTTCGTCGGCAAAGGTAATAAAAGATGTACAGACAAACAATTATATTTTCATCCATAAGTACGTGTCATTGCGGGCTTGACCCGCAATCCTCTTAAGATTTTCCCTTTTTCGTTCAATAATGTTCCTCCTGTAAAACCGTCCCCAAGCCGGGTTGTACAACCGGGCGTTCATATTGACCAGTCCGAACTGCGTCAGGTGTTCATGACCGGTATAACCTCTTCCGAGGAAGCAAATAATGCTGCCCGGATAATCTTTACAAATATGGTAAATATTTCGGTTACTTGTATTTTCGGCTAAAATTTTTTGAAAATGCAATCAATTATAAGAAATATCACTATCTTTGTAAACACTTCCAACAGAACAATTTTTATGGCAGCAAGAATTAAATGCAATGTATTCAATTTGTTGTTCCGTTTGTTTTCGTTTTTGGCCGATAAAACGGGAGTCGGATTGTTTGAGTTTCCTGTTCATTCGGCGCAAGCGGAAATCCACGACCGCATGGCGCAACGCAAAGGAAGTTGGGAAAAATCGGTTTCTTCACTTAAAACCGTGCTTCAATTGGGTGGATACGTGGTACCGGTAATCGTTATTACCAAACACAATGTAAATCAAATAAGTGAAACCCTGCATTTTATTCATTCTTTGGCTTGCAAGCGCATTATGCTGAACCGCTACAATATCGGAGGAAAAGGATGCGATCACCCTTTGGATATTTCTGCCGACGCCAACGAGTTGCGGCAGGCGTTCGCCACAGCCAATGCCTTATCTGATGAATTGGGATTACGCTTAACGTCCAATGTGTGTTCCCCCATCTGTTTACTCAATCCCAAAGATTACCCGAACATCGGCTTCGGCCACTGTTCATTCAACGTATTACGACGTCCTGTGACACTGGATATTAACGGAAATATCCGTTTATGCAATCATTCGCCCGTTGTGGCGGGAAATATTTACGAACAATATTCACGGACACTTTCCATAGAAGACCCGATAATCAGAAGTTTACAAATAAAAAGTCTTATATTGTAAGATTCAATTTCCAATTCAAAATTGATATTCAAGGAAATATTACTATTTTTGTAACTTCATTCAACGTATAGAAGCGATTAATTTACATTATAAAGCGATATAAGACGATGACGCATTTTTATCAACATGAACACAGGCTGTTTGTATCCGTCGATTGTATCATACTCGGATTCAAAGACCATGAAATCAATGTGCTGATTATCAAACGTAAATTCGAGCCGCTGAAAGGTGGCCGGTCTTTGATGGGAGGTTTCGTGCGTAAAAATGAAAACCTCTACGAAACTGTTTCCCGTGTCGTCGCCGAATATACCGGCGTCGAGAATATGTATATGGAACAGGTACATACTTACGGAGACATCGCCAGAGACCCCGGCGAACGGGTTATTTCCATTGTGTATTACGCCTTGATAGACATGCTGCAATTTGATGAAAAACTGAAAAAACAATACGATGCGGAATGGGTTAATATCAATGATGTCGGCTCACTTATCCTCGACCACAACCAATTCCTGAACGATACCATCAAATTATTGCGGAGAAGAACCGCTACCCGGCCTGTCGGATTTAATCTCCTGCCGGAAAAATTTACCGTGCCCCAATTACAATCCCTCTACGAAGCTATTTATCAGCGACCTTTGGACAAACGTAATTTCCGTAAGAAAATTTTTGAAATGGATATTCTGGAAAAATTCGACGAAAAAGATAAAAGCAGCTCGAAAAGAGGCGCTTTTTACTATAAATTCGATAAAGAAAAATATGACCGTCGCTTAGAAGATGGATTTGATTTTTCGTTTATATGAAAACATGTTCAATAACATATTTTTAAATGATTAATTTTTGTATGTATATAAAAATTAATCATTATATTTGTCCCGAAATAATAAGTGTACATTTATACACTTATTATTTCAGAAGCCATCAATTTAATAACTAATTCATGATACACGTATGAAAAGAACATTTTTATTTTGTCTTGTTGCAATATTTGGTATTCCGATTTCGGTATCGGCTCAAAACAAATTGGTTGTGAATGTCGACCAAGGCAAAGAAATTATCAGTAAACACATTTACGGGCATTTTTCCGAGCATCTCGGCCATTGCATCTATGGTGGTTATTGGGTAGGTGAAAATTCGCCGATTCCCAACACGCGAGGTATTCGGAACGATGTGGTCAAGGCATTGAAAGAGGTACAAATTCCCAATCTGCGCTGGCCGGGCGGCTGTTTTGCCGATGAATATCATTGGATGGACGGCATCGGACCGCGTAATCAACGTCCGAAAATGGTCAATACACATTGGGGTGGTGTGACGGAAGACAACAGTTTCGGTACGCACGAATTTCTTGACCTCTGCGAACAATTGGGTTGCGAACCCTATATCTGCGGCAATCTGGGTAGCGGTTCGGTGGAAGAAATGTCCAAGTGGGTGGAATACATCACTTTCGATGGTGAAAGTCCGATGGCAAATCTGCGCAAACAAAATGGTCGCGAGAAACCGTGGAAAGTAAAATTTTGGGGCGTAGGTAACGAAAATTGGGGTTGCGGAGGGAATATGACCGCCGATTTTTATGCCGACCAATACCGTCGTTATGCCACTTATTGCCGCAATTACGGTAGCAACCAACTGTACAAGATTGCCGGAGGCGCCAATTCGGGAGATTATAACTGGACGGAAGTCCTGATGAAAAATGCAGTCAGTCAGATGCAAGGTTTGTCGCTACATCATTACACGGTTCCTAAAACTTGGAACGACAAAGGTTCTGCTACGCAATTTGATGAAACGGAATATTTTACAACCATCGAAAAAACATTGTTCATGGAAGAATTGTTGACAAAACATTCGACCATTATGGATAAATATGACCCCGGAAAACGGGTGGGATTGATTCCCGATGAATGGGGCGTCTGGTATAATGTTGAACCCGGCACCAATCCCGGATTCCTTTATCAACAAAATACTTTGCGCGACGCGATCGTGACGGGAATTAACCTGAATCTCTTCAATGCGCATTGCGACCGTGTGAAAATGACGAATATTGCACAAACCGTCAATGTGTTACAGGCGGTTATCCTTACCGATAACGAAAAAATGTTGCTTACCCCTACCTACTGGGTTTATTGGTTATACAAAGTGCATCAAGACGCTGTTTTACTGCCGGTTTCATTCTCTTGCAATCAATACGAATTGAACGGGAAAAAGATTGATGCAGTCAGTGTTTCGGCATCCAAAGACGCTTCGGGAAAAATACATATTACCTTGGTAAACATTGATCCGAACAAGGAACAAAATGTTGAAGTGGAATTACGGGGCATAACGCTTAAAAGTGTTTCCGGTAAAGCGCTTACATCGGCTAAAATTAATGATTACAATACATTTGAACAACCCAATACCGTTTCGGTGAAAGATTTCAAAGGCGCTAAAATAAATAAAGGTACGCTTTCGGTAACTTTGCCGACCAAATCGGTAGTGATGCTTGCGATAGAATCATGACATTATGTTGAAAAGTTTGAAACAGGAAGTATTTCAAGCCAATCTGGATTTGGTAAAACACGGATTGGTCATTTTTACCTGGGGTAATGTCAGCGGTATTGACAGGGAAAGGGGATGGGTGGTCATCAAGCCGTCCGGTGTTTCATACAAAGAGATGAAACAGGAAGATATGGTCACTGTCGATTTGGAAGGAAGTATTGTAGAGGGGAAATTGCATCCATCGTCCGATACGGCTACCCATTTGGAATTATACAAGGCTTTTCCCGAAATCGGCGGTATCGTGCATACACATTCCACCTACGCAACAGCTTGGTCACAAGCTGGTTTGGATATTCCCAACCTTGGCACGACACATGCCGATTACTTCAGCGAAGCTATTCCTTGCACAAGAGACATGACCGAAGCGGAAATCGGCGGCGAATATGAAAAAGAAACGGGAAATGTGATTATCGAACGGTTTCAATCACTCAATCCCCTGTATATTCCCGGCGTATTGGTGAAAAATCACGGGCCTTTCTCTTGGGGTAAAGATGCTCACGATGCGGTTCACAATGCGGTAGTGATGGAACAAGTGGCGAAAATGGCCTTCATTTCCAAACAATTGCATCCCAATGTGGCAATGAATGAATTTTTGACGGAAAAACATTTTTTTCGCAAACATGGGCCTAATGCTTATTATGGACAGGGGGGAGTTAAGAACTAAAAGGTAAAAACTAAAAGGTAAAAAATATTAAGAAATAAAAAATAGAGATTATGGAATACAAAGATTTGGAAATTTGGTTTGTAACAGGCGCCCAACTTTTATATGGAGGTGACGCCGTAATAGCGGTAGATGCTCATTCTACCGAAATAGTTAAAGGATTAAACGCATCGGGGAAACTTCCCTTGAAAGTGGTTTACAAAGGAACCGTTAATTCCTCTCCCGAAGTGGAAGCTACATTCAAAAATGCGAATATCGACAAGAAATGCGCCGGAATCATTACTTGGATGCACACTTTTTCTCCGGCTAAAATGTGGATAAAGGGCTTACAGAATTACAATAAACCTTTGCTTCACCTGCACACGCAGTTCAACAAACAAATCCCGTGGAGTGAAATCGACATGGATTTTATGAACCTGAACCAATCGGCGCATGGTGACCGGGAATTTGGGCATATCGTCAGCCGGATGCGCCGCAATCGTAAGGTAGTGGTCGGTCATTGGGCGGACGAAAAAGCGCAGGAAAGGATTGCAGTCTGGATGCGGGTATGCGCTGCCTGGGCAGATGCGCAGGATCTGATTCTGGTTCGCTTCGGCGACAACATGAACCATGTAGCGGTTACGGACGGCGACCGTCTGGAGGCGGAAATGAAGTTGGGTTATCATGTGGATTATTACGGAATAGGCGATTTGGCAGCGGTGCAGAAATCCGTTACGGAAGCTGAAACAGACGCCTTGGTGGCCGAATACGAAAGCCTTTACACCTTTGCCGATACTTGCAAAAAAGGCGCAAAAGACTACGGACAAGTACGCCATGCCGCCCGAATTGAAATTGCTTTGCGTCGTTTTCTGAAAGAGAAAGGCTCAAAAGCTTTTACAACCAATTTCAATGCTTTACACGATTTAGACCAATTGCCCGGTTTGGCTTGCCAGCGACTGATGGCGGAAGGTTACGGTTTCGGTGCGGAAGGCGATTGGAAAACGGCTGCTTTGATGCGCACAATGTGGGTGATGGCCAAAGGTTTGCCCGGTGGAACATCTTTCCTGGAAGATTACACTTATCATTTCAATGGCGAACAAAGCGCTATTTTACAGGCGCACATGCTGGAAGTATCACCGGAAATCACGACCCAAAAACCGCGTTTGGAAGTCCATCCTTTGGGAATCGGCGGCAAAGCCGACCCCGCCCGTCTGGTATTTACAGCGCACGCCGGTGCAGGATTGGCGGCTACAATTGTGGATATGGGTAACCGTTTCCGGATGATTGTAAACAATGTGGATGTAATTGAGCCTGAACAGGCATTACCCAAACTTCCGGTCGCAAGTGCACTGTGGATTCCACAACCGAATCTGGAAATCGGCGCAGCCGCATGGATTTTGGCAGGAGGTACGCATCACACGGCATTCTCTTACGCCCTGACCAACGAGTACCTGGAAGACTATGCCGATATTGCCGACATCGAATTGCTTACGATTGATAAAAATACGACAATCAACAACTTCAAGTTTGAATTGAAGGTAAATGAAGTGTATTATAAATGAGCATTATGAAATATGTTATAGGATTGGATTATGGCACCGACTCATGCCGCGCGGTAATAGTTAATTCGGCAAACGGGGAAGAAATCGCTTCCGCCGTGCATTATTATCCTCGCTGGATGGCGGGAAAATATTGTCGTCCGCAGGCCAATCAATACCGTCAACACCCGCTGGATTATCTTGATACCATGGAAGGTGCAATCAAGCAAGCCTTGTCGGAATCTCCTGCGGGAACGGCCGAGAAAGTGGTCGGTATTGCATTTGACACCACGGGTTCGACGCCGGTATTGATAGACGAAACAGGTTTGCCTTTGGCCTTACTCCCTGCATTTGCGGAAAATCCCAATGCGATGTTTGTATTGTGGAAAGACCATACAGCTATCAGGGAAGCAGCGGAAATCAATCGCTTGGCCAAGGAATGGAAAATTGATTATACAGCTTATGAAGGTGGTATTTACTCCTCCGAATGGGTCTGGGCGAAAATGTTGCACGTGCTCAGGGATGATGTAAAGACGGGGCATGCCCCGTCTCTACTGACAAAGGCATATTCGTGGATTGAACATTGCGATTGGCTGCCTGCTTTGATTACAGGAAATACCGCTCCTGAGAAAATCATTCGCAGCCGTTGCGCGGCAGGACACAAAGCCTTGTGGCATTCCACATGGAACGGCTTGCCGTCAGAAGAATTTCTGACCGCACTTGACCCGCTTTTGACCGGATTCCGTGCACACTTGTTCGAAGAAACCTATCCGGCCGATACACGGGTCGGTTACCTGACGGAAGAATGGGCTAAACGATTGGGACTTACAACAAATGTAGCCGTTGGGGTGGGGGCTTTTGACTGTCATTTCGGGGCGGTTGGCGCTCAAATTAAGCCGGGCGCTTTTGTGCGGGTAATCGGCACTTCCACCTGTGATATAATGGTGGTTCCGTCCGAAGAAATCGGTGACAAACTGATTCCGGGTATCTGTGGACAGGTAGATGGTTCGGTTATTCCGGGTTTGATTGGTTTGGAAGCCGGACAGTCGGGTTTCGGTGATATTTATGCCTGGTTCAAGCGCGTACTGGAATGGCCGGTTGACACTATCATCGGAAAATCAAATTTATTAGATGCGGCAACAAAAGAAAAATTAATCGAGGAAATAGCCGAAAATTTGATACCGGAACTAAGTTTGGCAGCCGAAAAAATTCCGGTTTCGGAAAGTACGCTGATCGCTACCGACTGGATGAACGGACGAAGAACGCCTGATGCCAACCAGTTGCTGAAAGGGACCATCACCGGTTTGACTTTGGCAAGTTCAGCTCCGCTGATTTTCAGAGCTTTAGTTGAAGCTACCGCTTACGGTTCAAAAGCCATTGTCGACCGTTTCTTAGAAAATGGCATCGAAATAAAAGAGGTGATTGGCATCGGTGGTATCTCCCTGAAATCGCCCTTTGTGATGCAAACCTTAGCCGATGTGCTGGGAATGCCTATCAAAGTGGCGCGTATTGAACAGGCCTGCGCTTTTGGAGCGGCCATGTTTGCAACAGTCGCTGCCGACGTATATGCTACGGTAGAAGAGGCACAAGCGGCTATGGGACATGGATTTGCTTATGAATATATTCCCAATGAAGAAAATCATCAATTGTATCTGGACTTATACAAAAAGTACCTGACAATTGGAAAATTTACAGAAAATCAAATTATATAATATGAAACACATTATTGGAATTTTGCTGCTATGCTCCATTCTTTTTGTTTCTTGCAAAAAAGCGGGACAAAAAGAAGAAACATTTGTCTCTGATATAAGTTTATCCGGGCTTGATTCTTTAAAGTTTTCAGGCAAAACGGATGGAAAAGAAAATCATTTGTATGTGCTGAAAAACGCCGGTGGCATGGAAGTTTGCATCACCAACTTTGGCGCCCGAATTGTTTCAATAACAGTTCCCGACAAAGAAGGCAATCAACAGGACGTCGTTTTGGGTTTTGACAATATCGACAGCTACCTGCATAATAAAACCGATTTTGGCGCTGCTATCGGACGTTACGGCAACCGGATTGCAAAAGGAAAATTCACATTGGATGGAACCCCTTATCAATTGACTATCAACAACGAAGAAAACTCCCTGCATGGCGGAATCACCGGATTTCAATATCAGCCGTTTGATATTCAATCAATTGATGCACAAACAGCTGTCTGTACGTATATTTCTCCGGACGGGGACAATGGATATCCGGGAAACTTGCAAGTGAAAGTGACTTATCAATTGCGGGAAGATAATGCCCTTGCGATTGCTTATGAGGCGACTACGGATAAACCGACAGTGATTAACCTGACGAATCATTCGTATTTTAATCTGTCCGGTAATCCGGAAAATACAATTTTAGACCACATTCTTTACCTCAATGCCGACCGTTTTACGCCGGTTGATGCGGCATTGATTCCCACAGGGGAAATAGCTGAAGTTGTGCATACGGCTTTCGATTTCACGACCCCAACGGAAATCGGCGCCCGGATAGATGACGATTCGCAACAAATGCAGTTTGGAATGGGGTATGACCACAATTGGGTTTTCAGGGATACCAACACGGAGGATAGTCTTGCTTGTAAATTAATCAGCCCTTCCACCGGAATCAGTATGGAAGTTTATACAACGGAACCTGCCGTACAATTCTATACGGGTAATTTTCTGGACGGCACGTTAACCGGTAAAAAACAGGTAGTTTATCAAAAACGGACCGGTTTATGTTTAGAAACGCAACATTATCCCGATTCCCCCAATTATCCGGAATTTCCTTCTACAAGATTGAATCCCGGTGAAAAATATACAAGTCGCACGGTTTATAAATTTGGCATCAACTAACTCATAATTTATAATTCAAAATATGTTAACATTAGATTGGATTGTCATAGGCGTATTTGCCTTGGTGCTCATCGCTGTCGTTGTTTGGGTTTTTAAGCAAAAGCAAAATACTTCGGGCGATTATTTCTTGGCCGGTAAGGATGCTACATGGCTGGCTATCGGTGCATCTATTTTTGCCTCCAACATTGGGTCGGAACACTTGATTGGTTTGGCCGGAGCAGGCGCTTCCAGTGGTATGGCTATGGCTCACTGGGAAATACAAGGTTGGATGATATTGATTCTCGGTTGGGTGTTCGTTCCGTTCTATTCCCGCAGTATGGTGTATACCATGCCGGAATTTTTGGAAAAACGCTACAATAAAGAATCCCGTACCATTCTGTCGATTATTTCTTTGGTAAGTTATGTGCTGACCAAAGTAGCGGTAACCGTTTATGCCGGCGGGCTTGTTTTCAAAGAAGTGTTCGGTATACAGGAAATCTGGGGAATTGACTTTTTTTGGATTGCCGCTATTGGATTGGTTTTAATAACAGCGCTTTATACGATTATCGGAGGAATGAAATCAGTGTTGTATACTTCTGTTTTGCAAACGCCGATTTTGTTATTGGGTTCGATGATTATCCTTGTTTTGGGCTTGAAAGCCGTAGGTGGTTGGGAACAGGTGCTGGAGGCTTGCCGCGCAACGCCTGTCAATGAATACGGCGAAACAATGACCAACTTGATTCGCAATAATCGCGATGCCAATTACCCGTGGTTAGGTGTATTAATCGGCTCTTCGATTATCGGTTTCTGGTATTGGTGTACCGACCAATACATTGTGCAACGAGTGCTTTCCGGAAAAGATGAAAAGCAAGCGCGTAGGGGAGCGATTTTTGGCGCTTACCTGAAATTGACGCCTGTATTCTTATTTCTTATTCCGGGTATGATTGCTTACGCCATGATGAAAAACGGTATTCTGGTAAATGGAGAAGTCTTTCAATTGAGTTCGGCAGATGCCGCGTTCCCGACTTTGGTAGCCAAGTTGTTGCCTGCCGGTGTGAAAGGTTTGGTAGTCTGCGGAATCTTAGCTGCCTTGATGAGTTCTTTGGCTTCGCTGTTCAACTCGTCTGCCATGTTGTTCACCATTGATTTTTACAAAAAATTCAAACCTGCGGCTCCCGAAAAGACACTTTTATATGTTGGCCGGATGGCCACGGTTGTAATCGTTGTGCTTGGCATTCTTTGGATTCCGGTGATGAAGAGTGTAGGATCGGTATTGTATAATTACTTGCAGGATGTTCAATCGGTTTTGGCTCCGGGAATTGCAGCCGCTTTTTTATTGGGAATCAGTTCAAAAAGAATCACGCCCAAAGGAGGTATGTGGGGATTGATTACCGGTTTTATCATCGGTATTACCCGTTTGGGCGCAAAAGTAATTTATAGTTCGGAAAGCGTTGTCACAAGCAGTAGCTGGTTCAAATATCTTTTTTACGATGTGAATTGGTTGTTTTTCTGTGGTGGAATGTTCCTTTTCTGCATAGTAGTAATTATCCTTGTCAGCTTATTTACGCCATCTGCACCGGAGGAACAGATCAAAGGACTGACTTTCGGTTCTGTAAGTCCGGATCAAAAAGCTGCTACACGTGCAAGCTGGGATAAATGGGATGTAATTCATACCGTTGTGATATTAAGTTTTACAGTTCTATTTTATATTTATTTTTGGTAATAGTTTTTTTATGTTAATCAATAACGGTTGGAGAGGGAGTGTTGTGAAATACTTCCTCTCGTTTTTGTATGTCGGGCATATATGTTAGAGGGTGGGGAAGTAATTTGTCCGATATTTTTATTACTTTTGCAAATCATTAAAAATATAAATTTATGAATAAGCAATTTCTTTGGATGGGTTTGGTTATGGTTACAACAGTTTTGTTAATGTCCTGCAGTTCTGATACCGGCAAGGCGGATACCATTTTTATGAATGGAAATATTTATACGGTAGACAAGCATTTTTCAAAAGTTTCCATTATTGCCTTGAAACAGGATAAGATTCTGTATGTGGGGGATGATGCCGAAGCTGTGGAGAAAATGAAAGGAAAACAAACGCAAGTGGTTGATTTGAAGGGAAAAACTATCATTCCCGGTCTTATCGACAGTCACCTGCATTATATGGATTTGGGCGAATCGTTGATGCAGATAGACATTTATGAAAAACCGAAAGCGGATATTTTGCAAGCCTTGGCAGCGGAAGTAAAGAAAACGCAGCCGGGAGATTGGATTGTCGGTTCCGGATGGTCGCACGAGGTGTGGCCCAATGCGCAATGGCCAACCAAGGAAGATTTGGATGCGGTAGCGCCGGATCATCCTGTTTACCTCATTCGTAAGGATGGTCATTCGGCTTGGGTAAATTCCAAGGCCTTGGAAATCGCCCAAATCACCGCGGCCACACCTGATCCGCAAGGCGGTGAAATTATACGCAATGCTTCCGGAGAACCGAGTGGAGTCCTGACGGACACCGCCATGGACTGGGTAATCGAAAAATTAACCCAGCCATCGGATGAGCGAAAGTTGAGTTTTTATCAACGGGCAGATAAGGAGGTTTTGGGTTTTGGCATCACCTCGCTGCTGGATGCGGGTACGAACTGCGAGAATATCAAATTGCTGAAGAATGCTTATTCCAAAGGCCTGCTTCAGGTCAGAGCCTACGAATTGCTGGATGTTGACGAAGATATTATCTACCTCAACGATGGCAATAAACCGGCGCTTGATTTATTCGATGGCCGTTTGTCCATCAATTGCGTAAAATTATATACCGATGGATCTTTAGGCTCACGGAGCGCATGGTTCCTTGAGGAGTACGATGACAGGAAAGGCCATATCGGCAATCTGCGCTATACGGACGAAGCATTTTATCAACTTGTGAAGCGAGCGCGTGAAGAAGGTTTTCAGGTGGCAACACATGCCATTGGCGATGCCGCCGTCAAGCAAACGATTGCTATTTACGAAAAAGCGCTGAAAGAAAATCCATTGACCGACCACCGTTACCGGATAGAACATTTTCAGAGCGTGCATCCGGATGATTTTAACCGCTTGGTACAAGACAGCATCATTGCGTCCATGCAGACGGTTCACGCAACATCCGACATGCCTTTTGTCGAATCAAGGATTGGCGTTTCGCGTGCGCTCAACTCATACGCTTGGCGTACGATCATAGACAAAGGCGGAATTATTCCCAACGGATCGGATGCGCCTGTTGAATACGTAAATCCTTATCATGGATTTTATGCGGCTGTGACACGCCAAAACCTGCAAGGCGAGCCGGAAGGCGGCTGGTTTCCCCAGCTCTGTATGACGCGCGAAGAGGCATTAAAATCGTTCACCATTTGGGGTGCGTACGCCATGTTCGGCGAAAAACTGAAAGGTTCTCTCGAAGCAGGTAAATTCGCCGATTTCGTAGTGCTTGACAGAGATATTATGACTTGCGAAATAGATGATATAAAAGACACCCAAGCGGTGATGACCGTATTGGGTGGGAAAATAGTGGCCGGAGGATTGAACGATTGAGCGGCACTCGAAAATAAAGCGGGAAGGCAGATGTTATGTCCACAAGGGCGGCGCTTTTGCCTTCCGTATGATGATGTTACGCAGTATCACCCTCGTGTCCACCCTTTCCTTTCTGTTGTATATTTTTATCTCATATCAATCATTTTCCAACTAACGGCTCCCAGCGTGACTAACCCAAAGGAATCTGTTCCAAACAGAGTATATTGGTCAAGATTTGTCAATGGAAATGCGCCATAAAAATCGTCACATTCGAAAACAAGCCAGTTCTGTATATCATTTTCACCTGATTTCTGTTCATATATCACCATGCGTTTGAGGCGGTCAATTTCAATGTAGTTGCCTGTTGGAAGCCGGAAACAACTACCCGGATAAGATTTTCCAGAATTGTCGGAAAAAGTTATGCATCCTTTCGGAATAGAAATTATTTTACCATCGCTGGAATAAATAGTTGATACCTTTACCTCTGGAGCGACAGCATCATGGTCTAAAACAATTTCCTTTACATCTATTAAGCGGATTGTTCCACGTTTTTCGATCTTGGGAAAAACAAGCATCGGATATAAACTTGAAGCAGACCCACCGATTGTGCCCTGTATTTGAACACCTGAAACATCCTCCACTTCAGTAAAATAATTATCTCCATCATCCTTCTTTCTTCTCATAGTAGAAATATCCGAAAATGAAATATTTTTATGATCATTGTTGGACTTATCCTTATTATAAATCGTAATATAGCTGTTTGCATTGACGCTGGTTAGATAAAATCTGGTGGTAGAAGTAAGCGCATACATTGCATTTGCCGGACATTTATATTTGTCGCCAGAAACGGTTGTAATTTCAGCACAACCTTCCCCATAAAACCGGACTTTGCTGTTGGTTGTCTCCGGCCATTTAACATAAGGCAAAGGTGTAGGCAAAGGTGCATTCTCATTTTGGGGACCAAATATATCAATGCGTTCGATTTGTGTAAATAACAAGGCAAAACAGCCATACTGGTTGACGCCTATTATATTTTGATTATAGTATTGCGTTTTGTCCAATTCTTCCGAAAGACCGGATTTCAATTCATATAGTAACTTCAACGATGCATTTTCTTTTTTGAAAATAATAGATTTGAATTTACGAAATTCAATTACATTCTTATATCTTGTTATGCCGGAAAATCTTACGCTATGTGGGATATAACCACTTGTTAAAATATCCACATACGTAAGCATTGCTGTTGGCGTATAAAAAGAAATTCCATCTGTTGTTGTAATGAGAGACAGGTTCACATCTTCTTGTATATGTGTATTATGGTCAAACATGACCGAAGTAATCTCGGATAAGGAAATCTTTTTACAGCTTTGTTTTACCAGCATTTCAAGATCAAAAGAGTTGCTTTCCCTGAACTCCCTGGTTCCGTCCAACAAATTCATAGTAATACCCAACTTGTCATTTATAGGAGAAACTTCAAAGGATTTTATATCCTTAAACGGATAGAAATTTTCGCCGGCGCCATAATAGTAGTTGCTATTAGTTGTTCCATCTTGAAAAGACATACCGGCAAAATTTGCATTGTTTTTTGGAACAATCAACGTATTAACCGGCGCATTTAATACCTCTCCGGATTTCAATGTCAGGGTGGCTGTTCCGGTAGGCATAAACGGCAGGACAATTCCTTTTGGATCAAATTCCGTAATTTTTACAGCCTCTGTATCATCTGGCTTTTTCTGCCATTCAGTCGCTACTATTTCTATTGATTTTTTCGGTACTGCTACTTTTGTTTCCTCCTTCAGCTCTGTCGGAACAGACTTGAGCAATTTCTCAAAAAACGCCGCATCGGTTTTGTACTGGTAATAGAAAATAGCCTGAATTGTGCCCAATTGAAGGATCATTCCGGGTGACAGCTCTGTCGGTTTCAGATAAACGCTCAGCATCAATTTCCGAAAATTCAGTGCAAACGTGATTTCTCTTCGCACGTTATCCGATGCCATTGATTCAGGCGAAATAAAAAGGATTACCGCACGGGCTCTTGACAGATGCTCTGCAATGGATTCCGGCCACTCGCTTCCGGGATCAATTCCTTCATCGTACCAAATACGGTATCCCATATCATTCAATTGTCTGATAATCGGAAAAACCATTTCCGAATTTATGTGAGCATAACTGATAAAAATATACTGCTCTTTACCTTCATAGGCTTTAAATGGTAACTCTTTCATGTTTACATCTTTTTGTATTTATAATTAAACTACTTTATATATTCTTAACTCGACGCTTTTCAGCAATGGAATAATATTTACTGCGATGTCCCTGTCCTTTTGTTTTTCTTCTTCCGGCAATCGCGGGTCGTCCCACGGCACTAATAACGGATGTGTTTTTTTTTCGGCGTCTTTCACTTCTCCGTAAACATATCCGGCGTCGAATTTGCTTTTCATCCAGATTTCGTGCGTCAGTTTCGCTATTTTCACTATTTCTTCATCGCAGAATTTTTCTACCGATGGAAACGGCGTATCACCCGCATCAAAAGCATAGCCTGTTTCGTTCAGGTATTTGCCGAGACAGCGTGCCTGGTCGCGGTTGGATTCCTTGATGTCTTCGGGCAACTGTTCCCAAGGTAAATCATACTTCGTACAGGGATTCTTTGCGCAATAATCCTCATGAATGGCGATCGCCAGCTTTTCCAGACAACTATTCAGAATCACTTCGCGCAAGACCAACCGGATAAACGCATCGGCGTCCACATGCAGCGACAGTTGCGAATAGAACGGCAGTGAAACCGGCTCCCAGGTGTTGCCTTCGATACGGCTCATATCCAGAATGGCTTCCATGGAACGTGCGCCATGTTTGTACTCCGGAACAAGCAACATCGCCCACAAGACATTTTTATTGACCGGCAGCGGCGCCCCGCCTTTCAGTTTGGCATGGCGCAGGCAGAGGCTTCTCAGGAGCAGGGCGCGGCGCAAGATATAGTTTTTATCCTTGTCGCCGGTGGGATTCGGCCCCGGAATATTGATGGTTCCCCGCAGGCGGCTGACGAAATCCGGCGCTTTCATCGCCTTGTATTGCTTCTGCTCTTCCGGATCTCCGGACGACATGCGCTTGCAAAACAGTTCGAAAGACGGCGACGTGCCGCCCGCAAAGACCAGGATACACTTGCCCAGCGGATGTTCGCCGCTTTCATCCCTGAATTTCCCGTCCTGCATGGGCATCAGGAACGTTTTCAACCATTTCAGGTTATCGGAATCAAATTCATCGAAAAAGACTAACGGCAGTTTACCTTCCAAAATCACATCACGCACGCGCTGAAAAGCGGCGCCAAGATCGGCATTGTCCGTAAACTGGGACACGTTAAACTCCAGTTTTTCAACCTTACCCGGTAAAATATTCTTGGCAATCTGTGTCACGCCGAACGATTTCCCGCTGCCGGGCGTCCCGAACACCGCAATGGATAGCGGGCGTACGCTGTCCGAGTCGGTATAGTTGACAATCAGGTTGCAGATATTCCGGAACGATTCGATTTCCCAGCGGTCAATCGTCGTCAGTGCACCGAATGATAACTGCGGTAGCCCTTCAATGACTTTGGCGCCATTCAGTACATAGTCGTAAGCGATGTCGAAAATCCGTTTGTCGCTCACGCTGTTGGAAATGCACCAAAGATCAGGATACATCTCGCTTTGCCCCGTCTTCAACGGTATTTCAAAAGATGTTTCAGCCGAATCGGTTTCCGCTTCCGGCAGGTCGAAATTTCCATTACGGAGATTCTCCAGGTTATAGCCGGCAGTCAGCAGATTTTCCGCCGCTTTCAGTACCGGCAGTATCCGCAAAGGCTTCCGATCTGCGATAACATCCGGCAATTGCAAGGCCAGTGCAGCCGTCATCACGGCGAAACTGTCGTCGATAAAACCTTTGATTTTTTCGCGTGAAAAACCTTCTCCGCCGCCATGCGCCAGAACCAAAGCGGCTTTCATTGCGCCGTTTTCTTTCCGGACATATACGGCGCCGTCTTCAGCAAACGTGATCAGTATATGGGGTGTTTTGCCAAGGTAGGACAGCACGGGATTATTTTGCAGTTGCCAAATCAGTTCGGTAGCGGAACGTTCCCACGAAACTTTGCGGCTGATCATGGCGCCGCTGTTCCGCAGCACATCGGCATCAAGCAGCAGGAAACAACGTCCGGCGATTTTGTCGAATACATCCCGTTCGGGCAATACTTTATTCGACGCCCAAAGTACCGGAATTTCTTCTGTCGGCAAGGCTATTTTTCCCAGCCCTTCGTCTAATACGACGGCATAATCGGCTTCACATGGAGGCGGCGTTACATTTCCGTCCGTGAATCCCATCCGGCGACCGGCGGAGTAATACGTTTTTTTCGTTTGCCTGTCTTCCGTCTGTTGCAATTCAAACAACTCGCAACGATAGGTTTCCTCCGGTGGTACACTCTTCGCTAACCCATTGAGGCTTAAAAGTTGCTGTACAAGCGCCGCACCTCCGGGCGCGATCAATTCATTCCATTTTCCATCTTTTGTCGTGTGGGAAAATTTTCTGTTGAAAGCATGCCCCCAACAGCCAAAAACTGAGTTTTTCATGGTTGTATTCAATTTGTGTTATCTAAAGTACTGGTGCAAATTTACAAAAAATCCTTGAATTACCACAGACGATTAAAAATTAAATAAACCCAAATCTAATTGCGTATCTTTTTTTTCATTTTCGCCGACAGCGTTACTGATTCCAAAGCCCAATAATCTGACCGGCTGTACGGATAAATCGACATGTTTCATCATTTCCCGTGCAACCGGCCATATTTGCTTGAAGTCGGTCATTGTTTTTGGTAAAGTTTTACTTTTGGTAATGGTTTTGAAATCGGCGTATTTAATTTTGATTGTGAGGGTTTTACCAAAGAATTTTTCTTCATTCATGCGTGCTGCAACTTCTTTTGCCAAGTGATATAATTCCAAGGTTAAAAGAATTCTGTTGTCTTTGTCTTTTAAGAATGTCGTTTCCGAACTGATTGATTTGGTAATTCTGTTGGGTTCTACTACCCTGTCGTCTATTCCACGGGCGTTCCAGTATAAACTATGTCCGGCTTTTCCGAACCATCTGACCAATTCCGCTTCCGAGCGTTGTTTCAGGTCGTATCCGGTATAGATAAGGTATTCGTGCATTTTTTGAGCCGTAACTTTCCCAACGCCGTAAAACTGCTCTATTTTCAGACCTTCTACGAATTTTTCCGCGTTTTCAGGCGGAATAACAAACAGTCCGTCCGGTTTTTTATATTCAGATGCAATTTTTGCTAAAAATTTGTTATACGAAACGCCCGCAGAAGCTGTTAATCCGGTTTTTTCATAAATCCTTCGCCGGATTTCTTTGGCAATCAGTCCGGCCGACGGCATCTGCTTGTGATTGTGGCTTACATCTAAAAATGCTTCATCCAAAGACAGGGGTTCCACCAAATCCGTATATTCCAGAAATATTTCCCGTACCTGTAACGAAACATCATGATACACCTCGAATCGGGGCGGAACAAAAATCAATTGCGGACATTTTTTCTTAGCCGTAAGGGAAGGCATAGCCGAGTGAATCCCAAATTTCCGGGCTTCATAGCTGGCTGTGGCAACTACACCTCTCGCTTCGGAATAACCTACTGCGACGGGTTTTCCGCGTAAATCTTCATTGTCCCGTTGCTCCACGGAAGCATAGAAAGCATCCATATCAATATGAATAATTTTTCTCATGAATTCATTGACCGTATCAATAAAAATAGTTGAATATGCAAAAATTCATGCAAATATAATTTAAATTTTAGCTATACAGAATTTTTTCTTAATTTTGTGCACGTGCACGGTGTTTTTTCGGCGTCATAGCTTTAATACCGTGTACGTGCACGGAAAAAATATTACTATTTATAAAATAAAATTATGATGAAGAAATTTATGGACAAAGACTTTTTGTTGCAGACGGAAACTGCACAAAAGTTGTATCACGAACATGCTGCAAAACAGCCTATTATTGACTATCATTGTCATTTAATTCCGGCTTTGGTTGCCAATGATTACCAATTCAAATCCCTGACGGAAATCTGGTTGGGTGGTGACCATTATAAATGGCGGGCTATGCGTACCAACGGAATCGACGAAAAATATTGTACCGGAAAAGACACTTCCGATTGGGAAAAATTTGAAAAATGGGCGGAGACAGTTCCTTACACGATGCGTAATCCACTTTATCATTGGACGCATTTGGAATTGAGAACCGGTTTTGGCATCGAAAAATTACTTTCACCCAAAACAGCTCGTGAAATTTACGAGGAATGTACCGCAAAATTACAAACGCCTGCCTATTCCGCACGTAACCTGATGCGGAAATACAAAGTGGAAGTCGTTTGTACAACGGACGATCCGATTGATTCGCTCGAATACCATATTCAAACGAAAAAAGATGGTTTTGAAATAAAGATGTTGCCGACTTGGCGTCCGGATAAGGCTATGGCTGTGGAGAATCCAGTTAATTTCCGTGCTTATGTAGAAGAATTATCCAAAGTTTCGGGTATTGGCATTTCATCGTTTGACGATATGATTCAAGCGCTTCGCAATCGGCAGGATTTTTTTGCAGCGCAAGGGTGTAAACTTTCTGATCATGGCATCGAAACGTTTTATGCCGAAGATTATACTGATGCGGAAATCAAAGCAATATTCAACAAAGTTTATGGAGGAAAAGAATTGTCGGAAACGGAAATTCTCAAATTCAAATCGGCTATGTTGGTGATTTTTGCCGAAATGGATTGGGAAAAAGCATGGACACAGCAATTTCACTATGGTGTAATTCGGAACAACAATACCCGTATGTTCAACAAATTAGGTGCAGATACCGGTTTCGATTCCATCGGAACTTTTCTTCCAGCAAAAGCCATGGCGAAGTTTTTCGACAAACTTGACAAACAGGATAAATTGACGAAAACCATTATTTACAATATAAATTCTGCCGATAATGAAATGATTGCAACTATGATTGGTAATTTTC
Organism: Dysgonamonadaceae bacterium; assembly: GCA_031289145.1. GTDB lineage: Bacteria > Bacteroidota > Bacteroidia > Bacteroidales > Azobacteroidaceae > Azobacteroides. Next base: position 47,006 of record JAITQA010000075.1, on the reverse strand, counting down.
AGGATGGAAAAGTCGTCGGAAAAATACAATTCGGTTCCGGTTGGTGGTTCTTGGATCAAAAAAACGGTATGGAAAAACAAATGAATGCCTTGTCTGTCTTAGGTTTATTGAGCCGGTTTGTAGGTATGTTAACAGATTCCCGTAGTTTCTTGTCCTATCCGCGTCATGAATATTTTCGTAGAACCTTGTGTAACTTAATCGGAAATGATGTGGAAAACGGACTGTTACCGGTTGAAGAATTAGATTTCCTCGGAAAAATGGTGGAAGGAATCAGTTACTATAATGCAAAAAACTTCTTCAAATTTTGACAGGGTGTAGACAAGTTTCGTCAATAATTTCAATGAATGGAAGCAAGAATAGATAAATGGATGTGGGCGACCCGGATTTTCAAATCCCGGACCATTGCGGTAGAAGCATGCAAGAAAAACCGGGTCATGGTGAATGATGTACCTGTCAAACCTTCCCGGATGATTAAGCCCGGGGATGTCATTTCGATACGGAAACCTCCTATAATCTATTCTTTCAAAGTCTTAGCTATAACTACCAACCGGATTGGCGCTAAATTAGTACCTGATTATTTAGAAAACGTCACGCCTCCGGAACAATATGAATTATTGGAGTTACAAAAAATCAGCGGATTTGTCGACCGTGCCCGCGGAACCGGTCGGCCGACCAAAAAAGACCGTCGCGACTTGGACGATTTTACTACTCCTGTTTTTTTGGACGAAGATTTTGATTTCGGGTTATGAATTAAATAGTAAGACCGACAAAACCGCCATAAGGCAATAGCTCTGTTGGACTATTAAAAAAAATGTTTAATTTTACGTCGGAAAAGGTCGGTCGGATTATGGCCTTATAAATCTTATGAAAAGACGAATTAAAATACTATTCAGCATTTGCATACTCCCAATGGCGCTTTTTTGTGAACTTGCATATTCGCAGAGGAGCAGTATCCATTTTGAGCATCTTTCGGTTAAAGACGGATTATCCCAAATTTCGGTTGTTGCCATTTTTCAGGATAAAGAAGGTTTTCTCTGGTTTGGTACACGTGATGGACTGAATAAATACGACGGGTATAATTTTCATGTTTTTTGCGAATCGGATACGGCTCATTATATCAGTAATAATTATATTACTTGTATGGCTGAAGATAAGAACGGACAAATGTGGGTAGGAACAAAAAACGGGTTAAACAGGTACGATAAACGAAACAATCGATTCATTCCATACTATAATAATGATGACTCTACATCCTTGTGTAACAGTAATATTACACAAATGAAGAGAGATAGTCGGGGAAATCTTTGGGTAGGAACCATTAGCGGATTGGATATATATCAATCCGAAACAGATGATTTTAAGCATTTTACGATGGAAGGGTTTCCTTCCGAGCCGGTATATGGAATAGCAGAAGACCATGATGAGAATATATGGATTGGGTTGAGAGATGGTTTGTATGTTTACCATACTCAAGTGGAGAAGTTGCATGCTTACAAGCATCACGTCGGCGATGAACATTCGTTTGCGGCGAACAGAGTATCTGCCCTATTTTGCGATTCCAAGGGAAGAGTTTGGGTTGGCACACACCAACAGGGTGTATGTTTGTATGATAAACAGATGGACCATTTTATCCGTTATACCGAAAACGACGGCTTAAACAATAATAATATCCGGTGTTTTGTTGAAGATAAAGCCGGTGTTTTGTTGGTCGGTACTTTTAATGGTCTCAGTAAATATGACCCCTTGTCGGGAAAGTTCAGTAATGCGTTCGGTAATACTGTAAAAAATACAATTCCAATCAACAATTTTTCCGTATATTCCGCATTGTGTGATCGTTCGGGTACAGTATGGGTCGGCACGTATTCCGGTGGAGTCAGTTATTACAATGCCATAACGCAACGTTTTCGGCTATATGATCCGGGAATGCAAAAACAGGTGATTTACGGCATTGTCGGCCCAATGGCTGAATATCCCGATGGATTATGGATTGGTACGGAGGGTGGGGGACTACTGTTCTTCGACCGTAAAAAAGCGACTTATATCTATTACGATTTACCCGAATCGTCGGGAAAGGCATATAACCGGAATATCATAAAATCATTATTGCTGGATGGAAATATCCTCTGGGTCGGGACGGCAGACAATAGGATACATCAGTTTGATGTTCATCGGCGGAAATTTCTGAAATGGATTTTTCCACCATGGGGAGTTATACATTATGCCTTGATAAAAGACAGTAATCAGAATCTTTGGATTGGTTCATCCGGAGAAAAATCTATTGGATATATGTCTCCGGACGGGCATTTTACATTTCCTTTAACATTAAATGACGGAACGACATTTAATCCTGTAAATATTCATGGTATTCTGGCAGACAGTACTGATGGTTTTTTTATTGCCACGTATGATTACGGTTTATATTATTATCATCATCCGACAAAGACTGTTGACCAATGGTCACACAGCAATGGCGATAGTTCCGGTATTGCCTATAACAAGATAAGTTCTATTATCAAGACTAAAAACGGGCGAATATGGATAAGTATGCCGGGCGGCGGAATTGCCGTTTTGAACAGTGAAACCGGTCGTTTTACAAATTACGGACAAGCGCAAGGTTTGGCGAGCAATACCGTATATACGATTCTGGAAGATCATGACGAAAAGATATGGTTAAGCACGTCTTCCGGTATTTCTATGTTTGACCCGTTACTGAAAAGATTCACAAATTATGGGCGGAATAATGGGGTTATGATTTCTGAGTTCACTCCTAATTCCGGCATTGTGACGAGCGACAATGAAGTATTTTTTGGAGGGAACGATGGTTTTATTTCTTTTTATCCGAGAGATTTGCAAAGTAATACATATATTCCTCCGGTGGTCATAACCAAGATTTCCATTAATAACACACCCATCGCGTATTTCGGTAATAACGAAGAAGAACCTTTAAGGCTGGACTATAAACAATCTAATATATCAATTGAGTTCAGCGCGTTGAATTACCTGTATCCATTTCAGAACCAGTATGCCTACAGACTGGAAGGTTTTGACCGTGACTGGATTTATATCGGTAACCGGCGGGTTGCGTATTATACGAATATTCAACCCGGAAAATATACTTTTCGAGTAAAGGGAGCAAACAATGATGGTGTATGGAACGAAACGAGTGTGGATTTGCCGTTGGTCATCACGCCGCCATTCTGGAATACATGGTGGGCGTGGCTAATATATTTGTTTATTGCCACAACCATTGTTTCTTTTCTGGTGCGATATGCCAGAATCAAGATACGTTTGGAAAACAATATCCGCATCAAACAGATTGAACAGAAAAATCTGGAAACGCTTCATCAAACAAAAATAGAGTTGTTTACAGATTTTGCACATGAATTGCGTACACCATTAACGTTAATACTTAGTCCATTGGAAGATATCCTGCAAAAGACGGTACTGCCTCTTGAACTTTCCGCTACATTGAATCTGATGCTGAAAAATGCCAACAGGCTTCTGCATACGGTGAATAACCTGTTGGATTTCAGGAAAAAAGAATCCGGCCATTTACATCTGAAGGCTGCTCCGGGGAATATCGTTAAGTTTACGAACGAAATAGTCATTGCTTTCAACGAATTGGCAAGAAAACGCCAAATTCAATTTTCATTCCGGTGCGGTATGACGGATTTGCAAGTTTGGTATGACCGGGATTTACTCGAAAAAGTGCTTTTCAACATTCTTTCCAATGCATTTAAAAACACGCCTGACGGCGGAGCGATTTTTGTCAATCTCGGACAGGAAAAAGCAGAAAAGTTACGACAGGTTTTCGGAAGTGTAATGAATGGGTCTTTAAAAGATATATCCGACTGTATTGTTTTTGAAATAAGTGATACCGGCAAAGGTATTCCTGAAACAGAACTTGAACGGATATTTGAGCCTTTTTATCAAATACATACAAAAAACACGCCCCAACTGTTCGGAACCGGCATTGGCCTGAATTTCAGCAAAAGCGTCATAGAATTACATCGTGGCATTGTTTGGGCGGCCAACAATTCAGATAAAGGCGCTGTTTTCCGTATCGTATTGCCTTCCGGTAAAGTACATCTCAAGGAAAATGAATTGGAACTGGATTATAAAAACAGCGAAGATGTATCTTATTATACCGTATTGCCTGAACAAGAAGTAGAACCGGACGTATCGGAAGATACGGATTCTACGGATTTTAAATATTCCATACTGATTATTGAAGACAATATTGATGTTCGGTATTACATTAAATCACATGTTAGAAAGCAGTATCAGGTTTATGAGGCCGGCAATGGAGACGAAGCTTTCGAGATGGCTTTAACTTATCTTCCTGATTTGATTGTAAGCGATATTATGATGCCGGGTATGGATGGTATAGAACTATGCCGTCTTCTGAAAGACGATATTCGCACAGGACATATTCCCGTAATTCTGCTTACTGCCCGGATGACAGTTCTACAGATTCAGGAAGGATTTGAAACCGGGGCAGATGAGTATATCACCAAGCCTTTTAATGCAGGCTTGTTATTGACAAGAATAAAAAATCTGATAAATACGCGGGAAAAATTGAAGACATTGTTTGGCCGGAAATCATCCGAATTGTTTCCCGACTTACCCACATCGCAGGTAGATAGTCGTTTTATGGATTCGATATATGAATACATTCGCGAACATCTTGATGAAACCGGTTTGAATATGGATCCTTTCTGTAAGAAGATAGGCATGAGCCGTTCTTCCTTTTACCGGAAACTGCAAACCATTTCTGATTTGACGCCGGTAGAACTTATCCGGAATACCCGTTTACAATATGCACTGAAATATCTCAGAGAAACAGACCTGAATATTACCGAAATAGCATATAAGACCGGATTTTCCAGCCAGTCTTATTTTACAAAAACATTCAAATCTTTCTTTAATCAATCACCTTCCGAGATGAGAAAAAAATACCTGGAACATTAAGGAATTGTTACGAAATAATATGTTCAATTGTTTACTAAAGAGACATTAGTACATATATTTGGGACAAAAATACAATGCGGTTTATTGGAATAGGAGTATATTTGTAATCTAAAATTTATTTTAAAAATCTATTGAATATAAATTATCTACATCATGAAACAAATAAAATTTATTTTTTTATTTCTGATAATATCATCGCTTACCTTACACGCTCAGCGCAATGAAGTAAATTCTGCGAATGATAAAAAAATGGAATGGTGGCGTGAAGCCCGCTTTGGTATGTTTATCCATTGGGGACCTTATTCGGTGTTAGGCGGAGTATATAAAGGAAACGAACAACGCAGGGGCGGAGCCGAATGGATAATGAATCGTTGCAAAATTCCGGTTGAAGAATATCAGGCGTATGCTGGACAATTCAATCCCGTGAAATACGATCCGGATGCTTGGGTAAAATTGGCCAAAGAGGCAGGAATGAAATACATCATTATTACGGCGAAGCATCATGACGGATTTGCCATGTTTAAAAGTAATGCGAGTAAATTCAATATAGTAGATTTTACTCCGTATAAAAAAGATGTGTTGGCTGAATTGGCTAAGGCCTGCCGGAAACACAACATGAAATTGGGTTTTTATTATTCTCAAGCGCAGGATTGGAATAATCCGGGAGGTTCGGTTGCCCGAAAAGTGATGAGTGAAGGATGGTTGAATCCTGACTCGGCAAAAATTGACGCTTATACTGAGACGCATAACGGATGCTGGGACCCGGCTCAGGAAACCCGCAGTATGGAACGGTATATAGATGAAGTTTCCTTACCCCAAATCAGAGAATTATTGACTAAATACGGTGATATAGCTGTAATTTGGTGGGATACTCCAACGCGGATGACCGATGAATTTGCCGAAAAATTGAAGGCCGAAATTGATAAATACCCCAATGTGATTACTAACGATCGCTTGAAACGACCCAATTTTCAGGGAGATTATAAAACACCGGAACAAAAAATACCGAATCCAAGCGAATTAGACGAACGCGATTGGGAAACCTGCATGACAATGGATAATTCATGGGGTTACCGGAAAAGTAATCAATTGAAGCTTGAGAATTGGAAATCCACAGAAACATTGGTTCGTAATTTAATTAATATTGCCTCTAAAGGAGGAAATTATCTCCTGAATGTGGGTCCAACTCCGGAAGGAGAAATTCCTCAACAAAGTATTGAACGGCTACGGCAAATCGGCAAATGGATGAAAGTGAATGGGGAAGCTATTTACGGAACATCAGGAAGTCCCATCGAAAAACCGGCGTGGGGGTATTGTACCATGAAAAATCGGAAAGACAAGACTACCCTTTATCTATTCGTACTTGATCGGCCTGAAAAGGGCGAAATACTTGTTCCGGGAATGACTGTTCCGGTCAAATCAACCTCTTTATTGTCCGGTACAACGAAAATAACTTCTCAGACAACCGACAAAGGGCTAATCGTCTATTTGCCTCAAAACGCTCCCGATCCGATAGTATCGGTTATTAAGGTGGAATTGAATGATAAACTTTCGTTGAATAGATGATACGCCCGAAAAATTACTTTTGTTTGAATAAATTAAAATGAAAAAGACAATCTTTGGTTTAATTACTTATTTTTTCTTACATTCAACTCTTCTGATGTCGCAAGGGTTGAGGGATAAAGAAATCCGAATAACTACAGTTAATTCCCAACTGATCCTTTTTATTGGTAATGATAATCGTCTCTATCAATCTGATTATGGCAGTATTACTAAAAAATCATCAATACCGGAGAGCGGTTTTCCTCGCGAATGGGAATTTTATCCGACTTCCGGAAACGGATTTATTGCAGAACCGGCGTTGGAAGTGGTACATGCGGATGGAAACACATCTACGGATTTGTATTATGTTACTCATTCTGTTGTTCGAATTGATCAAAATACGGATCAAACAATTATCCAACTGAAAGATACTCAATATCCCTTTTTTGTAGATATTTTTATTCAATCCCACAAAGAAGAGGATGTTTTACGGATGTGGACTCAGATTTACCATCAGGAAGACGGAGATGTTACGCTTTATCGGTACGCTTCAATTGCGCCCATTTTGAAAGCCAAAGAATATTGGTTGACTCAATTTTACGGAAATTATAAAAGAGAAGCTACTATGTCGGAGGAAAAACTGACGCCAGGCATCAAAACCTTGGATTCCAAAATAGGAGTAAGAGCTCACCAAATGAGGATTCCATCATTTATTCTCTCGTTAAACCAAGAGGCAGAGGAAGATTCCGGAGATGTATTTATCGGTTCTCTGTTTTGGCCGGGTAGTTTTCAACTTTCATTCGAGTTGGATTGGAACAACAACTTGCGGGCATTGTCGGGTATTAATCATTTCGGGTCACACTATTTGTTGGAAAAAGACAATACCTTTCAAACACCCGTATCTTTGTGGACTTATAGCCGGGAAGGGAAAGGAACGGCCAGCAGGAACATCCACCACTGGGCATTAAAATCCGGGATTCGGGATGGAGAAAAAGAACGGCCGATCCTCTTGAATAATTGGGAAGCTACGCATTGTAATTTTGACGAAAAGAAAATAGTTTCATTGTTTGATGGGGCTAAAGATATTGGAATAGAATTATTTTTATTAGATGACGGATGGTTTGGCAACAATGCCTATTCCCGCAATGATGATAAGCATGGCTTGGGAGATTGGACGCCGGACCGGAAAAAACTTCCGAGTGGAATTTCCTATCTCTGCGACGAAGCGCAAAAAAGAAAAATAAATTTTGGTATTTGGTTGGAACCTGAAATGGTAAATCCGTTGAGTGAATTATATGTTAAACATCCGGATTGGGTCATTACGCAACCGAAACGTGAATTATTGTTTGGTCGTAATCAATTGATTCTGGACTTAACCCGGCCTGAAGTACAAGAATTTGAATGGAAAGAAGTAATTGAAAAAACGCTGAAACCCAATCCGGGAATCCGTTACGTGAAATGGGACGCCAACCGTTATGTTACGCAGCCGGGGTCTCCTTACTTGTCGCCAACTAAGCAATCGCACTTGTTAATTGATTATAATCGTGCATTACTTGATTTAATGAGAAAAACAGCGTCTACCTATCCGGATGTGATGATGATGCTTTGTGCAGGCGGTGGTGGACGGGTTGATTACGGATCTTTAAGTCATTTTGATTCCTTTTGGCCAAGCGACAATACGGATCCGCTAAAACGAATATTTATTCAGTGGGGATTCTCACACGTTTTCCCTGCAAACACAATATCCGCTCATGTTACCCGGATGGGTAACCGTCCGATGAAATTTACGATTGATGTTGCTTTAAGCGGAGCATACGGCGTAGATATGGATTTGACAAAAATAACGGGAGCAGAAAAGAAACAAATACGACGCAGTATTGACCTGTATAAAAAAAGTCTGAGAGCGATTGTTCAACAAGGCGACTTATACCGTTTAGTGTCTCCATATAAAGATTCCCGCTCCGCTTTAAGCTATGTTTCAAGGGATAAAAAAAAAGCAGCCGTATTTGTTTATCAAACGGGAAACAATCGGGATGAACGCGTGAAATTAAAAGGCTTGGATCCTGCAAAAAACTATGTCGTAAAGGAACTGAATCTGGAAGAAGACGAAAAATCCGGCTTTTCACTAAATAATAAAACGATAACAGGAAAGGAATTAATGACTGATGGTTTTATTCCGGTCTGTAAAAAAGAATTGGAAAGTATGATTATTGGTTTGAATGTAGACGACATTGAAGCGCAGGAAAATACGCGTTGGAAGATGAATGAAAACAACGGAATCCGTTGGGAAACAAGTTCCGAAATTCCTCACGATGACCATATTGAAATGAGTGGAAAACAATTATCGGTTGTTTTGCGCTATGGAGTGGACAGCAAACAAGCATTTGTCCTCAATCGCAGTATTGTTTGGCCAATGCTTCGCTTTGAACCCAATAAAACACGTTCGCATTTAAATAAACAATTTGCATTGGATATTCGTGATTTTATATTAGTCAATAATCAGTCTTTGGGTGAGGAAAAAACGGATAGGATTACTTTGGAAGGATTAATGGTAGTGGAAAGCAAGTTTCCCGAAAACAACCTGCAACTGACACGAATACTTTTTCCATCCACTTTCCAGCCGGTTTATATAGAAAAGTATATATTAAAAAATGCAGGAAAACAAAATATGAATATTGATTTTCCGGACGTGAATATGACTTATATCACAGATGCTTCAACCGGAATATACGGAGGGTATACATATAGCGTTTCTGGTTCTCATAAAGGATTTTATTCGTTACAACCCGGAGCGGAACTTATTTTTTATATGCGTTTCTTCGCCCATAAAACCAACGAAGTTTTGCCGGTTGTTGATTCGGAACAAGAGTTGGTGAATCGGAAGAATCTGATAAACGAAATTGGGTCAAAATTAGTATTGGAAACTCCGGACCCGGTGCTGAATACCACTTTTGCATTTGCCAAAGTACGTGGTTCGGAAAGTATTTACCAAACCAAAGGCGGATTGATGCACGGTCCGGGAGGAGAAGCCTATTACGCCGCTATCTGGGCCAACGATCAAGCGGAATACATCAATCCGTTCTTCCCTTTTTTAGGCTATGACACGGGTAATGAATCCGCACTAAATGCGTTTCGACATTTCGCCCGTTTTATGAATGATGAATATAAACCCATCCCGAGTTCCATTATTGCCGAAGGCGATGGAATTTGGCATGGTGCAAAAGACAGGGGTGATTGTGCCATGATTGCTTATGGAGCAGCCCGTTATGCACTGGCAAGGGGAAACAAAGCAGAAGCACAGGAATTATGGCCTTTGATTGAATGGTGTCTGGAGTATTGCAAAAGGCAATTGAATAAAGATGGTGTAGTCAAATCCAATTCCGATGAGTTGGAAAATCGTTTCCCTTCAGGAGATGCAAATCTTTGTACTTCCGGACTTTATTATGATGCCTTGATTTCCGCCTCTTATTTAGGTAGAGATTTAGGTAAATCCTCCAGCTTACTGAATACATACAAAAAAGAATCCGAAGTGTTAAAGAAAGCTATTGAAACTCATTTTGGATATGAGGTGGAAGGCTTTCATACTTATCGCTATTACGAAGGGAACGATATTTTACGCGCTTGGATATGTATCCCTTTAACAGTCGGCATTTTTGACCGGTCAAAAGGTACAGTTGACGCTTTATTTTCCCCTCGCCTATGGACGGATGACGGCTTGCTTACCCAAGCCGGAACAAAGACTTTTTGGGATCGCTCTACTCTTTATGCATTGCGCGGCATTTTTGCAGCCGGAGCAAAGGAAAAGGGCTTGGATTATTTGAAGCGATATTCCATACGCCGTTTATTGGGAGAGCATGTGCCTTATGCCATTGAAGCCTGGCCGGAAGGATCACAACGCCATCTTTCGGCAGAAAGCGGATTGTATTGCAGGATTTATACGGAAGGAATTTTCGGCATACGTCCTACAGGACTTCACTCTTTTGAACTGTGTCCTCAATTGCCCGACGAATGGAATTTTATGAATCTGAAATCCATTCACTGTTTCGAACAAATATTCGATGTCAACATTACAAGGAAAAATGACAAACTGGAAGTTGTCGTGAAAAACGAGGAAGGAGTTGTCGTAAAAAAGCAAATTAAGTCCGGCGAACACTTGTCGGTAACATTTTAAACATTGAGGAAAATCCATATTTGCTATTTTTTTTTATTTTTTTCTCGTTCAACGATTTCCGTAGCCCATACAAAACCGGCGTATGCTTCTTTGGCATTCAGCATCTGTTTGTAGTGAATGTATTTGTCATAACTATCCTGTACGCCAAGTCCGTCGCAAGCGGCATCAATGTCAACTAAACCGCTTTTATTAACTTTTGCGTGGCTTGTAATGGACTTGTATCCATTCTCAACAACCTTTTTGTATCCTTTTTTACTAAGGATACCGAGGTTGATTCCTTGCTGAATAGCATATACAAACATGGAGCTTCCGGAAGTGTCTATCCAATTGTCCGGATGCGTTGTTTTGTCGACTACCTGATACCAGCCGCCAGTCTTTGGATCCTGTGTTTTTTTCAATCCCTTGGCCAGACGGATGTATATATCTTTGATTTCATTGTATCTCGGATAATTTTCCGGAATGGTTTCCAATGCTTCTACCAATACTAAGGCATACCAGCCCAAGCCTTCACTCCAAACTTCAGGTGATTGTCCTCCTTTTGCATCTGCCCAACGACAAATACGGTCGCCATGACCCGCTTCATAGATACCATGTACATAAAGTCCGGTTTTGTCCCGTTCTCCCCGTTTGGCATACGCTGTAATTTGGTTAATGGCTTCATTGAAGGCATATTCGCTATCTCCTATTGTTTTTCCGTATCGCAACAAAAATAGTTGTCCCATGAAAATGCCATCAATCCACATCTGCCCATGCATTCCGTTTCCATGCCAAAAACCGCCATCACTGTTACGCGGATAGCTATCTAAACAATGTCGTATTTTTTCGGCCGCCTTTTTATACCGTTCGTCCTTGTAATATTCGTATATCATCACCAATGTATTTCCCGGCATCATTCCATCAAGATTTGAACAATAAACAGGCATACGTGTTACTCCTTTATGATTGCGTACGGCTTGTAAATTTCCATTTTCATCAACAAAACCGTCAATGTATTTTTTGATGTAGTCCAGATAAGTTTTCTCTCCGGTCTCCTTATAAAGACGTTCAAAGGCAAGAGCCATATAGGCATTAACATAAGTCCATGAATTCCAGTATGCTTTGGAATAATCTGGCCAACGGGACATGACCGATTGCGCCGTAGCAACCGCCCATGATTTCGGTGTTTTTCCCGGCTGGTATGATAGCCGGGCACCGGGCATTGTTGTATTCGCCGCATCCGGAAACGGTCTTTGTTCAACGGTACTGGCTTGAGATCCATTGATAGCATCAATCATTGTATTGACGTGCACAGATTGCTTTCCGTCCAAATAAATTTCGTTATTTTCCGTACCTGTGAGTTGCAAAAAAGCATTGGATTGCCCCGCAATTGATGGTGTAGTGATATAGGCACACCGAACGCTATCCAAACGGATTACCGCCTCGGAACCGACGAAAGCATCTGCTTCCAGGTTATTGACAATTAACCCCATTGCATCCTGACAAATTAAAGCCGGGCGCAAATCGGCTTTATTCAGTCTGAATGTAATATTATTCAATTGGAGATTTTTTACATGACGCGCCCATACCCCGTATGCCGGAACATAAGGCCCGAAAGTTTTAACTTCCGGATATTGTTCAACGGCTTCTTGAACAATGCGATGCCCTTCTTCAAGCGTTCCGCCTCCGGGTAATTCGATTTCGATATTTTCGAGCGTAAGATTATTGATTGGATGTCCCGGAACGCCGGTGATTAATATTCCGGATGCAGGTGTTAATTGGGTAACCGAATCGCTTCGGGCTTTAATATTTCGTATAAAAACGTGCTCGAAACTCCCGGTAGTTTGTTTTTCATCTCCTTTGCGGAAAACATTTAAGCGGGAACCAAGACGGAAAAGCATGGGTGTCCGAACATTATCCATGGTAATATCGGTAATTTCAATATTTTTCAGATGAGCGCCATCGACCGTCAACAATTTGATACCTCCGTTGCGGGTATCATAGATATGACACTGGGAAATACGAATATTTTCGAAGGAAGACATAGATTCCGTACCTATTTTAATACCGGCCTGACTACTCTTTAATCGCATGCCGGTTACAGTGATGTCCTTACAGGGCGATTTACTGTATGTCGCTTTGAAACACAAGGCATCATCACCGCTATCAATGTTACAGTTACGTATTTCTACCTGTTGGCACCCGTCAATATTTATACCATCGTTGTGTGCTACTCCCTTGCTGATAATTTTAACATCATCAATTCGGATATTGCTGCTTTGAGCGTAATGAGATGTCCATGCCGCGGCATATTTAAGGGTAATACCCTGAACAGTTACGTTATTGCAGCGAAGTACACGCAATAAGAACGGACGACGCCCCCATCTTTCCGATTCGGGACGGGTGTCGTTTATAATATGACCGGCTTTCAAGGCGCTCCCTTGTCCATCTATTATTCCTTCGCCTTCAATAGCAATATTTTCGACGTCAATAGCGGTAATGAATGCCCAACCGACAGCCACACCCAGTCCTTCGGTAAAAGGATCAAGGTTGTCGTAAGCATTGATGTCGGTTGTCCCGAGCAGAAGCGCATTTTTGTCGAGATACAGCCGCACGTTGTCTTTCATGACAATTGTAGCGCACAGATAAGTTCCGGGAGGAATAACTACCGTACCACCTCCTTTCGCATGACAAGCATCAATTGCCCGTTGGATAACGGGCGAATCTATTGTTTTTCCATCGCTTGATGGCCCAAAATCACGAAGATTGAAGATTTTTGCATTGTGGTTGTCGGCAAAATGTCCTGCTTCCTGAAATTCTATGTCGGAAAATAAAACCGTTTCATCACGCAAATAGGTTGGACTTCGCAAACTTCTATATATTCCATATTTCGGGCGATTAAAATTAGACCCGTTACGCCACATATCCAAGTTTTCACCTTTACCGTGCAATAAAATTTTTCCATCGGACAACCGTCGTATTTCCATTTCAAGGCTTCCTGAATGACTGTGGACGATTGTTTCGGTCACTTCCACCCAAACGCCTTTAAATGCTTTCAGAGGAACCTCTGCCAAAATAGTGGATTGATTTTCTTGAGAAACATGGTTGAATTGTAAGACTTCCCCGCTCTCTTTCCATCGGGGAGTGAGAGTCACGATGGGAGCATCGGCCTTGGGCCCTGCATCTGCCTTTACCTGATGAATGTGGCAAAAATCCGGCGATGGCTGAAAATCTTCATCCAATTTTAAACGCCATTTATACACTTGTTTCTTTCCTTCAAACCCTTTCATGCTTTCAGGCGATGGCCCGAATGTTTTGATTTCGGCGCGTTGTCTGTCTTTCACCCCGCAACGATCATCGTCCAAAGCAGCGTGAAGCGTAAAGGCGAAAACATATTTATTCAACTCTTTGTCGAAAACCTGTGTAATGTGCTTAACGGGATGTCCGCAATCAGGAACTTCAATGCCATAACCGTACGATTCTATCAAACGGTAAGTGTCTGATATTCCATCGGCATTCAGTATTTTTCCTGCCTGTGCCTGAATTAATTGTAAGGACAGAAACAAAAACGTCAGATGATAAATTAGTATTTTCTTCATTTTGTAGTAAATAAGAATGTTACTTTTCCAATATTATCCGGTTTGCCTTTTGGGGCTTTGGAAATACTTCCTTCCCACCGGCCTTTTTTGTTTTTAGATACGATAATTTCTCTCCATGAAAATAGACCTTTTTCGTAATCAAAAGTTTCTCCATCGTCATCGTAGATACTATATTTACCGGATTTTTCGCCATAATGCCGGATTTCTATGTTTATTTTTTCACCGGAGGCTGGTGCCTTCAGGCGACTTTCCATCATCGGGATAATGCCGCCGTCTTTCACATATACCGGAATTTTATCTAATCCCGGAGTGACGGTAATTTCCTGTCCATCACCTACATACTCGCCGGTGTAGAAATCATACCATTTACCTTTCGGAAGCAACACTTTGCGTGTTTCCTGCCCTGTAAACAAGGGAGCTACCAATAGGTATTCACCGGCCATGTATTGGTCTTTTATTTCTTTATTAACTGCTTCCAAATAAGGATTTTCTTCCAGACTTCCTTCCTTCACCTCTGGAACGGAATTGTTTAGAAAACCTTCTTCGAGCGCCATCGCCCTGAAAGGAGGTATTCCTTCAAAATGATATTTGGCAAATTCGGAATAGAAATAAGGCATTAATTGCATTCTGAGCAGTGCATAATATTTTACTTGTTCGGCAACTTCAGGGAATGACCAGGGTTTTGTCCCATTGCTCCATGCATTGATCATAGCCATCGGTGAAAAAACAACCGATTGAAAACGACGCAACCACTCCTCCCCCGACTTGGAACCTCTCACTTCCGGCGTCCACAACACCCCGCAAAAGCTGCTGTTGATCAATGCCGTAATAAAATCAGGGTGGCTGTAATAATCATTATAGATCACATAAGGGAAATTATTGGCTCCGGCGTTTGATGCGCGCACCAATCCAAAAGTCCGTTCGTTGCGACTACGATATAGATTGTCCGTGAGTTTCTGTAGCAAAACACCATATATTTGCCGCATCTGTTCAGCGCTGATTCCCGAAGGAAAGCGAGCGGCATCCGGCCACAGGTAATAATCATATCCATCCACCTCGTCCATTTTATATCCACTCACGCCGATGGATATTTGTTCTTTCAGTAATTGTTCGCCGAAGATAGTATTTGCTTGCCTAAGTGTGAAATCGGGAACCAATCCACACCATACGGTATGACTACCGGTATAGGGTTCGATGCGCTTGAAGATGGGCGATTCGGGCGAAACATAAGGATTGGTCCACAAGTTTACCCGTATTCCCAACTCCTTTAAGATTTTGATGAAAGATGCAGGATCGGGAAAGCGTCCCTTATCCCATTCAAAAGAACAAGGATAGGCCTTGCTTTGCCAACCGGGTTCCAATCCGACAAAATCAAGTGGGTATCCTCGTTTGGCAAATTCGTTCACTTCTTCAATTACCGCTTGCGCGTTATACATTTTTGGTACACGTTGCGTAAAACCCAATCCCCAACGCGGAGGAAGACAACCACCTCCACAATACAGATTGTAACGGCGTATAGCATCCAATGGCGTTGGTCCCGCAAAAAGCAAAATCTCCACTCCTTCAGTCGGCACCAACACTTCCACTGCATCGGAATAGGGTCGAGACGACCAAGTTTTGTCTGTATTACGGTCTTTTGTTACAGGTGGATTCTTACTGTTTTTTCGAACGCCCGTACCTACATAGTAGGTCAGATAGCGAGCGGAATTGACCAACACGCCATACCCGTTGGAAGATACGTAGAAAGGAACAGGAGCATGGTTTCGCCCATTGTCTTTCCCTCCGTAGTGATCTGTATGCAGATTCAATATTTTGCCTCGTTGATGTACTGTTTGAAAGTTCAATCCCAAACCGAATATTTGTTCACCTTCTATTAACGGGAAACGTAAATACGTTTTTCCGTCGAAAATTTCGGCTTGAATACCTTCAATGTCCAAAGTTAATGCAGCTTGCGGCATACCGTTAATGGCGTCTTTGTTGGGTTGAACTCCGGAGACATTCAGCAGATTATGGGATTCAGGGGCGCCAAAGGTAGCTTTCCATACACCGGGCAATGATTCTGTCCATTGGAGTACTTGTGCCCTTATGCTTAAAACAATGCCTGCAAAGAGCAGAGTGAGAATAATTTTTTTCATTATAATTTATATTTACCGCAAAGTAACAAGTTATTATGTTATTGATATGTAATTATTGTCTCAAATACTTGTATTTTTTTTTCAAACACACATTGGGATAATATTACACACATTTGGAATACGATTACAAAGCGCTTTTGATAGATGAATATATCTTTGCCGAAAAAATTATAATTTTAAAAGTAAATGAAACAGCATGGATTAAAAAATATGGTTATGCACCGTATGTGCTTGGTGTTGCTAATATTCGGTTCAGCGATTCCTCTCTGTTCGCAAGAGTTTGAAAATGAAGAAAAAAAGCAATCCAAACAGGAGGAAATAATTGGATTGAATGGAAATCAAAACAAGGATAGGATTACGGGAGCCTATTCCCAAATGTGTTTTTCCGAGGTTGAGAATAATCCCATTACCAACAATATTCACAAAATAACAGGACAATTGAGTGGCCTCTTCATCTTTCAATCGAATGGAGAACCCGGAGTTGAAGCGGCTCGTGTTCTTCTCAGGGGGCAACGTACTTTTCGCAGCAACAGTCCGGTTATATTGGTAGACGGTTTTGAACGAGACATGGCACTACTTGATCCGAATGAAATAGAAACAATTACGCTACTGAAAGATGCTGCAGCAACAGCACAATATGGTTTGCGGGGAGGAAATGGTATTATCGCCGTAACCACTAAAAGAGGTTCAAACAGCAAAGTAAAAGTGTCGTTTAGTGCAAACGCCGGAATCAAAGAAGATATTTCGCGTCCTCAATTCCTTAATTCATACGATTATGCCCGTCTTTACAATGAAGCGATGTATAACGATTATAACGACGGGACACGTACTTCGTCCGATTTAGCGGCTTTTGTTCCCAAATATTCTGCTGCCGTAATGGAAAAATACAATAAAGCGATAGCCGGAATTTATGATACGGAAGCCGACAGGTATTTATATCCAAATATCAATTGGTATGATTCCTACATTAAGAAAAACACTTGGCAACAACACTACAATCTGAGTGCCAGAGGAGGAGGTAATTTTGCAAAATATTTCCTTTCATTGGGATATACTCAAAACGAAGGCATTTTTAACATAGACAAAGAGGCGAATACATACAATACAAATGCAGATATGAATATTGTCACGTTGCGGGCAAATGTGGATATTCAGGCAACAAAACGATTGACGGTGACCGCCAATATCTCCGCTCGCCAGGAGCAGCGCACAACTCCGGGCGATATATCAAGTTTTACATCACGTGTATTTCAGTCAACGTATCGAACACCTCCCAATGCATTTTCGGTGTTGAATCCGGACGGATCAATCGGAGGAACGAAAGATTATACCGATAATCCTTACGGATTGTTGAACAAGCAAGGATACTCCTTGTACTATGTGCGCAACACGGATGCCGATATCACTTTCAAACAACAACTTGATTTTATCACTTCCGGATTAAAATTAGAAGCTACGTTCGCATTCGATACTTGGTTTGACCAGGAAACCAAACGCAACAAGGCTTTTGCTGTGTATAATATCCTTAATTCAATTGCGGAAGATGGTACCTTAACTCCTCAATATGACAGTGACGGTAATTACCAATACGAAAAAACAGGGTCTGAGACAGCAATGGGAAGTGGTGGCAATTATCCAAGTACGAAGCGGACGCTGGCCGGCCGGTTTAAACTGGATTATCAGAGGGATTTTGGCAAAAACTCGGTATATGTCATGTTTGGAGGCTCGCGACGGGAAGTGGACTCGGAAAATAATTCCAATCTTCCGCGTCAATACGCAGGCTTGAATTCCCGGATTTCGTATACATTTGATAACCGCTATTTATTGGAATTTAACGGAGGATATGAAGGTTCGGAACAGTTTTATTCCGACAGTCGTTTTGGATTTTTTCCGGCGATATCAGCAGGATGGATACTTACCAATGAAACGTTTTTCCCCAAAAATGATATTTTTAATTTCTTGAAAATCAGAGGTTCATATGGACTTGTAGGGAATGATGATGTTGGCGGCTATTTCACTTATTTGCATCGATTTTATCGCAATGGTTCCACTCAGTTTGGGAAAGAGTTGCCGGTATCTACTTCCGTTAGTTTTGGTATTTGGGAAGAAAGCGCTCCACCGCAATATGGCGTAACATGGGAAAAAGTAAGAAAAAGCAATATAGGTATTGATGCCTTGTTGTTGAATGAAAAAATAGAATTATCGGCTGATGTTTTTTACGAAAAAAATAAAGACATTATGGTCGATGGTAATTTCTCTCTTCTGCTTGGTTCGAAACTATCGCTTGTTCCCATAGGAAAAACGGAAAATAAAGGATTGGATTTATCAACTTCATTCAAAGACAAAACAGGAGAGGTCAATTATCGGATTACAGGTGTATTTTCAACTTTCCGAGACAAGA
This sequence comes from Dysgonamonadaceae bacterium, assembly GCA_031289145.1. Lineage (GTDB taxonomy): Bacteria > Bacteroidota > Bacteroidia > Bacteroidales > Azobacteroidaceae > Azobacteroides. Next base: position 28,211 of record JAITQA010000075.1, on the reverse strand, counting down.
TTATTGAAGATGGAAAAGTGCCGCTTATAAACTATCAATCGGAAATCGGATTACCCATTAATAATGTGATGGGATTAGAAGCTATCGGTTTTTATACACAAGCCACTATTGATGATCCAAACACACCGTCCCAAAGTCTGTACGGCAATGTGCGGCCGGGCGATATTATGTATAAAGATCAAAATAGAGATGGAATAATAGATGAATATGACCGGGTATTTTTAGATCGTCAGATGAACCATACGCAAGTATCCATGGAATTTGAGTTATACTACAAAGGGTTTGATTTTGGCATTCAGATAGTTGGACAATATGGCGGGACAATGTCTCTCAATAACGAATCAACGTATGAGTTTTATATGAATGGAGGTGTAATGGTGCATCATCTGAACCGCTACAATCCACGTACTCCCGAAACGTATGTTTCCCATGGGATGAAGTTTTATAAAGGAGATTATCCGAGATTATCATTGGTCAACGCGGAAAATAATCGTCAGGGTTCGAGCTTTTGGCGTTTGCCGACCGATTTACTCAGACTAAAAACTATCGAAGTGGGTTATTCCATCAATCCGGGGGTATTGAGTAAAATCGGTCTTGAAGGACTTCGACTGTATGCAAACGGATACAACCTTGCCCATTGGTCACACACAAACATCATTGATGTAGAAACCGGTTCTGGTTCGGGAATCGTTTATCCTATTCAACGGATATGGAATTTTGGAATAAAAATTACACTTTAAGCAGATAGAAAATACTAATAATTTAAACAAGATTATATGAAAATCAAATATTATTTAATAGTGACACTGCTTACTTTGGGAATGATTTCTTGTTTAGACGCTTTGAACGATACTCCGGTTGATTTAAACGATGCAGAGTATGTATTTACGGATTCCATCCGGGCAGAAGCGTTCATAAACTCATTGACCAATGAAAAGCCGGATGGAGTTAGCGCTAGTTATAATCGGTTGCAGGGAAATGCAATGTTGGCTTCCGCTACTGATGAGGCAACACATGTCTCGACCAACAAATCGTCCACAAATGCCGCATGGAAGATGAGTGCCGGCAACTGGGGGCCTTCTAATATGCGTTATTATCGGAGTTCGGATGGTGCAGGAGAAGTTGGCTCGTGGTTCCGTTGGGGTGGATATTATGGCATCCGCAGAGCTAATGTAGCGCTTGACGGACTTCAAATGATGCGGACGCCCATTTATGGGAGCGCTTATTTTGTGAACAGGCTGAAAGGTGAAGCTATCTTCCACAAGGCAATCAGTCACTTTTGGTTATTTCAAAAATGGGGGGGAATCCCAATCATTGATCGCACGTACACTGATGATGAAAATCTAAGCATTCCTCGTAGTTCCGTGGAAGAAACGGTAAACTACATTATCCACCTTTGTAACGAAGCCTATGAATTGTTTCCGGATGTTTCTTATTCGGGAAATGAAAGTGGACGATATGACAGAGGAGCCGCTTTAGCGCTTAAATCAAGAGTGTTACTCTATGCAGCCAGCCCTTTATATAACGGTAGCGGTTTCGACAACAAAAATAATCCGCTGGTCTGCTATGGGAATACGAATCGGGAAAGATGGAGAATTGCGGCAGAAGCAGCAAAGGATCTCATTAATCTGGGTTGGCATACACTGTATACAGGAAATGTCGGTGATAGCCCACAGGTAGCCTATCAAAAATTATTTTATACATGGAGTAGCACTAACAACAGAGAATATGTGATAGTAGGTCGTTTACGTCAACCGAACAGAGATACGGAGAATGATAACTTTCCCGATGGTTTCACTAATGCTTCCGGAGGCACTTGTCCTTCACAGGAAATGGTTGACGCTTATGAAATGTCGGACGGTACGGTCTTCGACTGGAATAATCCTGTCCACCAAACAAATCCCTATACAGGACGCGATCCTCGCTTTTACGCAAGTATCATTTATCATGGAGCCACATACGCAAGATTTGCTAATTCGTCGAACTATACATTCGATATGAGGGAAAATGGGAAAAACCGATCCGGTAATGCCGCTACAACAACAGGCTATTACCTTAATAAATTTATGGATTATACAAACGCCAATCCTGTATCAGGTTCCGGCTCTGTGCAACATGAATGGGTGTATTTCAGGTATGCTGAAGCATTGCTCAATTATGCCGAGGCTGCCAATGAATATGAAGGCCCGAACTACAAAGTATCGGGCGCCGATATAACTCCGGTTGATGCAATTAATCATATACGCGCCCGCGCCGGGATGCCGGATGTGGCAACTACATTTGCCAATAGGGGAATAACATTGAACCAACAAACGTTGAGAGATTTGATTCGTAACGAGCGACGTGTGGAGTTGGCCTTCGAGGAACACCGGTATTATGATGTACGACGTTGGATGATTGTAGAAAACGGAAACATTCATGGCTTGAAAATTACCGGTGAAGCGAATCTGCCCAAATTTGAAAGAGTTGAAGTGGAAAAGAAAATATTCAGACAGGACAGAGACTATTTCTTCCCTATTCCGTATTTGGAAACCATTGTCAACAAAAGCCTTGAACAGAATCCGGGTTGGAGTGTTGACAATTAATTGATAACTACCTAAAAAAAAAGAAATGAAAGAGAAAATAATTACAATATTCGTGTTCCTTTCGGTAATTGTCCTGAACAGTTCCGGGCAAAACAAGATCATCACCGGCCGGATATATGATGAATCCGAAGGGATGGAATTGATTGGAGCTACGATAAAAGAGACCGGCACAAGTAATGGCGCGACAAGTGACTTGGATGGAAATTTTCAGATAACTGTTTCTAACAAAGCTGTTTCTATAACAGTATCATACGTCGGCTATGAAACAAAAACAGTTCTACTGACAACGGAAAGCCATTACAATATACAATTGAAATCACTTGTGGTCACAATTCAAGACGTAGTGGTAGTGGGATATGGCGTCCAGAAAAAAGAAAGTGTAGTAGGCGCCATTTCACAGATTACAGCCAAAGATTTAGGACGTGCATCTGTCCCGAATCTAACCAATTCATTGGCCGGTCGCGCTTCGGGTATCATCACCATTATGGGTAGTGGTAAACCGGGAGACGACAATTCGACTATTTATGTTCGTGGTCAGGCTACCCCGAACGGATCTTCTCCGTTAGTACTTGTAGATGGAATGGAAAGAGATTGGAAAGAGATTGAAACCGTAGATATCGAATCTTTATCTATACTGAAAGATGCTTCGGCTACTGCCGTATTTGGGGTGCGAGGAGCCAACGGGGTAATATTAATTACAACTAAAAGAGGACAATTAGGAAAACCAACCATGAAAATTTCCTATGAAAGTTCATTTCAACAAGCGATACGTTTGCCGAAATATTTGCGTTCATTTGATTATGCCAGCTTGTTGAATGAAGCCCTGCGAAATGACAATAAGGATGCCATGTATACCCCTGAAGATTTGGAGCATTATCGGTTGGGAGATTCTCCATATACCCATCCTGATAATGATTATTATCAGGATTTACTGAATGATATGGCTTCCCAGCACCTGATAAACACCAGTGTTTCAGGTGGCACTGAATTTGTAAAATATTATATATCTGCTAATTATATGACTCAGGAAGGATTGTATCGCGAGATTAAAAATGATAATTATCCTACTAATAATAGATATACAAGGTCTTCTGTGCGTTCTAACGTCGATTTCAACATTACAAAAACGACCTCTTTAGGAATTGACCTGACAGGGCGTGTAGAATTACGTAATCAACCTAACAACAACAGCGCTATTTTCGACAGGATACAGAAACTGGCTCCCAATTGGCAACCCTATATCAATCCTGACGGCAGTACGAACAATAATACACGGGACTTGTTCAACCCTACCCTGATGATTAGCAAAATGGGGTACCGATGGAATTATGCCAATGTATTGGAAGCAGGCGTCAAATTGGATCAAAAAATGGATTTTATTACACAAGGACTATCATTCAAATTTCAGGGAGGATATAATAGTAAATACAACTCTCAACGTTATATCAACGAAGAACCGGATGCTTGGTTATATACTAAATTAGGAAGCTATCAGAAGAGTTTGGATCGGGTAGAAACTAGTTATTCAACGAGTAGAGGTGATGCCAACAGGAATACATCCATCCAGTTTTCTCTCAATTATGCACATAGGTTTAATAAACATCAAGTAAGCGCTTTAGCGCTATATTTACAAGATCAGTATTGGAATGATCAGGATGTGCCTTACAGCCGTCTCGGATGGGTAGGGCGAACTACCTATTCTTACTTCGACCGTTATTTCTTTGAATTGAACGCCGGTTATAACGGTTCTACTAATTTTGCTAAAGATAAACGATATGCATTATTCCCCGCCGTATCTTTGGGATGGTTGATCTCCGGAGAAAAATTTTGGGAAGAAAACATCAAAGTAATTGATTACCTGAAAATCAGAGGATCCTACGGAGAAGTGGGCAATGATGAGATGGGTAGTTATAAGTATTTCTATGAACAAATCTACTATCAGAGATCCGGAGGGGATGGTGACGGAAGTTATTATTTCGGTATTCCACCGGGACTTACCGCCGACAAGTTGTTAGTTGAAGGAAAATTGGGAAATGCCAATGTAACATGGGAACGCGCACTTAAATCAAACATAGGTGTGGATATGAAAATGTTCAACTCCAAACTGTCATTCTCAGGAGATATTTTCAGAGAAAAACGGGTAGATATACTTGGCATTCCTTACAATACACCCTTAGTGCTTGGCATGGGTAATCCAAGCGATTCTAATCGTGGTCTGCCACCCGGAAATATCAATGAAGTAGAAAACCGCGGCTTTGATTTGGAACTCTCTTTTCGTGGAAAAGCGAATGGATTCAATTACTTCATCAAAGGAAATTATACTTTCGCCCGCAATAAATATCTAAAAATTGATGAACAAAATGTTATCTACGATTGGCAGTCCAAGAAAGGTAAACCCATCGGACAAATCTTCGGCTTGACTGATATAGGCCTGTATCAAAAAGAAGATTTCAGATTAGATGCTAACGGAAATCTTTTGTTAACGGACGGCTTTCCGACATTGAACGAAGGACTGCCTGTTCCGTCGTATGGGTCGGTTTATCCCGGCGACTGTAAATATCTTGATTTGAATAACGATAATGTGATAGACCAATATGACATCGGTGATATCGGAAAGAGTAAAGTGCCTGAATATTCTTATGGCATAACTTTAGGAGGTGAATATAAAAGTTTCGATTTTAATATTCTCTTTCAAGGGGCAGGTGGAGCCAATATGCCCTTGTCTCAATTCGCCGTATGGGAATTTTATACCTCAAGCGGAAGTACCGGTAAAGTGATGGAACACCATTTGGGTCGTTATAATCCGGAAGATCCTTCAAGTTGGACTACAGCTACTTATCCTCTTCTTCATTATGGGAGTAACAGCAATAATCATCAATCATCAACCCGATGGTTGTTCGACAGAAGCTACCTTCGTCTGAAAAATATAGAAATCGGTTATACCCTTTCTAAACAATGGATTTCCAATCTACATCTTTCCTCCGTAAGGGTATTTGCCAGTGGAACAAATCTCTTTACATGGGATAAAATGATGAGTTGGGACCCTGAATCTTCAAGTGAGACAGGCTCTGCATATCCCCAATTGCGTAGATGGAGTCTGGGAATAAATGTCGTCTTTTAATAAATTATTTACGTATGAAACGTTCAAGTATAAATACACCTGAATATATGAAAACAAAGAAAAAATTATTTGTTTATATTTTTGCAGTTTTCTTTTCAATGCAAGCATGTGTAACGGAAGGGGATAGCCTGTTGGATAAACAAGAATCGGGAGACCTGAATGAGGAAAAAGTCTTTTCAGATGCGGAAAATGCCCGGAAATTTTTGAGCAATATCTATTTTGAAGTGCCTCATGGCTTCGACCAACAATATTGGATGGACGGAATATCGGATGATGGTGAACATCGCCCGTTGAATTCATGGTCAAAAAATGTTTATCTGGGAGCTTATGGCCCTACCAGTATTCCCGATGAGTTGCAAAGATGGCAATCATGTTATGCCTCCATTCGGGCATGCAATAAATTTATGGAGAAAATAGATGAGGTGCCTTTAAACACTGAAAAATATATAGCTACAGAAGAGATACGCACGCGGTTGAAATATGAAGCACGCTTGTTGCGCGCTATGTTCTATGCTGAATTGTTGCGTTGGTACGGTGGTGTGCCCATCATTACCGAAGTACTGGATGTGAATTCTCCCGAACTCTATTCTCCTCGTGCTAATTTACAGGAAATGAAAGACTTTATCTTTGCAGAATGTGATATTGCTGCTTCCAAATTGCCTGCACGGTATGAACTAAGTACCGATTACGGGCGCGTGACCAGTGCCGTAGCAGAAGCCCTCAAGGCGCGTGTGTTATTACAATTTGCAAGTCCGTTATTTAATAGCAACAATGATGCTTATGGATCTACTACATCGCTTTGTCCTTGGAGTTGGGGAGATTATAAAATGGAACGATGGAAAGAAGCAGCCGATGCTGCAATGGATTTTATCCGGAATAAAGAAGGTATTTATGAACTATGGGTTTCAAACGGAAGCCGACTTACCAGCACAGAGCTAAATCGCATTACTACGCTTGCTACCCGTGCTTCTTATGGTTTCAACGAAGTTTCAATTGTTACGCCTGATGGTGGTAATCGGGAGATAATTCATGTTTATGGAAGAAAAGGAGGAGCTACTAACGAAGTGACCAAATTCTGTGTTCCCCATACCATGCAAAGCGAAAAGACAAAATCGGGAGGAACTCTTCCTACCATGAATTTTGTGGGAGCGTTTTCAACTTTGAATGGCATTCAGATTTATGAAACCGATGAAGAAGGATCGTATAAAACAGATGCGAATGGTGATTTTATCGTTACAGATAGAGCCAAAGCAGATGGATTTGATCCTCAAAACCCTTACTTGAATCGAGATAATAGATTCTATCACAGTGTATATTATAATGGAGTCAGGTATAGTAGCGGAGTAGTGTATGAAATCTGGAGATCACCGACCGATGGTACCTTCGGACAGGAATACAACCAGGACTTTAATCATACGGGATTCTTTCTACGCAAACATAACGATCCGTTCAAAGTTTATTCCAATAATCGGACAAGTACTATTTCCGGAACAACCTTGAATGCGTTCCCTTTATTCCGTTTGACGGAAGTGTATCTCAACTTTGCCGAAGCGCAGAACGAGTACTTATCCGATGGCGCCGACAGATCGGAAATAATCCGTTATTTAGATTTGATACGCGCTCGCGCTGATATGCCGAACGTCGCTACTACCTTCAGCTGGAATGGATGGAATCTGAACAATCAAAAGGATATGCGTAACTTTATACGTAATGAGCGCAGAATAGAACTTTCGTTTGAAATACATCGCGTTCACGACGTGCGCCGTTGGAAAATCGGAGAAACAACACAACGATTGATTTACAGACAGGAGATCATTCGAAACAAGACCACGAATCCACCGACTGATACCTACAGTATAGAGTTGTCTTCGAGGCGTGCATTCGAACCTAAACATTATTTACAACCTATCCCATATTCAGAGGTGGCAAATAACCCGAATATGATTCAGAATCCAGGTTGGTAGATATTCAGATGTTAAAAAAAATAGTTAAAAATGATATTTATGAAAAATTTGATATTTATTTCCGTTTTTTTGCTTACCTTAGTAGGATGCGAGGAGGATGACTTTTTTGCACGTTTTGGGCCTGAAATACTCTTCTATCAATACAATGAGGTGGAAACAGCAGATTTCAACAGCATAACATTAAATGAAGAAGCGATGTATACGCTCAAGGCCAGGGTTAGCGCTCCAAATAAACTGTTCAGAATTGATGTGTATCGTGACAACGCTCTGACAAGGTCAATCACTGATTTTTCTCAGGAAATCAAATCCACTGAATATTTCTTACTGGAAGAAGTCAAAAACATAACCGGCGCAATAAAAATCAAGGTGATTGCTACCGACCAAAATGGAAAGCAATCTGAAAAAGTATTTTCAATTAATAGGTGAATTTTATTGCTTGGTTTATGAAGACACTATTTGTTTTTTGTTCATTGTTTTTGGTCGTTTTTAGTGTTCGATGTGAAATTGTTGTGGATGATTTGGCAATTGTTCCTTCGGAAAACAATCTCAATATCGGGAAAATTACCGGAAGTGAATTGTTTCTGAACGAAGGAAATACCTATATTTATACAGTTGATACTGATATAGATAAAGGTATTACAGAATCAAAAATAAGCAGTGTAGCATCACTTCTCTCACAGATTAAATCGAAATACAATACCGTTCAGAGCTATGTCGTCAAATCTGCCGACAATGTTGTTAAAACGGAAACGGTAGCTGTCGTTGAAGGAGATAAGCTAATCGTAATGGTTGGCGGCAAGGAAAAAACCTACACGATCAGAATCCAACGAGGAGCAACCGCCGGGAAATTAGAACTTGTTACTATCGCCCGAACGGTCAACATGGGGATGGTTGCCACTGGGAATGTTGAAGTTACGGGAGGCAAAGCAACCATAACAGCAAATACGCCAACCAATCTCCGACTCAATTTTTATGCAGGAATGAGAGGGCCTGCAGTAACTGTCAGGATAACTGTTCCGCAAGGAATCAATGCTACTACGAACAGTACGACCGTCAATGTCATCGGACGCGGAACGGTACTTCTTTCGGAACTTGCCACACAGTCTGTTGGTCGTTTTGGAGATGGATATCGTTTCCCAAAAATCGGACAAGCCGAAATTCAGAAAAATGCCGACGGAAGCCAAACAGTGGTTTTGTCCGGATTAGACCTGCGGGCGCAAAACAAACAGGATGTAGAAATTACATTCCTTAATGCTTCTTTACCGCAAGCCGGAGAATATGATTTTTCAGCATCTTATTCGTTGACTTTAGCCGAACCGGAGATTTTGAATAGTGGCGCTTGCTACACCACATTGAAAGTGGTTGATGTGCTTACAAGCTTTGCCAGAGTCATTGACCGTTCGCTTATTTATAAAGAAACTGAGGACACTTACAGTCGTCCGCAGTTTAATTGGCAAACGCCACAAGGAGCTTCCAGTGTCAAAATCAAAATGTCTAAAAATAAAGGAGCTACTTGGGAAGATATAAACTGTTTATTTATAGAATTTAATAAGGTACAAACACCAGCATTGACTTCCGGTAAGGAACATTGGTTTAAATTGGTCGTTGTTGGAGGACCAAACGCAGGTGAATCCAATATTGCCAAATTCTATTCCGGAAAGTTAGATGCCGAAAGCTATGGAATTACTACCGGAACCGATCAGACAATTAAAATAGATGAAGCCATTCGCTACTTGAACTCACTGGGTGGAGGAACACTCTCTTTTGAGACCGGAACATTTCAAATGAGTACCATCCACCTTTTGAGCAATGTGTACTTGTATGTAAACAAAGACGCTACCCTTAGCGCACTTAAAAACGGCGATGCACCCGAAACAACCTATTTCTCCGACAAAGAATACAGAAGCGGAACAAGTGCCACAAGTACAGGACCCTATAAAACCCCCGAAAATTATCTCTCAAAACAAGATGTTGGGCATACTTTCTTTCGCAATTGTATGATTTTTGCTGAACGGGAAGATAACATTAAAATCATTGGAAACGGAACAATTACCGGGGCGGGAAATCTTGTCACTTCCGATGGTGTAATGAATAATTCCACCAACAACCGGCAAGACAAAATGATTGTGGCTAAACTGTGTACGAATATCGAAGTGGGAGGATTGTACAATCCGAACGATCTTTGGTACACGGAAACATCCGCTCCAAATGCAGATAAGCCATATTACATTGATCCGGTTACAAAAGAAAAACTTAATGGAGGTGATACCGGTAATATGTTGACTATTTTAAGAGGAGGACACTTTGTCTTATTGGCAACAGGTACCGATGGAATAAATACCCATGATGTTTTTGCCGGAAACGCAGGTGGAAATGTGCGTGATATTTTTGATTATATGGCCTGTAACAATGTTTTCGCCATTAATATTTATGCACAGGGAGCCTCCGACGACATTGTAAAATTAGGATCGGACTGTTCGCTCGGATTTACCCGTCCCTCCAGCAATTTCAAGGTGAGAAATATTATAGGAGATACCAATTGTAATCTTTTTCAGATCGGTTCGGAAACAGCCGATGACATTCAGTATATCTGTGTCGATAATATTTATGTGTTAGCAGGAAACAAAGCCGGATTCTCCATCTCAACAAATGACGGAGCATATATAAAAAACATCTATTTGAATTGTGGAGGAACCAATCCGGATCATTTGTATAATAATGATTACCAATGCAATGGAGAACCGGATAAAAGCCAATATGCCATGGTATCCCAAATGCGTCGTACAAGAGCGCCCTTTTTTATTTCCATATCCAATCGAGGACGGACAATGGGAGGGAAAGCGAAATCTTTCACTTTCAAAAATGAAAATGGAAGCAGCAGAACGGAATTGTTGAGTACGAATATCAATATAGGCAAAGTTGAAAACATTTTTATCAACAATGTAAATATAGCAGAGATTTATGGCGGAAGTAAATACAATTCCACGCGATGGACAGATTATGATGGCTCACAAAACAAAGCTACTTCAATCATTGCCGGATACAAAACAGGTACAGATATGGATGGGAAATCATTGGTAAATTTACCCGACGGAAGAAGTTCTGCCGATATTGTTAATGTGAAATTTTCGAATATCAATATGTTACTTAAAGGAGGAAATCCGTTGAGCGACTCAAATATCATCCCTCCAGAATTAGGAGTAGGAAAATACAATGTGTCGGATTTTGGCGTGCAGCCTTCGTATGGATTCTGGTTCCGCCATGTAGAAAAACTGATTATGGAAAATTGTTCTATGCAATTTGAAACAAACGATGACCGTTTTGCAATGGTGCTGGATGAGGTAAAACAGGCCTTACTCAATACTATCAAGATGGAAAAACCGTCTGGAAATACAGGTCTGATACAATTAAAAAAAGCTACAGATATCTCGTTTGCCAACACTGTTTTTTACACATCGCGCTTTGGTGGCGAATGGTATGTGAAAGAAGGAGAACCAATTGAAATTCCTGCTGTCAGTCATACCACCACCATATTGGAAAGCTATCCCATCCAAGCAGTTGAGTTTAAACCGGGAGGAAAAATAGAAGGAGAAACCGGCGCATATACTATGTACGGAGAAGGAATGAGTACTAAAACCAATTCTGAGCCTGTTGCTAGTAACGGAATGAACAGGGAATTTAATGGTGGAACAATCGGAAATTATGTTGACTACATTATCCCTGATATATTAGCGGATACTTATACTCTCAACTATTTTTATAAAAAAAATACACCCGGAAGAGCTATCATACAACTTTCTGTAAATGGTGTAAATACAGGTAATACCATAGATGAATACGGGACAATCGGCTATTATGCCAAAACCATCCCCAATATTGTTGTCTCCCAAAGCGGCGATGTTATCATCAGAACTACCATTGTCAATAAAAATATCTCATCATCGAACTATACATTCATTGTAGATGCTATTGAACTGCTAAAAGAAGACGGTTTTTCCAATACAGAAAACATTGTAAAAACAAACAATAGGATATATCCCAATCCGATACCGGTAAATGGCATTGTTTCCCTACCTGCGATTCCGGGAAAAAAGATACATTGGGAGATTATAGATATGACTTCAGGAAGGCAGATCCCTGTGAAATATGCTAATCGGAATAAAAACAGTCTGATTGCTCCACCCCAACCTGGGATTTACATTGTGCGAATCATTCGACAAAGTGGAAAAGGTAATATTTATAAACTGATCGTCAAGTAAATATTTTTTTCAAACAATAATCAATAAATGACACATGAAGAGGTAATGAGCTTCTCCTTTTCATTGCTGTAAATAATATTGGAAGCTCACCTATATTCATTATGAAAAGAGTAACTATTACTTCTGTGCTATTTTTAATTGTGTCTCTCTCCGCACAATTACATGCAACTCCGCCAACCGGGACACAAGCCGACAACAATTGGTGGGGATTTTATGACATATCTTGGTTTGATCAAAGCAATATTCAGGATGAGTACACATTCACAACTGCGGCGCAATTAGCAGGTCTCTCGTATCTTATTAACGGGAATGGCAACAGCGGCTCTTCCGGTACGGAAAGTCCATTGAGAAACAAAATCTTCAAATTGGGCGCCGATATTGATTTAAGCGATCATTACTGGGTGCCGATAGGACAAGGACAAAACTCTTTTGGAGGATGGTTCGACGGACAAGGACATACAATCTCAGGTCTGTATATTGATTATTCGGATGCGCAATATGCTTATGTCGGTGTTGCGGCAAATATCCATCAAGGGGCAGCAAATGTCAATACAGGTAATATGGCTGGTCTTTTTGGCCGAGTTAACAACCAGGGTGCCGACTCTTATATCAAAAATATTATTCTGGATAAAGGCCTTGTTAAAACGCATCCGAGTAATTATTCGGTAGGCGCCTTGATTGGGTTCAATAATCGTAATGCTAACTTATCGGTCTTCAATGTAATCAATAGAGGAGTTGAAGTAATCGGAGGGGCCCATGTCGGAGGTTTGATTGGTTTTTCCAATGCCGGAGTAATCTATTACAACTTGGCTAACTGGGCTTCTGTAACAATGGATTATACCTCTGATGTTCTGCCTGAAGCTGCTGTGTATGGTGGAGGCATAATCGGCGGTTCTCAAAATGTAACAAGTCTCAATAATAGTTACAATTCTGGAACTGTTACTAAGACTTCCGGTTCTACCAATATTTTTATCGGCGGATTGGTCGGAGCAATCGGTACAACTACCACTCCGATATCCAATGCAACTTCTGATAATCTCACCGGAGACAATAATTACTACCTGGACAACAATACTTATAAAGATTCAGGTAATAGTGCTGGAAATGACATTTTCATTGGCAGTGCAAAATCCCTCAATGACATGAAAACCAATGAATTTGTTGCCGCCCTGAATATAAATAATATCGGCGAACAATGGGTGAAAAAACCTAATGTGGATTTTCCTGTATTTGAAAACACAACTACCACCGGTATCAAACCCTTAAAAGCCCCATCTTTCACTGCTTATGCTTCTCATGGGATTATTTTCGTTTCAAGAATAGAGACAGGTATTGTGGAAGTATACAATTTGACAGGTCAGAAGGTTTGGAGCAATATTGCTCAAGAAGAACTCCAAATTGTGCTTCCGAAAGGAATTTACATTATCAAAGCAGCAGGAGCTACGCAAAAAATAATCAATTAAAGCTACATGCTCGGCTTCGTTATAGTATAGCGATCAACTATAACACTAAACATATTACAATGAAAAAACAACTATTTATTTTGAATCTGGTCATCTGCTCTTTAATAACAACAAAAGCAGCTACTTATACTGTTTCCGTTGGAGGAGACGGCACAGGAGAAGGAACCTTCAGATGGGCTTTGAGCCAGGCATGGACAAAGAATGGAGGAATTGTAGTTTTTAATATTCCAAATCTTCCGGATAATAAAATTGTGACAAGCAGTGCATTTGTGATGCCGGATGTGGCAGCTCAGATTATTATTGAGGGTATGAATCAAGCAAATAATAAACCGGTTGTTATTTCTTCTAATTATACAGAGGGACAGCTCTTTCTGCTGGGTTCAACATCCGGTGCAGACGGAGCTGTTTACACTTTCAAAGATTTAGTATTCGAAAATATTTCTGGAACGTACAATGGTATAGTGTTTTGTATCGGTAAGCTATTACCTTCTTCCATTTTTATTGATGTAGTATTAGACAATATTGTTTTCAAGAACTGCAAATCAACATTGGCGGAAAATTCAGGAGGAGGTCTTATTTTCCTGGCAAATGACAGCCACCTTACTATCAAAAACTGTGCATTTATCAATAATAAACAATTATTATCTGTTGGAACCATTGCTACTAACGATGATGTGATGGCTGGTATTATTTCCGGAGCAGAAAACAATTCTTCAAACTTAATAATTGTCAATACGACATTCTATGGGAACGAATCCAATGCCAGAGCTGGAAGTATTTTGGCTAACAATGAAACATCAATCATCAGCAGTACATTTGTTAATAATAAAGGAGGCCGTACAGGTGGAGTTTATATCAACAGCAATGCTCCCTTTAATATTATCAATACTATTTTAACCAATAATACCACTTGGAATGGAGTTTATGGCACAACAAGTGATTTTGATGGTAACGGAAAGGTAAAAGGATTGATTAAGAATACTATTTGGCAAAATGGAGCGAGCGAAGCATCTATTCAAAATCTTATCTCTTACTATTCCGGTATTTTTGCCTCTTATTCCGACGGTATTCCCGATTTAGAGATAAAATCAAATACGATACCATTGGCAGGACAGGGAAATGCGGTAACAGGTGGAGCTCTTTCTTATGATCCCTACACTCCTCTGTTGTCTGTAACTCCTTCATCTACAATTATTGCAGTTGAAGGAGGAGATATAGTATTTGAAGTAAATGCTACCGGCGATGTTGATTGGAATGCTGAGATTCAGGGATATCCACCTCCTAATTGGCTATCAATCAAAAACACAACAGCAAATTCAATTACGTTTACTGCTATCGCAAATACATCCGGATTAAACCGTCAGGCTACTATCCTCTTCAAGGATGTAAATAATTTAGCCGTTGAAATATCACTGACATTGAATCAAATGGGTATGGATGATGACCCTGCCGTTAGGGGTTACGCGCTTCGTATGTCGATGACTCCTGATGCATCATGGATCATGTCCGGGGCTTATACCGGTAAACAATTACAATCTTTCATCAACACAAAAATGGGTGGATTCAAATGGGATTATTCTGAAACACCTAATTGTACCGTTTCTGATTGTCAGTACACGACCGGAGATATTAATGGTATTCACTGCCAAGTACTGCTCGACAATGACCTGGGATATTATGTCTATCGTTTTGATAATCATATAACGACCGGACCCTTGGATGTTGACCGATGTGCTTGTAGCGGATCTGTTGATCGTCAGCGAAATGAAATGAAGTCAAAGACAGGAAACGGGAACGGAATTGTCAACGGAAATTATGGTGAATGGCAAATAATAGAATGGAAATTTAAGATTCCGAAAGGTTATCAGCCCAGTTCAAGTTTTTGCCATATCCACCAATTGAAAGCACAAGAGGGAGCCAACGGAGCTCCGCTCATCACGCTTTCATTGCGTTCATCAAACAGAAGTCAAACCGATCGGCGTTTGCAAGTCATACATAGCCAAGAGGGTGAATTGAATGGCGCTCAAGGGGGCTGGGGTACAGTGATGGAAAGCGACCGGAGCCTTTTTGCTTCACAAGTAGAAGATCAATGGTTGCAGGTGCAGGAAGAAATGCACTATACAAGAGAAGGTTATTACCGAATCAAAATCACCAACATGGCTACAGGGACTGTTGTCCTTGAATACGACAGTGATAAAACGCCCAAAGTAGCAGGTAAAAAAATCAATATGTGGAGAACTAACTGCATAGATATGCGTAACAAATGGGGTATTTATCGCAGTTTTGGTTCTGCATTGACTACAACTTCCAAACTGCCAAGTAATGGAATCAAGGATGAACATATCTTTTTCACCGACTTTAGAACTTGGGAAAAAGAAGAATTTGCGAACAATAACAACCGTACTCCGGTACCTTAATTCACATTATTTAATTTAATAAATATAACATAATGATGGAAAAGATTTATTCATTCGGAACTTTATGGGTCTTTCTTCTGATATCAAATATCACTACAAGTATGGCTGTTACGTCAATATTGACTCCTACAACCGATCAACGCGGATATATTCGCAAGGAAACCCCCTCTATTGGAGCCTGTGAATATGGAGGACGTGTACCGGTAAAAATATTGAAAGTAGCTCCCGGAATGCTTTCTTCTCAAATCAGTGACGAAGATAAAAACAGTATAATTGATCTGGTACTCACGGGTGAAATAAATAGAACTGATTTTATTACTTTGCGAGATGAATTTTTGCTACTTGAAACGCTTGATATAAGTAATGCAACAATTGTTGCGGAAGGAGTAAATCCGGTCAATGCAATTCCTGTTAATGCATTCTATCACACAGCAACACAAACAGGCAAAGCAACGCTGATCTCTGTGATTCTTCCAAATGGAGCTACTATGATAAGCGAAAGCGCTTTCAATGCCTGCTCCAATCTTACGTCTGTGACTTTGTCTGCTCATTTGTCGATCATTGGCGACTATGCGTTTAAAAGCAGTGGCCTTAAAACCATTACAATTCCGGAATCAATCACTTCACTTGGGCGTTTTTCGTTTGCGACTGCCACATTGAATACAATTACTTGTGAACGGATATTACCTTTGGAATTGGTCTCAGATCCATTTCTAGGAGTGAATAAAGAAATTTGTGGATTGTTTGTTCCGACCGAGTCGGCTTCACTTTATCGTGAGGCTCAATATTGGGGAGATTTTACCCGCATAAACGGTACGGTAGGAACCCCTCCTGTTGGAACACAAGAAACAAATAACTGGTGGAGTGATCCTTCGTACTATGATATATCCTGGTATATTGGGCATGAATCGGCTACGGAATATATATTGTCAACGCCTGCGGAATTGGCTGGCTTCTCTTTGTTGATGAATGGAACCGGTGATGCTCCCGGTCGTCCTTCCGGAACCGCCGGACAAGTAGATTTTACTGCAAAGACGGTTAAATTAGGCGCTGATATTGATCTTAGGGATCATTACTGGAAACCGATAGGAGGTCCAACGAATTCTTTCAAAGGAATATTTGATGGACAAGGATATAAAGTGGGTGGACTTTACATAGATTACAAAACTCCATACACCAGTACTCTGGGTAATGCAATCAGTGGTAGCGCAAATGGTGGATTAGCAAACAGAGCAAATGCTGTAGCATTCTTTGGAAGGGTAAACACATCAAGCGGTACTATGATAAAGAATTTAACGCTTTCCGATGGGTTCATCTCTTCACATCCGAGCAGTTTATATACAGCAGCCCTGGTGGCTTATTCCAACGGTCCCTTAATAATCCAAAATGTGATAATAGAGAATATAGCTGTTTTGGGAGGAACGTTTGTCAGTTCATTCGTTGGTGGAATTACCAATGCTAATTTAACGCTTCAAAACTGCGCATCATTAGCTGCAATTGAATTGAACTATGCCACGGTAGAGGAAGTACCTACTGCACCCACTGACGCTGTTGGCGGGGGATTACTTGCTTGGAGCAATGGAGCGCCGATCATCAAGAATAGTTATTTTGCCGGAATGGTAAGAATTCAGACAGAGATAGGAAAAGTTTTTAGTGGAACTATCTTAGCCGCTATCGGAAACCAAGCAAGCATGAATACCGGCTTATTGAATGTAGCTTCACAAGCCGTCTATTATGCACAATCAGGTGATTTGATGGCGTTTGGCGATTCGAATCCGGAAAATATTACAACATTTGGTTCGTATGAAGACTTAGAAGATATGTGTTCCGCTAATTTTGTAGATTTATTGAATTATACTATTTCAGATGGAAAATGGACGCTTGTTTCGGGTGTAAACAGAGGATTTCCGATACTTGAATCATCTCGGACGAGAATAGAGAACATTATCCGTTCAAAAGGTAATCTGAAGATAATCAACAATATTTTATTGAATGATACCGGAAATCCGGTTACCATTTACAACACATTGGGTAAGTTGATTTGCAAAAAAGAGAGAGATATTGATTTGAGGCATCTGCCGAAAGGTATTTATATCGCTAAATCTGCAAATGGAGAAGCGCTTAAATTTCTGAGATAGCCCTCTTCAATAATTATAAAGTAAGGTTACGGATTCTCCCGATAGCGCAAAGATAATACGCTTAATCGGAATCCGACTGTGCAGGAAGTGGAATGTAGCGTCGCAATCCGTAATCCATTGATATGGATTAAATTCCGACATGAAAAAACATTATCCCGGAGGTTTGTTTTTTTGTTTTTTGATTCTCTTCCCCACAAGCTGTCCCACGACAGCCAAAGCGATAAACAACGGGATAAACAGTCTATTAGCTTCCAGATACATCCTGAGGGCGATTATGAAGGGAACGGAAACATGCACAATTAAAATCCATGGAAACGAAAACTTTTTGTAATGTTCCCTCCAAATCCCCACAGGAATGTTTATCACAAAACTGAAAGCGGATAAAATAATACTCGCCATTGTTTATTCAACAACTAACATTTTGTCGCCAACGGCGACTTTATCCCCGTTCGACACATAAACCTCTTTCACTTCTCCGTCGATGGGACTGCGGATTTCGTTTTCCATTTTCATGGCAACCAAGACGGAGAGCGGGTCGCCTGCTTTTACCATGTCGCCCGGTTTCACATAAACCTTGAGGATGACGCCCGGCATCTGAGCCGAAATCACCTGACGACCGATGACTGACGATTGGGTGCGCGACAAACGCATTTTTGTCAGTTCGTCGATAACTTTTACCTGAAAATAATCACCTTTATTTTTTACTTCATAAACTGAATTTCCCAAGCCCGTTATCTGGACGCCATGCGACCGGTGGTTCATGATGATGGAGTGAATCAAATCTCCGCCGACATTGTAGTCCACTTCGTAAATTTTCCCATCTACCGAGACTTTCTTCACAGGTCCGTCTTCCAGAATTTCGACTTTAAATTCGACGTCCGGCATATCGCTCAGCGTCGTATAATAGCTTGCTAATGCTTTCGACATAAATCAATCCTCCTGTTTTAATAGTTGTTTATTGCCATTTGTAGTTTTCCGTAATATTTCCAAAGCGATTCACCGACCAAGGGTACGGTTGTCGCACGGGCGGCTGCTTCCTTTTCTTCTTCGAAATGCTTCAGGGCGGCTGCGATAATAGCAACGGTTGGGTCGCTGTTCCTGC
Organism: Dysgonamonadaceae bacterium; assembly: GCA_031289145.1. Taxonomy (GTDB): domain Bacteria; phylum Bacteroidota; class Bacteroidia; order Bacteroidales; family Azobacteroidaceae; genus Azobacteroides. The sequence continues at coordinate 9,162 of JAITQA010000075.1, read as the reverse complement.
GGCGTTTCAGTTCTTCAATATCGAATTTTGTATCAATAAAAGTCGTATCGTAATTTCCCGACAAAAATGTTTTGTTTTGTAACACCCTCAGATGGAACGGGATAGTTGTTTTGATACCCAATATCTTATATTCCCGCAATGCCCTTTTCATATTGGAAATGGCCGATTCGCGGTTGCGTCCCCAAGTGCATAATTTGGCAATCATGGGGTCGTAATGCAAAGAGACCTCAAATCCGGCATAAGCGGCGCTGTCTAAGCGGACATTACGTCCTTCCGGAGCCTCGCGCACCCGGATAATACCGGGCGAAGGCATGAAGTTGTTTTCCGGGTCTTCGGCATAAATCCGACATTCGATGGCGGCTCCGCGAAATTCGATTTCTTCCTGTTTATAGGGTAGGGGACTTCCCGATGCGACTAATATCATATCGCGTACCAGGTCGACGCCGGTACATTCTTCCGTTACCGGATGTTCCACCTGCAAACGGGTATTCATTTCGAGGAAATAGAAATTCTGGTCTTTGTCCATCATGAACTCCAGTGTTCCTGCGCTGTAATAACCGATTTTTTTGCAGGCTTGTACAGCGATTTCCAACATTTTTTTCCGGGTTTCCGGTTTCACGAAAGGGGAAGGCGTTTCTTCTATCACTTTCTGGTTTCGCCGCTGGATGGAACATTCCCGTTCGTAGAGATGGATTACATTTCCGTATTTATCGCCCAACACCTGCACTTCGATATGGTGGGGATTTTCGATGTATTTTTCAATGTAAATGGCATCGTTTCCGAATGAATTGCCTGCTTCGGAACGCGACATCCGAAAGGCAGCTTCCACTTCTTCTTCCTTGCGTACCAGACGCATACCTTTTCCGCCTCCGCCGGCAAGGGCTTTCAACATAATCGGGTAACCAATTTCTTTGGCGACCGTTTTTGCTTCTTCGGCATCGGCGACCGGGTCTTTGGTACCCGGAACAATTGGTACACCGGCTGCCTGCATGATTTTACGCGCTTCGGTTTTGATACCCATTTTGGCAATGATATCCGCACTTGGGCCGATGAAAATCACCCCTTCTTCCTCACAACGGCGGGCAAAATCCGCATTTTCCGACAGAAAACCATATCCCGGATGGATAGCTGCACCCGTTTTTTTTGCGATTTCCAGAATCAAATCCGGCTTGAGATAAGAAGTATCCGATTCGTCTTCCGAAATACAGTAAGCTTCTTCGGCATACCGTACATGCAATGCAGCCCGGTCAACATGTGTATAAATGGCTACAGTCGGTATCTCCATGACCCGGCAGGTACGGAATATGCGCATCGCTATTTCGCCGCGATTGGCTACTAAAACTTTCTTTATCATAAATTAAATCAATTACGAATTATCAATTACGAATTACGAATTACGAAAGGAACACAACAAGAGCAACCAACTCTTAAATTTTTAATTCATAATTCGTAATTCATAATTCTAAAGTGGTATATTTGAATGTTTTTTAGGTGGATTGGATTGCCGTTTGTTAGCGAGCAATTCAAAACTACGAATCAAGCGTTGGCGGCTCACAGAGGGTTCTATGATTTCGTCGATATAGCCAAGTTCGGCGGCGCGGTAGGGATTGGCGAATTTTTCGCGGTAATCTTCCTGCAATGCTTTTCGCTTGGCTTCAGGGTCTTTTGCTTCGGTAATTTCCTTCCGGAAGAGGATGTTTACCGCCCCATCGGCGCCCATTACGGCTATTTCCGCAGTGGGATAAGCGTAGTTGAGGTCGCCGCGGATATGTTTCGAACTCATCACATCGTAAGCGCCACCGTACGCTTTCCGGGTAATGAGCGTTACTTTCGGCACGGTAGCTTCGCAATAAGCATACAACAGTTTGGCGCCGTGGCGAATAATGCCGTCGTATTCCTGATTGACGCCGGGTAAGAAACCCGGAACATCGACCAAAGTCAGCAAGGGAATATTGAACGCATCGCAGAAACGGACAAAGCGGGCTGCCTTGACCGAGGCGTTGATATCGAGGGTGCCGGCCATAGCGGCAGGCTGGTTGGCGACAACTCCGATGGTTTTGCCGTTCAGGCGGATATAGCCAACCACAATGTTTTTGGCATATTCTTCCTGAATTTCGAAGAAGTTTCCATCATCGGCGATGCTTGTGATTAACTCCTTGATGTCGTAGGGCTGATTCGGATTGACCGGAATCAACAAGTCCAAAGAAGGGTCTGCACGGTTCGGACTGTCGGTTGTGGGTACAAACGGCGGTTCTGCCATGTTGTTGTTCGGAAGAAAAGACATTAATTCTCTGATTTTTAATATGCAATCAATGTCGTTGTCGGTCGAGAAATGGGCGACGCCCGATTTCTCCGTATGAATTTCCGAACCGCCCAGTTCGTTTTTCGTCACATCTTCCTGCGTTACGCTTTTCACCACATCCGGACCGGTAATAAACATATAACTGCTTTCCTTCACCATAAAGATATAGTCCGTAAGGGCGGGCGAATAGACGGCTCCTCCGGCGCAAGGCCCCATGATGGCGCTGATTTGCGGGATGACTCCCGACGCCATCGAATTGCGGAAAAATATCTCGGCATATCCGGCCAGAGAACGAACGCCTTCCTGGATACGCGCTCCGCCCGAATCGTTCAGTCCGATTACCGGAGCGCCTACTTCCATAGCCATATCCATGATTTTGCATATTTTACGGGCATAAGTCTCGGACAGTGCGCCGCCGAAAACCGTAAAATCCTGTGCAAAAACAAAAACCGTACGTTTGCCGATTAAACCGTATCCCGTAATCACGCCGTCGCCCAAGGGACGTTGTTTTTCCAATCCGAAGTCGTAGCACTTGTGCGTCACGAACTTGTCTATTTCTACGAAAGTTCCTTTTTCAAGCAATTGTTCGATTCTTTCACGCGCCGTCAATTTTCCCGAAGCGTGCTGTTTGGCAATCCGGCTTTCTCCGCCGCCCAATTCAGCTTGCTGGTTCAAGTTTTTTAATTGTTCGATTTTTTCTTTCATGATATAATTGATACTATATATTTGCACAAAGATATTTTTAAAATTTGACATGATTGTTATAGATTTTAGTCAAATTTTTTTAAAATTCATTCATTTATGAAATAAATCACTTAAAAATACATTATTTATGGCTATAATATGAAAAATACTGTTTCCCGCAGGAAAGTAGAGAATATTATCATCGTTGGACTTTTCTGCTGCCACAAAATAGTAAATACTGTTTTTTACGACAGGAGATGAAAAAAATAAATGATTTTATTTGAATAAATGTATATTTTTTTGTAATTTTGCAGCGCAAAAGGATTGAAATAGCTTACAGATAGAAATATTTTATTTTTTAATTTATCAATAAACATACTAAAAATGATTAAAGTAGGTATAAACGGTTTTGGCCGCATCGGCCGTATGGTATTCCGCGCAGCGGTTTATAATTTTGCTAACAATATTGAAGTTGTAGGTATCAATGACCTTCTGGCTGCCGATTATCTGGCGTATATGCTTCAATATGATTCCGTACACGGACGTTTCAAAGGAGAAGTTTCCGTAGATGGAAATTATTTGGTGGTGAACGGGAAAAAAATTCGTTTGACAGCCGAAAAAGACCCCGCTAATCTGAATTGGTCTGAAGTGGGCGCTGAAATTATCGTCGAATCCACCGGTTTTTTCCTAACGGATGAAACAGCTCGCAAACATATCGAAGCCGGTGCGAAAAAAGTAATCTTATCGGCTCCATCGAAAGATGCAACTCCGATGTTTGTTTATGGTGTAAATCACAAATCGTATGCAGGTCAAGACATTATATCCAATGCTTCCTGTACGACCAACTGTTTGGCTCCGATTGCCAAAGTGTTGAACGATAAATTCGGTATCGTAAAAGGTTTGATGACTACGGTTCATGCAGCAACCGCTACCCAGAAAACAGTCGATGGTCCTTCTTCAAAAGACTGGCGCGGCGGTCGAGGAATCCTTGAAAATATCATTCCGTCTTCTACCGGCGCTGCGAAAGCAGTAGGTAAAGTTCTCCCCGAATTAAACGGTAAACTGACCGGTATGTCCATCCGTATCCCGTCTTCCGACGTTTCTGTTGTTGATTTGACGGTAGTTTTGGAAAAACCGGCTACACAGGCAGATATTGACGCTACAATGAAAGCGGCTTCTGAAGGTGAATTGAAAGGTATTCTCGGATATACCGAAGATGCTGTTGTTTCTACAGATTTCCGTGGTTGTTCGCTGACTTCCGTTTATGACGCAAAAGCCGGTATTTCATTGGACGCTAACTTTGCGAAAGTGATTTCGTGGTATGACAACGAATGGGGCTACTCAAACAAAGTGCTTGAAATGGTTCGTGTTATCGCATAATAGATTCTTATAATTGATAAAAAAGGATGCCCGAAACGGTATCCTTTTTTATTTACTTCAGCAAAATCGTGAATGCGCTGCCTTCGCCTTTCTTGCTTTGTGTGAGTATCGTACCATTGTGCATTTTCACGATTTCGCGGGACAGGCTTAATCCGATGCCGCTACCGCCTTTTTTGGTGCTGAAAAAAGGAATGAAAATTTTGTCCCGAATGTCGTCCGGAATACCGCAACCATTGTCGGCAACGGTGAGGTAAGGGTTTCCATCTTTTGTGATTCCCGAGAAAAGAATAATCGTCGGATTTGTTTTTTCTTTTATAGCAAAAGTAGCATTGGTGATAAAATTTATCAACGTCTGTTCAATTAGATTCCGGTCTAAAACAGCCGTGACGGAAGGAGTATCCGTTTTCAGTTCAAACTTTATATTTTTTTGTGCAAGGGAAGGATTCATCAAGCGGTGAATAGCCTGAATCAAATCGTAAAGATTTACCGGTTGCAAGTCGGGAACAATCTTTTTGCTCAAACTGCGGTAATTTTCTGAAAACCGAAGCAAGCCTTCGCTCCGTCGGTGAATAGTTTCCATAGCAAACTCAATATCTTCGAAATCGGAATGAATTGGTTTGTCGGTCGTTTTCCGGATTTTCCGGATTTGCTTTTTTATCGTATCTGCCAAAGAAGCAACCGGAGCGATGGAGTTCATTATTTCATGTGTCATCACATTCAGCAGGCTTTTCCATGCACCCGATTCCACCTCTTCCAATGTGGCGTTGACGTTGTGGAAAGCGATGAGTTTGTAAGTCTTTTCTTCCGTATGGAAAAGAGAGGCTTTGGTCAAGGCTTTGATGGTCTGATTTCCTGTATTGACGGTCAATAAACGGTGTTCACCCAAAGGTATTTTGTCGATTGTTTCGTACAGGTTTTCGTTTCGTTTCCTGAGCCAATGAATATTTTTAAGATGTGGAATATCAAGTATTTTGCTCAGAGCATCGTTCATCCAGAGCGTTTCGCCGGTTTCCGTATTGTAAGCAAGGATTCCCGTATCGACCAACTCCAACATTCTTTGTAAATACAATTGCTGGGTTTGATTCCGAATGTTCAGCGACAGAAAAGCTTCGGTAATTTCATTGAAATGTTTGTACAGTTTGTTTTTCTTTAGCATACTTTCGGGAAATTTTCGGGAATAATCCTGTGCCTGAATGGCTTCGGTAAACTCGTCTACTTCGCGATACACCGTAAAAAACATTTGCACAATACGGACAAAGAAAAACAGCGCAAATCCGACGGCAGCAATTGTTGGAAAAATCTTACCGTCCCGGAAAAAGAAAACGCTTGCACCGCTTGATACGGTTAATAAAGAGGCTAATATAATGATGCGGAAATTCATCTACATATCGTATTTTTCCAGACGGCGGTACAATGCGGCGCGGGTTAGACCCAATTCTTTGGCGGCACGGGAGATATTTCCCTGATGTTTTTCAATTACCCGAACAATTGCTTCGCGTTCCAGTTCTTCCAAGTTATGCGTTTGAAGCGAAGGCGTTGTTTCCGTTTTCTGCTCAATAGGTGAAAAAACGATGTCTTCGCCATTCAGGGTATGGCTGTCAGCCATGATAACAGCCCTTTCGACAGCATATTGCAATTCGCGGACATTGCCGGGATAGGTATAAGCCGATAGTTTTTTCTTAGCCGTTTCCGACAAATGCAATTGCTGTTTCAGGTATTTCTTTTCATACCGACGGAGAAAATATTCAGCCAAGAGAATAATATCGTTCCCTCGTTCACGCAGAGGAGGAACGGTAATTTCTACCGTATTAATTCTGTAAATCAAATCTTTGCGAAAAATCCGTTCGTCGGACAAATCGGAAAACGGGAGATTGGTAGCCGAAATCAGCCGAATATCCACCGGAATGGGCACATTGGTTCCCAAACGGGTTACCTGCCTGTTTTGCAATACCGTAAGCAATTTGGCTTGTTGAGGCAACGCAATATTCCCTATTTCGTCCAGAAACAGCGTTCCTTCGTGAGCGGCTTCAATCAGTCCGGTACGGTCTTCGCGAGCGTCGGTGAATGCGCCTTTCTTGTGTCCGAACAATTCGCTTTCGAAAAGCGTTTGGGTCAGTGCGCCGACATCTACTTTAACGAACGGTTTGTCGCGGCGAAGCGACAGCTGACAGATAGCTTGTGCAATCAGGTCTTTTCCTGTCCCGTTCTCACCGAGAATCAAAACATTGGCATCGGTCGGCGCAATCTTTTCCAGTTTCCGGAAAAGGTTTTGCATGATTTCCGATTCGCCTACGATGTCAGGCAGGTCGCTATGCGTTTTAGCCGTTTGTTTGTGCAGCGCATCCCGTTTTTGCAGAATGTCTTTGAGCATTTGAATCAGCGGCTCGTTTTTCCAAGGTTTTACCACAAAATCGGCAGCGCCTTCCTTGAGGCATTTCACGGCTAAATCAATATCTGCATAAGCCGTAATCATGATTACAGCCAATTGAGGATTCCATTCTTTAACCTGATGCAGCCAAAAAAGTCCTTCATTGCCGGAATTGTACGAACTATTGAAATTCATATCCAGCAATAGGATGTCGAATGTATTGTCCGACAATAATTTTCGCAGATTTTCCGGAGTAGCGGAAACGGTGACGTTTTTCACTTCCGGCTTCAACAACAACCGAACAGCCGTAAGGACGTCTTTGTCATCGTCAACGATAAGGATAGTTGCTTGTCGCAGATTCATTCCCTGATTTTTTATGCAAATATAGTGATTTCTCCCTTATTATTAAGACAAATGGATGTAATATATGGTAGAGACAGTGCAAACAAGACAAAACTCGTCCGAAAAAATGTATATTTGCACGTTATTTAAAGATTGATTTTTATGAGAAGAACAGCTAAAATAAACATCAATCACGCTGACAGGGATGTAAAAAAAAGAATAAATATGAGCAAGGCAAAGACAACGGTAATGTCCATCGTAATCACATTCCTTTTTATTGGCTGTGCAAAGCAGCCCAACAAATTGGACGTTAATTATTTAAAAGAAGGAAATTTGTGCAGTGAAACCATTTCCATTGATTTTATCGACAAGGACGGAAAAATTAATTCGCCCTATATTGATACGATAAAGTTCAGTTATCTGGATTCTATCAGCTACCCGGAGATGAATCCGGACAGAGGAGTGACTTACACAAGGGCTTCTCCATTGGATTTCTCGAAAAAAATTACACCTTATTCTCCCGAATATTATTGCACTTATACGTTGTACAACATTATCAAGGGTATTGAATATTACAACAAATTGTTCGAAAATAAAATAGACTTTGATTTTTATAAAGGGTATCGGAACATAGAAGTAACAATAGGTGATGCCCCTTATCTGACAAGTCCTGGTATTTATATTTTTGAAAAGAACGCCAATCCATCTCCATCCTTGTTTTTTCACGAAATAGGACATCGTGCTTTTTGGTATATGCAAGACCCTGATGGTTTGGGTATTAAATTCAAAGGCTTGTCAATTATTCATATGGGGTTACTTGAATATTTTACCGTATCGCTTAACAATTCACCCATTGTCCTTGAAGATGCTATACCTGATAAATTAATTAGAAATGCGGGATTATTACATCAATATCCGTTGAATGATTCCTTTAAACTTAGACATTTCCTAAAACTTTTGGAAGAATCATGTCCGGTTGAGATACAAAATCCGCAAAGTAATATTTCGAAATATTTGGCGGCAAGTTATGCCGCTTATGATGATGAAATATTGGATAATATTTGCGATAATCATAGGGGCGGTATGGTTTTGACTGCTACATTATGGCGGATACGCGAAAAAATGGAACAGAAAAATACGGACAAATTAGTGGCACAAACAATACTGAATTTAAACAAATACATGGATAAACGCCCCGATTTTTACAGTGCAGAAGCGAATGAACCACTACCTGATAAAATTGAGTGGTACGATTTATTTTACGGTTTGATTCAAAAAGACAAAGAATTATTTGAAGGGAAAGACATTCAAGTAATTGTGAGCGAGTTTGCAAAAACAGGATACCCTGTTGATAAGGTAAAATATTAAAAAAGCATGATACACAAAACCGACATTAAATTATCTGAGAGTAAGAAAGTTCGCTCAATTTGGGATAGCGAACTTTAAAATACAGATAAAATGACATACATAGAAGAAAAAACATTCAGCAAAATAGATTTCAACCACAGTCAGTTGGCAAAAGGTGAATATGAAAAATGCTATAATACAAAAATTAGTCTGAAAAAGCGTATATTTGCACAAAGATTGCTATTCGTCAAATGTGCGTATTGCATGAAGTGGAAGGCAGGAAATTATTAAGAAACCGGAATAGCGGAAAGTATGCGTACAGTGATGTTAGTTGACCGCTTAGGCATACGATTCGAAAGAGTTTACAATTCAACCTGCAAAAATGAAATTTAATTTTAAAAAGGAGCATTATGTTTGAAAAATTAGTGAAAATAAATTCTTATTCTGCGAATAAAATTTTAAAAAAAGCAGCCGGGAATTTGCTGGAAAAATTCTATTGTTGTGAAATTAATTGCGCTGAAATGGACAAAAGCGTATTGTTTGCTCACCATGCTCGCGGGTGCACGATTATTGCTTCGAAAATTTGCGAAAATGTTGTAATCTTTCAAAATGTAACTGTTGGAACAAATTTGAGATTCAACAAAGTCAGTAATGAATGGGAAAATGTCGGCAATCCGATTATTTGTAAAAACGTAATAATTGCTGATGGAGCAAAAATTTTAGGACCAATAATAATTGG
>JAITQA010000049.1 GCA_031289145.1 Dysgonamonadaceae bacterium | reverse complement strand
GTCAAATTAAGAAATAAATTACTGAAAATGAATAAGGTAATAAGGTTGGGGTATGTGGGAAATCTTACATTCTACTAAGGTAGTTTTGTTAAAACAAATAAAGTTATGAAATGAGGTTTTTTTAAGTGATCATATATAGGTAGTTACAAACTTATTTTCACCTTGTTTATTTAACAGAACAACCTTAGTAGCAGTAAAATACAAATGCCATCGACCAACCTTATTACCTTATTTTATTGAGTTTTTCTTAATTTGACGACATTGGGCAGAGCCTGCGCCGAGTGGGGGCAGTAAAGAATTGACCCGCTATTATATCTCCGATTGTTATGAAATAGACGATCACGTCACTACCGGAACCAAAGAAAAGCTGTACTTGGGCGGTGATTTTTACTCGGATCCGGCGGTTTATGTAAAAGAAAATACAAGTAATTAGGAATATTTACTATATTTGCAGGGATTGCGGGTCGTCCAAAACTTGATTCAGGACCTTTCAATGACAAAGCGCTTATAATTCATAATTTATAATTTACTTACGTATGAAAAAGATTTTTTTATTTTTGACAACAATTCTAATAGGATTTATTGTAATAAGTTCATGTACAACTTATTATATTCCTATTGACAGTTTTAGGGAACAATTCGCAGGAATTGATTCAACCCAATTAATAAAAGTTACGATGGCAGGGCCGCTGTATAGAAGGTATCATTATCTTGCAAATCCTATTACGACGATTGCCTGTACGGATAAAAAAGGCAATCCGCATCAATTCATAAATAAGCCTTCTTTGGAAACACGCTTTACATACGGACATAAAAATAAGCGGAAAATATTTTATTTTGATCGAATCTTTGTAAATACCCATTCTGTTATTGGTGTAGAGTCAAGATTTATAGAATCTATCAGAAGCTCGATACCAATTGACAGTATCATAAAGATAGAAATTCAGGATGGACATAAAAAATGGACGTATATAGATGAATAGAAAGTTATACGATTTCAGAGGCAGTTGTCGACAGTTCATTGGTTGATGCGGATTATGCCTTATTGCATGTGTATCGTCAGAGTGGAACAGGCACATTAATTAGTTTTGATTTACATCTGGGAGATACGGTTATCTGCTAAAAAGAATTGTTTACTGATGGATTTAGGCTTAGGTTATATGGGGTATCATAATCAATCTGTTTTGGTATCAGACCAATTAACATTCAAGGGTGGTACGGTTGGCCTGTGTTGGAGTATTGGTTACGACATTGGTCTATCTCAGGATTGGGCATTAGGATTTCAATTGTCATTAATGACCGGGGTATTATCTCAATACAAATTATCAAATGGAACCTATACGGAAACTATAAAGTTCGAAAAAGAACAATATGAAAATTTAGCGCATATAAATTTATCCATTGGCTTACGATTTAATAAGTAATGACGGCAACCATCCGTTTCATGCGTCCTTCTCTCTTTGGTATTTCCAGCGATTGTGCGTCCATAGCCAGTAAGAAGGATTTCTCAATATAGATTCCTCCATCAGGCGGATGTAAGTTTCCGTTACCCAAAACTCCGGAGTGGATTGAGGCGTTTTGGTCAGCAATTTAAATTCTATGGAATAGTGACCGCGTTTGATGATAGTCATATCAGCGAAAACGACCGGTAACTCCAAGCGGCAGGCGACTTTTTCGGGACCGGTAAGCACAGGCGTATCCTGATTGAGAAAGGTAGTCCAGTATTCGAGGTAGTTGCCGCCGGGTTTTTGATCGGCAAGAAAGAATACCATGGACGGGGTTTTATCAAACTTCAATTTGCTAATGGATTTTGAAGTACTGTGTTTTTCAATCAGATGCACGCCAAAACGGGTGCGGAAATTCGTTAGCAGTTTATCGAAAGATTTATTGTTCAGCGGGCGATAAATAGGGTACATGCAAGCGCTTTGGAAAACCGTGTTGGATGCCGGAAACCATTCCCAGTTGCCGTAATGCCCAAGAAATACGGCAATACAAGTATAGCCTTCGTCAACCAGTCGGTCTATCAATTCCGGATTCGTAATATGCGCACGCTCAAGCATCTCTTCTTTGGAAACGTGTGCCTGTTTGAGTGTCTCAACGATATAATCGGAAAAAAAATGATAAAAACCCTGCTCCAAACACTTCCGCTCCGCTTCCGTCTTTTGGGGAAAAGAGGCTTTCATATTGCTCCTTACCATTTTCATCCGGTAATGTAATACCTTGTATACTAATACGTAGAGAATATCTGCAAGGATATATAACACACTTACAGGCAACCATGCGTGTACTTTTGCCCATGCATACAAGAAAATATAAGCAATTTTATTTTTCATAATAGATCAAGTTGGAAGCGGACAAAGTTACATCAATCAATTGATTTATACAATAGGAAGTACAGACTTGGTACAGACTTTCCAAGTTTTTTAAACTTGGAAAGTCTCGGAAGTATGCTGATTATTTCGGTGATACGGCACCCTATTTCACGATAATTTTTACCGCTTCAGTACCCTTATCTGTTCGAATATTTATAAAATAAAGCCCTTTCTTCAATTTTGAAACATCAACTTTATTGGTTTTAGCACTCGAAAATACATTTTTTCCGTCAATTGAGAAAATTTTAAGATTCAGTATTTCGGATTCAGTTTGAATATATAATATTTCTGAAACAGGATTGGGAAAAACCAATACGCGGTTTGTATGAGATTGATAATTTTGTATTCCTAAACCATTTAAATATGAACTCATATCAATTTTACAAAAAAATACATCTGTACCATAAATCAAATAATTTGCACTCATATTAGTTATTGTTGCATCATAAATAGCTAATGGATTTTCTCCGAATTCTCCACTAAAATAAATATACTGCTCATCTGTAATGATTTTTCCAGGTACATTCCAAAAATGCCGACCATTAGTTTCTCCTTCAAATTTTTTAATAAAAGTTGCTGAAAAATCAGCTAAATTGATTCGCAATAAAACAAATGTATGATTAAATTCTTTTAAACTTGTAGTATCGTTTCCAATGATTAGTTTATTAGAAACAGCCGTATGTACAATTAAATCGTTTCCAAAATCATCAATAAATCCATTTATAAAATATCTGATGATGGATACAAAATCTGTTGTTCCCAAACTTGTTTCAATACTCAACTTTCTTAAAATTTGCCCGTTTTCTTTATCTATTTCCATCAAACACGGACTTTTATTAGCTGTAACAAATACTCCATTGCTTATATTGTCAATTTCAATATTCCATAAATATATTTTTCCATTTTTAGAATAGTGAATATTCATTGGAATGTATACGGGACTATCCACATCGTGTGATAAAGTGCTTATCCATTGAAAATTTAAACAACTATCCAACTTTGTAATGTGTGTATATGACGAAACACAAGGAAAATTATCAGATACTCCTGTAAAATAAATATTTTCAGAATCATCTATTTCCATACTGATTATATCATCCGGATAATCCTCCCCAAACGATGTCGCATTTTTCAAAACGCCATTTGTATCGTATTTTGCTATAAAATAATCAGTTCCTGACTGATACATCCACATATAACACTGATAGTATTTTTGACTTATAAAGGTAAATTGATTATCTAAATTAAGAGAATCTATATATGTACCCATGATGTATAGATTGCCATTTTTATAATCAATACACGCATTTTCATTAATAACATTTTCTCCTATTTTTTTATTCCAAAGCACTTCTCCTTGCGGATTAATTTTCATTAAATTAAGTCCGGAATAAACTGTTTTATCTTCTATCTGATATTCTTGTACAGAAGATCCGCCATTAATATAGACCAAACCATATATGTTATTTTCATCATCTAAAGTAAGATTCAAAAAAAGGTAATCAGTTAATGTGTTATCATTTGCAAAAAATTGAAATTTCCATTCTATTTCACCTGTATTATGGTACTTATACAGACCATAATAATCTCCCATGTGTCTGTGACCTTGGAAATTAACAGCTATTATTAATTCATCATCAGTGGTTTTCTCCATATCCATTATTTTTACTTGTAAAAAGTTACTAATGCTACCTGTGTAACAGACCGTTTGTCCCATAATAAATAATGAGAGAGATAAACAAAAAGCTAAAAAAAATATTTTCTTAGTCATAAACAGTATTTTTTAGTAGAAAATATATATGAGAGACTTCTATTAATTTTTATTCATTAAAGAGCCGAAGTCTGTTAAAAACGCTATGTATAATCGCTGTAAATGTACACATTTTTGTTAATCTGTGCAACTTTCATTTTTTTTTTTAACTCTGAAATATTTATTGTACTTTTGCCAAGCATTTTATCCTAAAATAAAAACAAATACTTACAAAGATGTTGACAACCATACTGCTCATCGTTCTTATTGTGTTGGCGCTGCTGAATGGCATCCTGACCCTTACGAAGAAAAGCAAGGACAATTCGGAAGAGATGAAAACCGGTTTCATTAAATTGGATGCCGGTCTTTCGAAAATAGACCCCTTGGTTCGGGACGAATTCGGAAGAAATCGGGAGGAAAGCCGGAATTCTCTCAAAGAAAACCGGGAAGAATTAAATGTTTCTTTCAAACTTCTCGGCGACACGCTGACCAAAACCGTTGCGGAACTTTCCAATGCCCAGAAAGCGCAGTTTGAGACGTTTTCCGGCCGCCAGGAACAAATCCGGAAAGATTCGACAGAGACCTTGAAAGAAATCAGGGAAACCGTCGAAAAGAAACTCCAGACCTTGCAGGACGAAAACAACAAAAAATTGGACGAGATGCGCAAGGTGGTGGACGAAAAATTGCAGGAAACTGTCGAAAAACGCTTCAACGAATCATTCAAAATGATTAACGACCGCTTGGAAGAAGTTCACAAAGGATTGGGCGAAATGCAATCCCTCGCTTCCGGAGTCGGTGACCTGAAAAAGGTGCTGACCAATGTCAAAACACGCGGAAACCTCGGCGAAATACAGCTGGGCGCTATCTTGGAACAAATCTTGTCGCCGGAACAATACGAACAAAACGCAGCCATCAAAGAGGGTAGTCAGGAAAGGGTGGAATATGTTATCAAACTGCCGGGAAAGAACCACGACAATAAATCACTCTTACTTCCGATTGATTCGAAATTTCCCAATGAAGATTACCAGCGCTTGTTGGAGGCTTACGAAAACATGGCCAACCTGAATCCGCGCGATGTGGAAGCCGCCTCTAAGCAATTCGAGAACTCGGTAAAGAAAAATGCCAAAGATATCCGCGATAAATACATCAATCCGCCGGTTACTACCGATTTTGCCATCATGTTTGTGCCGACAGAAGGCTTGTATGCGGAAATTTTGCGTAGAACGGGGCTTTTTGAAACCCTACAGCGGGAGTACAAAATCACGGTGGTAGGCCCTACCAATTTAGTAGCGTTTTTAAGTAGCTTGCAAATGGGATTCAAGACATTAGCCATCGAAAAAAGGTCGAGCGAGGTTTGGGAAGTTCTCGGAGCCGTCAAAACGGAATTTGGCAATTTTGGAATCGTATTGGAGAAAACCAAGAAGAAGTTGGAGGAAGCCACTAACGTGATAGACAAAGCCGGCGTCCGCTCAAGAGCTATTGAACGTAAACTGCGGACTGTTCAGGAATTGCCACAGGAAAAGACCCTTGAATTACTTGGTGAGGCAATTGAGATTGAACAGGACAGCGATATAGAAACAATATAAAAACACACAGTAGATTATGTCAAAAATAGGAGTATTTGTTTGTCATTGCGGCGAAAATATAAGCGCTACGGTCGATTGCGAAAGCGTAGCGAACACCGCTTCTCAAATCGAAGGCGTTGCATTTGCCACCGATTATAAATACATGTGTTCCGAACCGGGGCAAATGAGAATCAAGGACGCTATTCGCGAAAAAGGTTTGGATGGCGTTGTTGTTGCCGCTTGTTCACCACGAATGCACGAACCTACTTTTCGCAAGACTTGTGCCGAAGCCGGACTCAATCCGTTTTTGTGCGAAATGTCTAATATCCGGGAACATTGTTCGTGGGTGCATGAAAAAAGCGGGGAAACGACGGATAAAGCCATTAGTCTGGTACGGATGCTGGTCGAAAAAGTCAAACGCAACAAACCGCTGAATCCGATTAAAGTGCCGATTACGAAAAAAGCCTTGGTCATAGGCGGTGGAATTGCCGGAATACAAGCGGCGCTTGACATTGCTGGCGCCGGCCAAAAGGTAATCCTTGTCGAGCGCGACCCTTCAATTGGCGGTCACATGTCACAACTTTCGGAAACTTTCCCCACGCTCGACTGCTCGCAATGTATCCTCACGCCCCGCATGGTCGATATTGCCCAACATCCGAATATCACGCTTTATGCCTATGCCGAACTTGAAAAATTAGAAGGCTTTATTGGAAATTTCAAGGCGACTATCCGTTTGAAAGCCAAAAGTGTTGACCATAAAACCTGTACCGGTTGTGGAGCTTGTATGACCAAGTGCCCCAGCAAAAAAATCCCCAGCGAATTCAACGAAGGATTGGGAATGCGGACAGCTATCTATACGCCATTCCCGCAAGCCGTTCCGAATAAACCGATTATAGACAGAGTCAATTGCCGTTATTATACAACCGGCAAATGCAAAGTCTGTGAGAAAATTTGCCCTACCGGCGCCATACAATTTGACAGGGAAGACGAATTTATTACCGAAGACATTGGAGCTGTTGTACTTGCTACGGGTTTCAATGTACTCAAACCCGATTTTTTCCCCGAATACGGTTACGGAAAATATGCAGATGTCATTACCGGACTGCAGTTCGAACGATTGGCTTCGGCTTCCGGCCCCACCATGGGTGTGATACGCCGTCCTTCGGATGGGAAAATTCCGCAGAAAGTAGTCTTTATTGCTTGTGCCGGTTCGCGAGACCCCGCTAAAGGTATTCCGTATTGTTCGAAAATATGCTGTATGTATACCGCCAAACACGCGATGCTATACCAGCACAAGGTGCACGAAGGAGAATCATACGTATTCTATATGGATATTCGTGCCGGAGGGAAGAATTACGAAGAATTTGTGCGCCGCGCCATTGAAGAAGACGGCGCCCATTATATTCGCGGGCGCGTGGCGCGTATTTATGAGAAAGACGGCAAGATGGTTGTCAAGGGCGTAGATACGCTTCTTGGTGCACAACAGGTTGAAATAGAAGCAGACATGGTAGTGTTGGCTACTGCCGGTGTAGCCAATGGCGGTGCAGAAGACTTGGCGCAAAAAATGCATGTTTCTTACGACCCCTACAAATTCTTTGCGGAAGCGCATCCTAAACTGAAACCGGTAGAGACCAATACTGCGGGGATTTACCTTTGTGGAGCCTGTCAGGCGCCGAAAGATATTCCCGATACGGTCAGTATGGCATCCGGAGCTGCGGCTAAGGTTATCGGTTTGTTCTCTAATGCCGAACTGACACGTGAGCCGACCATTGCTGTGGTAAACCGCATTGCAACGCATGATGTTTCGACCTGTGTCGGCTGTTTCCTTTGCGAAACGGCTTGTCCGTATCAGGCTATTGAACATGAAGAAATAAAAAATCGCAATGGAGAAGTAATTAAAACGGTGGCGAGAGTCAATCCTGGTTTGTGCCAGGGCTGCGGAACCTGTGTGTCGTTTTGTCGTTCCAAATCTATTGATATTCAAGGATTTTCAAATGAACAGATGTTTGCGGAAGTAATGTCCCTTGTTGCAGAATATTAAAATACAAGATTATATCGTATGAGTAATGAATTTGAACCCAAAGTAGTAGCTTTTGTCTGCAATTGGTGTACTTACACCGGCGCCGACTTAACGGGTACGAGCCGCATTAAATATGCCTCGAATGTAAAAATAATCCGCTTCCCGTGTACGGGACGTATTGATTTCATGCTTTTGCTGAAAGCGTTTGCCAATGGCTCGGACGGCGTAATCGTGTCGGGCTGTCATCCGAACGATTGTCATTACACTTCCGGGAATTTCCATGCGCGACGGCGTTGGATGCTGTTCCGCAATCTGCTTGATTTTTTGGGAATAGACATTCGCCGGATTCGCTTTGCTTGGGTATCCGCAGCCGAAGGCGCCAAATGGGCGGAAGTAGTGAATGAAACGGTTGCCCAATTGAAAGACTTGGGCCCTTACACCGAATACCAAAAAGCAACTGAATTTCTGGTAGCCAATGAAAATGAATTAACAGAAGAAATGGAGGCGAACCATGCGTGAACTGCAAGATACAGTCAAAGCGCTTTTTGACAAAGGTGAAATTGATTTATTTATCGGATATGAAAAAGGAACCCGTACGCCTCGTCCGTTTTTTGTACACAAAGCGGAAGATGCTGAAAATTTGATTTTTGACGCTGCTTGTTCGGGAAACTTAGCCGTTTACCTTACGCGCAAAGACCTGACCGGCGGGAAAAAAACAGGCATTTCGGCTTCATATTATGCGCTGAAAAGTATTGCACAACTGTTTGACGAGAACCAATTGAAAGCGGAAAACCTGCGTATTTTCGGCGTTTCGGAAGAGGGTAGTGTGCAATTTTTCGATTCCGTAGCAGCCATCAAACAACATCTGAGCGCAACGCCTCCGCCCGCCAAGCCCGATGAAGATGAATTGGTCGGCAAAATTAATGCCATGACGGCTTCCGAACGTTGGAAATTCTGGTCGGACGAATTGTCGAAATGTTTTAAATGTTATGCCTGTCGCGCGGCCTGTCCGATGTGTTATTGTACCAAATGTATTGTCGAGGTCAACCGTCCGCAATGGATACAGCCTTGGGCAAGTACATTGAGCAATATGGAATGGCAAATCAACCGCGTGATGCATTTAGCCGGTCGTTGTTCCGATTGTGGTTCCTGTGGCACAGCGTGCCCCTTAGGTATTCCCGTTCATTTGTTGACGCATAAAATGTCGGAAACAGTCAAGGAACATTTCGGTGTTTCGGAAACGAAGGAAAATGTACTCTCAACGTTCAAACCTGATGATAAAGAAAACTTTATTCACTGATAATACAGAATCATGATACATAATAATTGTTTACAGATAACGGATAAGGGACTAAAAGACTGGTTGGCAAAGATAATAGCCGGAGGAAAACAGCTCTATGCTCCGGTTCGTGAAGGCGATAAAACCGCTTTCAAATGGCTGGATTCGGTTGCGGAAATATCCATGGAACACATTCAGACCACACAGTCAGCCAAAGCTGTAGCTTTCCCGCGTGCCGAAAAACTCTTCTCCTATCAGAAAGAAAAAGGAGCTGTTACGCTTCAGGATTACAATCCGGATAATTTGTCCGAAACGGTTATTTTCGGTCTGCATCCCTGCGATGCCGCAGGATTCCGTCCCTTGGGCAGTATTTTTAATTGGGACACGCCCGATAAACCGTATAATGAACGGCGCAAACGGATGACACTGATTACCGTGAGTTGTACAAAAAGCGATGAATTTTGCTTTTGTACTTCGGTAAACGGAGGTCCCGGAAATACGGAAGGCAGCGATATTCTGTTGACGCCGTTGAAAAAAGATTATTTGGTAGAAATCATCACGGAAAAAGGACAAAAATTAGTTGAAGCGTATCAATCGTGTTTCGATACGCCTCCCGAAAACAGCGATAAGGAAGCTTGCCTGGCAAAAGTTCCGGTACGTTTCAGTCCGGAAGAAGTCAGCCGGAAACTATCCGGAATGTTTGAAAGCAAAGTCTGGGAAACGCAATCCGAACGTTGTTTAGGCTGTGGCGCCTGCGCTTTTGTTTGTCCTGCTTGCGCCTGTTTCGATATTCAGGAAAATAGCAAAGGTAATTCAGGCGACCGGCTCCGTTGCTGGGACTCCTGTGGATTTTCGTTGTTTACCCTGCACACTTCCGGTCATAACCCCCGCTCAACGCAAAGCCAACGTTGGCGGCAACGGCTGATGCATAAATTCTCATACATGCCCGACCGACTGTCGGTTATCGGTTGTACCGGTTGCGGACGCTGTTCGCGGGCCTGCCCTGTTGATATGAATATCGCGGAACATTTGGCCGATATAGGATAATCGATTATTAACGTAACAAATAAATAAATGTATGACTGACTACAATATATATCTTCCCTATTTAGTTGCCATTGAAAAAATTACCGAAGAAGCGCCGGGCGTAAAAACTTTCCGGTTGAAATTTAAAAATGATGAAGACGCCCGCAGATTCTCCTTCAAAGCCGGACAATTTGCCGAATATTCCGTTTTTGGCGAAGGCGAATGTACCTTTTGCATCGCTTCTTCGCCTACCCGTGACGGATATGTGGAATGTACTTTTCGCGAAGCCGGAAAAGTTACCTCTGCCCTTGCTAAATTGGAAGAAGGTGAAACAATGGGATTCAGAGGCCCGTTTGGAAATACTTTTCCTTTAGACGCATGGAAAGGTAAAAACCTGCTTTTTATTGCCGGAGGTATTGCGTTGCCTCCGATGCGTTGCGTGATTTGGAATGTGCTGGATACCCGTGAAAATTTCAAAGATGTGAGTATCCTTTATGGCGCCAAGTCGGTTGCCGACCTCGTTTATAAGGACGAACTCAAAGCATGGGACGAACGTCCCGACGTGAAATTGGTAACAACCGTTGACCCCGGAGGAGAAACGCCTGACTGGAAAGGTGCAATCGGATTTGTTCCTTCCGTATTGGAAAAAATGAACCCTTCGGCAGAAAATACCATTGCGATTGTTTGCGGGCCTCCGGTGATGATTAAATTTACTTTTCCCGTTTTGGATAAATTAGGCTTTAAGCCCGAACAAATTTACACAACGCTCGAAAACCGTATGAAATGCGGGGTAGGGAAGTGCGGCCGCTGTAATGTCGGAAAGATGTATGTCTGCAAAGACGGCCCTGTATTTTCGCGTGTAGCATTGGAAGCCTTACCGGCTGAATACTAAGGTTTAAATTTATAATCCGTGTACGTACATAGAATTACAGTTCCTATTCTGTGTGCGTACACGGATTTACAAATTTAAAGCAATGCTATCAGAACAAACTCCAGGCAACGGTCATACCGGCCATGATAATGGCAACCATACTCATCAATTTGATAAGAATGTTCAGGCTGGGTCCGGATGTGTCTTTAAACGGGTCTCCGACCGTATCGCCTACTACGGTTGCTTTGTGGGTCTCAGAACCTTTTCCGCCATGATTACCTTCTTCGATGTATTTCTTGGCATTGTCCCAGGCGCCGCCGGAATTAGCCATGAATATAGCCAGGATAAAACCGGTGCTCAATCCGCCGACCAATAATCCCATTACGCCGGTTACGCCGAAAATCCATCCGACAAATACCGGTGCAACAATCGCTAAAATGGACGGAATAATCATTTCCTTTTGCGCCCCTTTGGTTGAAATTTCAACACAACGGGCATAATCCGGTTCGGCTTCACCTGTCATAATCCCTTTGATGGTGCGGAACTGACGGCGGACTTCCTCCACCATACTGCCTGCTGCGCGTCCTACCGCATTCATGGTCAAGCCGCAGAAAACAAAGGCCATCATCGAACCCAGGAACATACCTACCAAAACTTTGGGATTCATCAGGTTGACGCCGTAATAATTCATAAAATCGGTAAAGGAAGATTCTGCTATTTGCGCTTTTGTCAGCAGGGTGCTACCCACTTCTATGGTTGTATTTGAGCCATTTTCAAGCAAACGAAGCAAGCCTATTTTTATTTCCTCCACATAAGAAGCCATCAACGCCAAGCCTGTTAAGGCGGCAGAACCGATAGCAAATCCTTTTCCGGTAGCGGCAGTCGTATTGCCCAAAGAATCAAGAGCATCCGTCCGTTTTCGGACTTCTTTGCCCAAGCCGCTCATTTCGGCATTACCGCCCGCATTGTCTGCTATTGGGCCGTAAGCATCTGTAGCTAAAGTGATTCCCAATGTGGAAAGCATTCCCACAGCTGCAATCCCTATTCCATATAGTCCCATCGAAACATTGTTGAAATCGAAACCCGAAGCAAAAAGGAAAGAGGTGATTACACCTACTACAACTGCGATAACCGGAATGGCCGTAGATAGCATCCCTAAGCCCAATCCCGAAATAATTACGGTGGCAGGGCCTGTCAGACCGGCATTGGCTACCCTCTGGGTAGGCTTGTATGATTGGGAGGTATAATATTCCGTCGCTTGTCCAATGACAATACCTACCGCTAAGCCGACAATAACCGAGCAAGAAATCCAAAACCAATTTTCCAACTGCAACCAGTACATAATGCCGAAAGCGGCAAAAACGATTAGTAAAGAACTGAGATTGGTTCCCATGGAAAGCGACCTTAACAGGCTTTTAATGGACGCATTTTCTTTGGTTTTAACCGAAAATATGCCGACAACGGATAACAGGATGCCAACAGCAGCAATCAACATGGGAGCGATAACGGCTTTATATTGCATTGTTACATCATTTGACCCGACAAATGCGGCAGCGCCGAGAGCGGCTGTAGCCAGAATGGAACCGCAATAAGATTCATACAAATCAGCGCCCATTCCCGCAACATCACCTACATTATCACCCACATTATCGGCTATCGTTGCCGGATTGCGCGGGTCGTCTTCCGGAATACCGGCTTCTACTTTTCCTACAAGGTCAGCGCCGACATCCGCCGCTTTGGTATAAATTCCACCTCCTACACGGGCAAATAAAGCTTGGGTAGAAGCGCCCATACCAAAAGTCAGCATGGTGGTGGTGATGATAGTTAGTTTGTGCGTGTCGGTCAGCGACTCGGCCGGAATAAGATAGTTGAGGAGAACATACCAGATTGAGATGTCCAACAATCCCAGTCCAACTACCACCAAACCCATTACCGCACCGCTTCGGAAAGCGACCTGAAGTCCCTGGTTCAGGGATTGCTGCGCGGCATGCGCTGTACGAGCCGATGCGTAAGTCGCCGTTTTCATACCCAGGAATCCGGCCAGACCGGAGAAAAATCCTCCCGTCAAAAAGGCGAAAGGCACCCAGTGATTTTGCAAATCAAAACCAAAAGCCATAATGCAGAACAAAACAACCAAAATCAAAAAGACAATACTTACGATTTTGTATTGTTGTTTCAAATAAGACATAGCGCCAACACGTACATGTTGCGCTATTTTTTTCATTAAGTCCGTCCCTTCCTCTTTTTTTAGCATCCATCTATAGAAGTAAAATGCAAAAGCAAGCGCTAAGACAGAAGCTGAAGGGACAATCCAAAAGATTGATGTAATTGTATTCATGTCTAAAGATTAGTGTGTAATTATTAATTCCGGCAAAAGTAGTAAAAAAATACGAATTAGCTATACTTGCTGCAATATTTTTTTTAAAAGGCTCAAATCGAAATAATATTTAGCCAAATCAATCTAATTTACTACCTTTGTGGCCAAATTCTAAACAAAAATGTTAGCTATTAAAGAACTATATAAAGAACAATTGGAAAATTGGCCTTTGGTGACAACCAATTATGCGCAATTACAATCGGCCATTTACAGAGAATTTGTTTTTGAAGGTTTTACGGTAAAGGCGCAATTCAATCCGGAACGTATCCGGTCGGCAAATGCAAAGGTTGATGCACAATCGGTGCAACAGCGGGCTTGTTTTTTGTGTCCGGCAAATCTTCCGGAAGTACAAAAAAAGATAGCATATCCACCGCACTACAATATATTGGTTAATCCTTACCCGATTTTCCCGGAACACCTGACTATCGCCGACCAAAGACATCTGCGCCAGTCCATTGAAGGTCGGGCGGAAGATATGCTCCGTTTGGCACAAGATTTACAGGCGCATATTTTGTTGTACAACGCTCCGGAATCCGGCGCTTCCGCACCGGATCATTTTCATTTTCAGGCAGTCAACAAAGGATGTATGCCCATCGAACAAGATATAACCGAAGCCGGTAACAAGCTATTACTCAAGGAAGGAAAGGAGGGGAATATCTATTGTCTGAAAAATTATCTCCGTACAGCATTCCTGTTGGAAAGTGCGAATATAACTTGGTTGCAGGAAAATTTCAAACAAATTCTATACACGATGAATGACTTACATTCCGGTCAAACAGAACCCAAATGTAATCTTATGCTTTGGTTTGAAAACGGGACAGGTCATTGGGTCATTTTTCCCAGAGAGAAACACCGTCCTACTGCTTTTTATGAAACAGGAGATGCACAATTGCTTGTTTCTCCGGGAATTGTAGATATGGCCGGACTTTTGGTAATTGCCAGAGAAGAAGACTTTGAAAAATTAAACGCTGATTTGATTCGGGATATTTATGCCCAAGTCAGTATCTCTGAAGAAGAAGCGCAAAAAATAAAGGACAAGTTGAAATGCACGCAAGAAAAGCGGGCAGTTCTATTATAAATTATTTGAAATTAAGATTAAAAAAAAATAATTATTGCTTGTATATTTAAACTTATCGGCTGTTAGGATGTCTTATTTCGGGGAGATAATTTATCTTTGCATTATTCTAGCACCTCCAACTAAAAAGATAATTACAAATGAGCAAAAGCACGAAGATAGGTTTATTGGCTATCATAGTTTTGTTGATTGCCGGGATGGCATTATACCCGACTATAAAAAAGAGTTTGAAAAAAGACGAGCCGGGGAAAGTTACATCGGCCGCTCCCTCCGGTGGTGGAGAAAGGCGCGGTGCGTCTTTGAACGTCAATGTCGAAATTGTCAAGTCGGAGCCGCTTTCGAGTATTATTATTACGACCGGGAATGTTTATCCCGACGAAGAGGTGGATTTAACTTTTGAAACCGCCGGCAAGGTTACCGATATTTTTTTCAAGGAAGGAACGGCGGTCACTAAAGGCGCTTTGTTGGCGAAAGTAAACGACAAACCCTTGCTTGCCGAATTGCATAAGCTGGAAGCCCAGATTCCGTTAGCCGAAGGGCGGGTATTTCGTCAGAAATCGCTTTTGGAAAAAGACGCCGTGAGCCAGGAGTCTTATGAACAGGTAACCACGGAATTGGAAAAATTGCATGCTGATATAGAATTGGTGAGCGCACGCATCACCCAAACCGAGTTGAGAGCGCCATTCGATGGTATGATTGGTTTGCGTAAGGTGAGTGAAGGCGCTTATGTATCACCCACGACTGTGATTGCCCCACTCACAAAAATTAAACCTTTGAAGATAGAATTTTCTGTAAATGAACGATATAGAAACGATTTAAAACCCGGAACGAGTTTTAATTTCAGAACCGTTAACGGTGAAGAATTTTCCGCGACCATTTATGCGGTGGAGGCGCGGGTAGCACTAACTACCCGGACTTTGCAGGCGCGGGCGCTTTTCCCCAACACAGAAGGAAAACTAAAACCCGGCGCTATGGCAACCATAAGGGTCGAAAGCAAGGATGTAAGAAATGCTATATTGGCGCCTAATGAAGCGATAATAGCCGAAATGGGTCGTAACATCGCCTATATTTATTCCGGAGGAAGAGCCAGAAGAGTGGAATTAGAGAACGGCGAACGTTCCGAAGCAAGAATTCCGGTATGGGAAGGTCTGCATCCGGGTGATACCCTGATTGTAAGCGGAGTGATGCAATTAAGAGACGGTTTGCCCGTGACGATTGATAATATTCTGGGTCAGTAAAGAGGTGATAGACAAATTATGAATATATCAGAATTAAGCATCAAGCGTCCGGTTTTATCCACTGTTTTTGTGTTGATAATCATTATTTTCGGAATAATCGGTTACACTTATCTGGGCGTCAGAGAATATCCGAGTGTTGACAACCCTATCATTACGGTCAATGTAACCTATCCGGGCGCCAATGCGGATATTATTGAGAACCAGATTACCGAGCCATTGGAGCAGAACATCAACGGGATACCGGGGATACGCTCTTTGTCGAGCACCAGCAGTCAAGGGTCTTCCCGCATCACGGTTGAATTTGAACTGAGCGTCGACATGGAAACGGCAGCTAACGATGTGCGGGACAAAGTTTCCCGTGCCCAGCGTTTCCTTCCCAGTGACTGCGACCCGCCTACCGTATCCAAAGCGGATGCGGACGACCAGCCCATCCTGCAGTTGACCATCCAAGGCGAAAAACGCTCCCTGCTGGAGCTGTCGGAAATAGCCGACCTGACCGTCAAAGAACGTTTGCAAACCATTCCGAACGTGAGTTCTGTGGGAATTTGGGGCGAAAAGCGCTATTCCATGCGCTTGTGGTTAGACCCGTCGAAAATGGCGGCTTATGGCGTCACCCCTATTGATATACGGAATACCATAGACCGGGAAAATGTCGAACTGCCTTCCGGCAGTATCGAAGGCGACAAAATGGAATTAACCATCCGCACATTGGGTTTAATGCGTACCCCGGAAGAATTCAACAATTTGATTATCAAGGAAGACAACTACAATGTTATCCGTTTTGGCGATATAGGGAATGCCGAATTGGGTCCGGAAGACCAGCGCAGTATCATGCGGAAAAACGGTGTGCCCATGATTAGCGTAGTTGTGATTCCCCAGCCGGGAGCCAATCATATCGAAATATCGGATGAAGTCCGGGTGCGTATGGCCCAGATGCAAAAAGACTTGCCGGAAGACGTGACTTTAGACATCGTATACGACAATACCCGTTTTATCCGCTCTTCTATCATGGAAGTTGAGGAAACAATTTATATCGCCTTTATTCTTGTTATCATCATCATTTTCCTTTTCCTCCGCGACTGGCGGGCGACTTTGGTACCGGTGCTGGTCATTCCGGTTTCTTTGATAGGTTCGTTTTTTATTATGTACGTGGCCGGATTTTCAATCAATGTATTGTCCATGCTGGCAGTTGTGTTGGCGGTAGGTTTGGTGGTAGACGACGCCATTGTTATGGCCGAAAATATATATGTGCGCATAGAAAACGGAGAAAGTCCGAAAACGGCTGGAATAGAAGGTGCAAAAGAAATCTTTTTCGCCATTGTTTCGACAACTATTACCTTGATTGCCGTGTTTTTCCCCATTGTTTTTATGGAAGGAACGACCGGTCGTCTGTTCAAGGAATTTAGCATTGTTGTCTCCGGAGCAATCCTCATTTCTGCTTTTGCCGCTTTGACATTTACGCCGATGCTGTCGACGAAGATATTGAAAAAAAGAGAACAGAAAAATATTTTTTACCGGAAAACAGAACCTTTTTTCGAGGGACTGAATAAAGTTTATGAAAAAAGTCTGAATTTTTTTCTGAAACATCGTTACCTGACCTGGGTAATTGTAGCATTCACGTTGGGGTTGATTGCTTTTCTCTGGGCTAAGATTCCGGCGGAAATGGCCCCTTTGGAAGACCGTTCTCAGGTCACCATCAATGTCAGGGCGCCGGAAGGTTCGACGTATGAATTTTATCGCGATTATACGGAAAAAATTTCTGCAATTGCCGATTCCGTATATCCGGAGAGGGAATCGAATGTGACTTTTATCCGTTCCAGTTTTGCGAATGTTCAACTGAATCTGCCGGATCTCAAAGACCGGGAAGAAAGCCAGATGGAGGTTGCAGATGTCCTTTCGGCTGCGGTCAGAAGCCAGTCCGAGGCGCGTTCGTTTGTGCAACAGCAGTCCACTTTCGGCGGACGGCGCGGCGGTATGCCTGTCCAATATGTTCTGCAAGCGCCTAACTTGGCCAAATTGGAGGAATTTATTCCTTTGTTTATGAATAAAGTTTCGGAAAACCCCTTGTTTCAGATGGCCGATGTCAACCTGAAATTTACCAAGCCGGAAACCCGTATCTCTATCAACCGTGACCGGGCGACCTTGCTGGGCGTCAGCACACGGGATATCGGTCAGACCTTGCAATATGCTTTGAGCGGCCAACGGATGGGTTATTTCTATATGAACGGCAAACAATACCAAATTCTGGCCGAAATCAACCGGCAACAACGAAATAAACCCCTCGACCTGAAGTCTATTTACATCAAAAATAATCAGGGACAGATGGTGCAATTAGATAACTTAGTCGATCTGACGGAGAGTGTTGCTCCTCCGCAACTGTATCGTTACAACCGTTTTAACTCAGCAACCGTCAGCTCTGGACTGGCAAAAGGCGTAACCATCGGCGATGGTTTGGCAGAAATGGACCGCATCGCCAAAGAGGTTTTGGATGAGTCGTTTCGGACAGCCCTTTCCGGAGAATCGAAGCAATTCAGGGAAAGTTCTTCAAGCCTGATGTTTGCTTTCGGTCTGGCCTTGGTATTGATTTTCCTGATTTTGGCCGCCCAGTTCGAAAGTTTCAAAGACCCCCTCATTATTATGCTGACTGTTCCTTTGGCGGTTGCAGGCGCCTTGATATTCATGTATTTCGCGAATATTACGATGAATATTTTCAGCCAGATCGGTATCATTATGCTGATCGGGTTGGTTGCGAAGAACGGAATCCTGATTGTAGAATTTGCCAACCAACGTCAGGAAGCCGGGATAGAGAAAATGGAAGCCATACGGGGAGCCTCCCACCAGCGTCTGCGCCCGATCCTGATGACCAGTTTGTGTACGGTGCTGGGATTGCTGCCTTTGGCATTTGCGAGCGGAGAAGGAGCCAACAGCCGTGTAGCTATGGGTATTTCCGTTATCGGTGGTATGTTGGTGTCTACCTTCCTGACTTTGTATATCGTTCCTGCCGTTTATACGTATTTTTCAACCAACAGATTAAAAAAAGAAAAAAGCAAATGAAACCTATTGTATTGAACTGCCGCCCGACAATGAGCCTGTTTATTTTTCTGCTATTCACGCCTTTTCTTGTTGAGGCTCAGGAAATTTATGACTTGAAACGATGCTTGGAAACGGGTTTGGAAAGAAATTATGATATCCGGATTGTCCGGAACGAACAACAATTGTCCGAAAACAATGCCACCCTCGGAAACGCAGGCTTGCTTCCGTCTTTAGACCTTAGCGCCGGTTATTCGGGTTCGATAAACAATACTGATCAGGATTATACAGATGGAACCGTCAACAAAATTTCCGGGATATTGAATCAGGGAGCCAATCTGGGACTGAATATGAACTGGACGGTTTTTGACGGGTTTTCCATGCAAACGAACTACCAACGCCTGAAAGAATTTCGGGAAATGGGTGAAGTGAATACCCGGCTTACGATTGAAAATCTGATAACCAATCTCGCGGCGGAATACCATGACTATGTGTACCAGAATCTCCGATTGGCGAACCTGAAATATGCGGTCTCTCTTTCGAAAGAGCGTTTGCGTATTGTGGAAGCGAATTACGATATTGGTACCAAATCGCGTTTGGAACTCCAGCAGGCGCGTGTCGATTTCAATGCAGACAGTTCGAATCTGATCAGGCAATATGAAGTGGTTTATACTTCGCGAATTACCTTGAATGAAATGATGGCGCTTGATGATGTCGCCCAGCAATTGACCGTCTCGGATTCGCTAATCATTCCCAATGCTTTCCTGAAAGAAGATTGGCTTTGGAAACAGACTATGGAAGCTAATTCACTCCTTTTGCTTTCCGCTAAGAATAAATTAATCAGCGAGTTGGACTATAAAAACCTGAAAGGACGCGATTATCCCTATTTGCGTTTGAATGCGGGATACGGTTACACGCTGAACAGTTATGGTTCGGGCGCTTTAGACAAACAGCAGACACTGGGAGTTAACTACGGCTTGACTTTAGGATTCAATATCTTCGACGGATTTAACCGGAAGCGCGAAAAGAAAAACGCTCGCATCACGATTCAAAACCGGGAACTGCAGTACGAACAAATGGAGTTGTCGCTCCAAGCCGACTTGGCCAAGATGTGGATGGCTTATACAAATAATCTCGAACTCATTAATCTGGAACAGGAAAACTTGGCAACAGCTCGCGAAAACTATTCAATCGCCATGGAACGTTACCGTTTGGGAGACTTGGCGGGAATCGAATTGCGAGAAGCCCAAAACAGCCTGCTAAATGCTGAAGAGCGTTTGCTCTCGGCGCAATTCAACACTAAAATCTGCGAAATTTCGCTGATGCAAATCAGTGGACAAGCGAAAAATTACCTGGAATAAGGGCTAATTTGAGTTACAGACTAAGCGAAAGCCCAGATGGCCGCCGGGTATGCTGCTGTCGCGGTACAATGCACGCATGTGCCATGCGTCGCTGTTCCAGCTACCGCCACGAACGATACGTCTCGGTCCCGACGGAGGGCCGGTAGGATTGGTCTGCGAATCGCTGCTGTAAGCGCCTTTCCAGTCGCTGCACCATTCCCAGACATTGCCGCACATATCATAAAGGCCTAATTTGTTTGGTGATTTCAGACCCACAGGATGTGGCTGGCCACCGCTATTTTCTCTATACCATGCTACTTTACCCGCCATATTGCTGCCGCTGTATTTGTATGGGTCGGACTCCACGCCACCCCTGCAAGCGTACTCCCATTCCGCTTCTGTGGGTAAACGGAAATTTTTATTTGTTCTTACATTGAGTTTCCGGATAAATTCCTGTAGTTCGTCCCAACTGATATTTTCTACCGGCAAGCTATCGCCTTTGAAATAGCTTGGATTGGCGTTTATGCCCATTATATCTTTCCATTGCTTTTGCGTGACTTCGTACTGACCGATGTAAAAATCACTTAGCGTCACCTGATGCGCCGGTTTTGCATCGATATCGCAGTCATTGCCTTGCTCGGAGGTGCAGCCCATCATGAATGTACCACCCTGAACAAAAACCATTTTGATACCGTATTGATTAGTAGCTGCCGAATGCTTGTCCGCTTCCTGTCGGTAATCCTGACTGCATGCTATGCTGCCGACAAATAATAAAACCAAAAAAATGGATATTTTTCGCATAACAATATGCTCTGTACTGTTATTTGCAGGTAAAAAAACATGAGAGGTTACATCTTTTTCATTCTCAAAATTAAAAGGAAACGCTATTGTTGCGTTCATTTCCGAAATTTTTTCGTACAAAGAAAGTTGCGTATTCATTGTTTTAATAGATTTAAATTTCAATACAAAGATATATAATTTTTTATAATATATGCAAGAAAGACTAAAATTTTAAGGGATTTTTATTCATCCCATCGGAATACTTAAAGACCACTCTCCCGGCTCCTCTCCACAATGGGAGGGGAGCCAAGATTGAATCCTGGTAATCTTTTCAATCTTGTAAAAATCCCGGTTCAGACTAACAACCCAATACCGCGATATCCCTTTCCTCCATCCAAGCGATACGTTCATTCCAGGGCAGTTTTTTTGTTTCCGAGCGGCGGTCGAAGATGACTAAATAAGCAGGAGCGGCAGGCGCTATTTTGTCTCGGTAGTGAGCTATTTGTTTGAGACCTTCTTCTTTTATTTCTTTGGTGGTATCGTAGTCGTGCAGGATTTTTATTTCGATGATGAACCATTGATTGTTGTATTCAACGGCTAAATCCATCCTTCCGCGACCGGCGGCAAATTCACGTTCTATGCGTCCGCCGCCATTGAGGATGCGTTGCAGAAAAGCCATTAACAGCAGGTGAGGGAAAACTTCGGTGTAGTCGGCTTTTTGTTCCCATATATCGGCGTGTTTTCGCCAAAATCCCTGGAACTCGTGTAACAAACTGTTCATATCCAAATTACCATCGGCGCTCTGCCATTTCCACGTGGAGGGCGCAGGTAAAGAATCATGATAGCCTGAATTTAACTGTTGTGTCAGAATCTCTTCGTAGATAGGATTGGCTATAATAAAGCCTTTTTCGGACGACCATGTAACCAATCCTAAATCCATAACCAACTCTACATCAGGATTCATACGTCCCATTTGGGGATCGGAATCACCCGAAATAATGGTCTGCACCACGTGTTTTACTCGCGGGTCGGTCAGCCGTTTGCCAAGTGCGTCAAAGTGTGTTTCCCGCGCTGCAATCATTTGCTTACGGGCTTCGTAAACGTGGTTGATGCTTACTGTTTCCGTGCTTTCGGCATCCAGGACGCGCATGGTTGCTCTCATAAACAGGTTATTTACTATCCAGGGTTGCCCTTTCGACTGTTCCCAAACATAATCCAAGGCCTCTTGCGTAATTTCCTGTCCTGTCTCAGTTGTATGCTGGGCAAAAAGGTGTTTTATATCCTCTTGTGAGAAATTGGATAAAACAGCTGAATCTGCTTTTATATTGAATGGCGATCCGGGATTGGGCGCTATTCCTTCTTTAGAAGCGGTGATATAATCTTTCAGGTCGCGCATGCCCACCAGCACAACAGATGTTGGAAATTTACCGATGCCGCGAATGGCAAAACCACCTCTCAATTGGCGCAAAAAATCTATCACAGGCGCTCCTGTGAGGACGTCTACCTCATCGAAAAGTACTACCAACGATTTGGGAGCGACCTGTACAGACCACTTTAGCAGGGTTGTGCGCAAAAGCCCTTCGGGACTAAGGTCATCAAGCAAGGGAACCGGAAGTTCTGCTACTTCGGCATAATAGCAGATAGCCCTGTAGATAGTGCGCATCGCTTCTTCCGTCGTCTCTTTGCCCTGGCAATCTTCCAGGCTGACATAACAGGCTATATATTTATCACTTGCGTTGATATGTCGCGCCCAACTTTGCAAAAAAGTTGTTTTCCCTGTTTGCCGTGGTGCGTGAAGCACCCAGTACAGTTCATCGGTGATATACCTGCTTAGCTGAGCGCCGACCAAGCGTTCTTCCGGCGCTAACATATAATGTCTTTCGGGATTACACGGCCCCGTAGTGTTGAAAAATCGTGAACGTCTGCTGTTTGTCATAAAATCTGTTTTGTGGGCACAACAAAGATACGACATTTTTTATAAAAAATACTATGCAAATATGCGCGGCTAAAACTTTTTTTGAGGTGCTATTTTTTTGTGGAATAAATCGTTTGCAGGGTAGTCTCAAAAAAAGTTTTAGCCGGCATACCGGGTGGTCAATACCGTTCGTTTCCAACTCAAGCGTGGCGAGACAAAGTGTAATTATCGTTTTGCCTACAATTTTATAGGTATTCCGTAATAAAAATCTAAGATTTTCGATCTGAAAATATAATCGTATTTTGCTTGAGCTTCTTCCGAAAGGCTTCGCGCCAATTTGGTTTTTGCTTCGTTAAATTCATAAACCGTAGATTTCCCGGCTTCATATCTTTCCTGTGCATATTTGAACGATTCGGAAGTCGATTTGACAGCTTCGACCGCTGCACGATATTTTTCCCGTGCAGATGTTGCATTCAGGTATGCAGTCTGTATTTCCTTGTATAAATCTTTTTTCGCGTTTTCTAATGTCAAGCGTTGGGTTTCGATATTAAACTGCGCTTGACGAACTTGATTCCGCACGGAAAAACGATTAAAGATAGGTATATTGAGGCTCAGACCGATATATTCCTGACCTTTATTTTTCAATTGATAGGATAATGTCTCGTTCGGATGTTCGTTGTCGCCGTACGTATAATAATAGTTTGTCCCGTAGCCGAAAGTCAAATTCAAAGTCGGCATGTAACCCGATTGAGCGATTTTCAAAGTTTTTTCGGCGCTTTCGACCGATAGTTCCTGTGTTTTGATAACCGGTTTGGTTTGCACAGCGCTACCGAAAATCACATCTATCGGTTTGAGGCTTCCGATATTCTCCGTTATCACATCATTTAATTCCGGCGTAAGAATATCGAAACCGGTGTTTTGTTCCAATTCGAGGCTTTGCGCCAAATCCAAAAGCGATATTTTCAGGTTATTATCGGATTGTACAACATTTACCTTGTCGTTGGCAACTTGCGCACGGATATCATACAATTGCGAAGCGGGGACTTTTCCGGCGTCAACCAGAAGAGAAGTCCGATCGACTTGCATCTTACTTAGATCCATTTGTTCTTCATTGATTTTCAATAGCTCTTTATTGAAAAGCGCTTGCAAAAACAGTGAAGCGATATTTAAAGACAAATCTTCTTTCGCCTTGTTCAGATTTTCGACGGCTGCTTGTAATTCCAGTTTGTCGCGGGCGATTTCGTTCGGAATGCGAAAACCGGTAAAAAGAGGTATCGAACTGCCGATTGAAAAACTTGCATTCGATTGGTTTGTGTTTTCATACAAACCGGTTGCGGTTGGCGTACGTCCGAAACCCCAATTCTGCTCCATCTTGGCGTTCAAATCCGGAAAACGGCTCATTTCGGAAGTATTCAGCGTAACTTCCGCACTGCTTTGCTGTATTTCCATTCTCTTGATAGTCAGATTGTGTTCAATTGCATAACGGATGCAATCTTCCAAAGACCACCGATTGGTCTGAGACTGAACGGTATGGCCTGTCAAAAAGACCAATGCCGTAATCAATAAAAAAACATATTTTGTTTTCATATTACTATTTTTTTGCTTCTACTTTAGGCTTATCTTCGATTTTCTTACCACGAATTTTGTCTTCGGCAACCAAACCCTCTTTCACTTCCACGTTGATTCCGTCGGAAAGTCCGATTTTAACAGGATGTTTTTCAAAAATCTGTTTCGGCTTTTCTTCTTTCAGCATGTAAACATAAGACGAATCGTTACTGAATTCGATGGAACTTTCGGGAATGGTGAAGGCATCTATGGCATGCGCCAGTACGATCTCGGCATTGGCGCTGTATCCTGCTCTGATAAAGACCGAATCGGGTACTTTTACAGCCGCTTTGATTTCAAACAAAACAGCGCCGCTTTCCACCAAACCTTTTGGGGAAATGTATTCCAGTTCGGCATCGAATTTCTGATTGCTCAAAGCGCCGATTGTCAAAGAAAGAGGCATTCCTTCTTTTACCCGGCCTACTTCCGTTTCGTCGATATTTCCCCTGAAAATCAGGTTATTCATATCGGCAACCGAAGCAATGGTTGTGCCGTCGTTGAATGTATTGGCCTGAATCACAGAATTTCCCGCTTTAATCGGAACATCCAGAATCATGCCTGAAATCGTCGAACGAATCTGCGTATTACTCAGCTTGGCGTATTTTTTCGAAACACCTTCACGAACAATATCCAAAGCATC
>JAITQA010000167.1 GCA_031289145.1 Dysgonamonadaceae bacterium | reverse complement strand
TAATCATGGAAATCTTTCAAAGAACGTTTGCTTTATCCCTTTTCCGTTGCCGGAACCCTCAAAAGCGGTGCAAAGGTACTACCTTTTTTTTATCTTCCAAATATTTCTTGAACTTTTTTTATTGATAATTGCTAAACTGTCTCTATTTCAGGATAATATTTTTGCGGAAATTTTTATTTTCGCCTCCTGCTTGAGTCGAAAAACCACCTATTTGGACTTAGAAAATACCAAAAGTATGGTATTGGTGATATGAATAAAAACCATTACCTTTGCTGTTCATTAGCGTATTGTTAAAATAGAAGTCAAATGCCTCTTTAAAAGCAACTAAAAAAGCATGAAATATACAGAATCCGAAGAAATCGGGCTTTTGTTTCGTTTGAAAGACGGAGATCAACATGCCTTTAATTTGCTTTTTTATGCCTATAAAGACAAACTATTCGGTTTTATGTTACACCTCACCGGTTCGGTCGAGGAGTCGGAAGATATCATCCAAGATGTATTTTTGAAAATATGGCAAGAAAGAAAGGGTGCGGACAAAATAAAAAATCTGAATGCTTATATTTTCAAAATTGCTCAAAATCAGATGATTGATCATATTCGTAAATATTCAAAAGAGAAAATTCAGTCACTAAATTCAGACATTCAGAAAGAAGATATTAACCCTAAACCGGACGAATTATTGTTTGAAAAAGAAAAACAAGTGATTATTCAGGAGGCCGTGAACCTTTTGACTCCCCAACAGAAAAGGATATATAATTACCACAAAGAACAAGGGAAAACGTTGAAAGTAATTGCCACAGAAATGAATCTTTCTCTCTCTACGGTACAAAACCATATTAATCAAGCAATCAAAAATATACAGAAACATCTTGTCAGAAATTATGTCGATTTTTTTATCTTTTTGCTATTCTTTCTCCATTTTTTTGTAAAATAGTGAAAAAATAATT
This sequence comes from Dysgonamonadaceae bacterium, assembly GCA_031289145.1. GTDB lineage: Bacteria > Bacteroidota > Bacteroidia > Bacteroidales > Azobacteroidaceae > Azobacteroides. The sequence goes on along the minus strand of JAITQA010000167.1, from coordinate 22,019 downwards.
AGGTGTTCTTGCTTTTTTGTTCGTCTTATAGAAAAACATAAACTAATTTCTGTATGAAACAAATAGTAGAAGGCCGCTTACAGCATCTGCTGAATAAGCATTTACAGCATACTTGTTCACCTGAAGAGGAAACGGAACTTGCGCTGTTGATCTCAAAATCAAATGATAAACGGTTGAAGAAATCTTTATTTTCGGAATGGGAGGCATATAAATCCCAAGATGTATTATTGGAGGATAAAGCCAACGAAATTACAAGCCAGATTCTATCCGGAACGGAAAAAACACCCGTTTCACGGAAAATAGTTCAATTGGGTTCCGGTTGGATTTGGAAATATTCGGCAGCAGCAGCCATTATTTTAATCGTATTATTTACGGTATTCAAACCTGGTCCATCAAAAATTGGTCAAACAACAGCGGATCGTGTTGCTGAACCCGTTATTCCCGCTTCGGAAGAGGAGGTCGATTATACACGAAATATTATGCTTTCGGATGGGAGTACCGTAATTCTGCACAAGGGGAGCACGCTGACTTGCGCCAATACTTTTTTGCAAACCTCACGTGATGTATATCTCACAGGAGAAGCCTATTTTGATATCACGCACAATCCGGAAAAGCCTTTTATCATTCATAGCGGGGAAGTCAATACCGTTGTATTGGGTACGGCTTTTTCCATCAAGGCATGGCCGGGTCAAAAACACATTGTAGTGGCCGTTACCAGAGGAAAAGTAAAGGTAGAAAACGGCGCCGAAGTATTGGCGGTTCTTGTTGCCAACCAACAGTTGGATTATGACACTCAACAGTCCCAAATTCGGACGACACTGACAGACGCCAATCAAAACATCAATGAATGGATTCGAGAAGATATGCAGTTTGAGCCGGTTCCGTTGAGCCAAATTGTGTCTGTTTTAGGCAAAAGATATGGGGCAGATATTCATATCAAGGATACTTCTTTGGGTGAAAAAGTCATCGTGTCTTCTTTTAACGGGATGGAGAGCCTTTATAATGTGCTGGATATGCTCTGCGTAATTATGCCTGAAATGCATTATGAAATCGGAGAAAATAAAAATATAACACTCTATAAAATAGATAAAAGACAATGAAAATACATCTGCTTTTCTTATTCCTGCAATTATCCATTGCATCCCACCTTTTCGGGCAATCCATTGCCGACCCCATAAACATTGGATTGCAGAATCAAACATTATCTGATGCTTTGAATACAGTTGCCAAAAAATCGGGTTTCGGCATCAGCTATACGATGGATCAAGTTGAAAAATATGGGCACATTAGCATCGAACCGCGAGATCGGACGGTTGGTGAAATATTAGATTTGATTTTAGTCAAGACAAATTTGACTTATATCATTCAGAACCGGAATATATTGATTGTGAATAGCGCACAAAAAAATGATACGCCAAAAGTTGTTCCTGTTCAGGGAACTGTAAGGGATACGGACAATAAGCCTGTGGCCGGAGTTTCCGTCTATACCAAAAGCAAATCGAACGGGACAAGCACCGATAAGGACGGAAATTATACCTTGGATGCGCCGAATGGTTCGGTATTGGTATTCTCTATCATCGGTTATAAGACGGTAGAGGCGCTTATTGACGGTCAAAGCCGCCAAGATGTGGTACTACAAAACAACCTCTTTGAATTGGATGAAGTGATCATAAGTACAGGATATCAAGAACTGAAAAAAGAGAAGATGACCGGCGCAACGGTTAGCGTTTCTGCAATAGAACTGGGCGCTCGTTACACACCCAATGTTCTTGATAACCTCGAAGGGCATATCGCCGGGCTTATCAATTACGGAGGCAAAACCTTGGTTCGCGGAACAAGCAGTTTACATGCCTCCACTTCGCCCCTTACGGTTGTAGACGGACTTCCTTTTGAAGGAGGAATAGCCTCGTTAAATCCTTATGATATAGAAAATATTACCGTACTGAAAGATGCTGCGGCGACTGCCATATATGGTGCGCGTGCATCAAATGGCGTGCTCGTGATTACAACCAAACAGGCAAAAGAAAAGGGAAAAACAACGGTAGATATTTCCGGGAATATTACAGTTTATCAAAAACCCGATTACAGTAAGCGAAACATTTTAACGCCTGCACAGCAAGTAGATGTGGAAAGTAGCTATTACGACTATTATTTTAATGGCGGCGTTATTGCCAATCCGATTTCGTCCGTTGCCGATTTCATCACGAAAGGAAATGCCATCTCCCCTGTACAGTATGCGTATTACCAGTTGGCACAGGGGCTTATTTCTCAAACTGAACTCGACAGCCAACTCAACGAGTTCAGAAAGAACAATTTTGCTCAGCAATTCAAGGACAATGCACTAAGAAACAGCATATTGCAACAATATAATATTTCTATACGCAATAAGGGGGAAAAATTCCAGTCCAGTTTGGTTTTGAACTTTAAAACCGATAATGAAGGTATCATCAGTGACCACAGCAATCAATTTAATTTTTTCTATAAAGGCGCGTATGATGTAAGCAAATGGCTGTCTATCAACTTTGGAATCAATTCGATATTGACTAAATCCACATCCAGTAACAGCAATTTTGCCACATCGCCCTTTAATGTATCTCCTTATATGCGGCTTTTAGATGAGAATGGAAACCGGGTTTACTATACCACTTCCGCCTATAACCCTTATAATACGCTCACGGAAACCACACCCGAATTGCAAAGTATGTTAGTCAATCATCTTGATGAGTTGGCATTAGATAAAATCAACGCATCTTCTCAAAGTTCGCGCTATTATGCCAATATGAACATCAAAATAATCGAGGGGCTTAACTTCAATCCGCAATTTCAATATGAAAGCGGACGTTCGAATACTGCTGCTTACTCCGAAGCGGAAAGTTTTATCATGAGGTATCTTAAAAATATTTACACTTCCCGTACAGGTACGGATCCCAATTACACGTACACCTACCTGCTCCCTGCCAACGGCGGCAAATTGGCAACAACTAACTCGGAAACTGATAGCTGGACGGCACGCGGACAACTTAATTATAGCCGCATATTCGACAAACATGCTATTGACGTAATTGCCGGTACGGAATTTCGTCAGACACATACTAAAGGTACGCGCGGATTATTACTGGGATACGACGATCAACTGCAATCGCACGCGACTACTTCCGTTAATTACACGGCTCTCAGCGCAGTAACTTCTACGACTCTTTTTAAGCCATCGTTCAATCCTTCAGGCACATACAGCAGCTACCTCAGCGATCCGATCGGTGTTATTACAGAAACGACTCACCGGTTTAATTCAGGCTATGCCAATGCTACTTATACGTATGACCGAAGGTACAATGTTTTTGCATCCTACCGCAAAGATTATGCCGATGTATTCGGACTTGACAAAAAATTCAGGGGCAAACCACTTTGGTCGACAGGATTGGGCTGGAATGTCCATCATGAAAATTTCATATACGATATACGATGGATCAGCTTCCTCAAATTAAGAGCTACTTACGGTGTTACAGGCAATATGTATATGGGAGCAACAAGTTACCTTACCGCCAACTCAAGCCTCACCAACGCGGCAACCAAACTCCCTGTATCGGTGGTGGAAAGTCCTGCTAATCCGGAATTACGGTGGGAAAAGAGTACGACCGTTAATTTAGGTATTGATTTTGCTTTATTTAACAATCGATTCAACGGTTCTTTCGACTGGTATCGCAAGCGGGGCGAAGACATCTTCTCTACCACAAGAATTGACCCGTCGGAAGGATTCACCAGCCAAATATTGAACAATGGGAATATCCTGAACAACGGGATAGAAACCAGCCTGAAATATGAATGGTTCAGCAGTCGAAAAGGCGGCGTAAATTGGTCCACATCGCTTGTTGTCAGCTACAATAAAAACAAAATCACCTACGTCGACAATGTAACGGCAACTCCGTTGGCATTGGCACAAGGCGGCCTTAAAGTTGATTATCCGGTCAATTCTTTGTTTTCATTCCAATACAAAGGGCTTGACGAAAAAGGGCAACCGCAATGGCTTAAAGGTGACGGGACATTAACGACTATCGCACTTGACGGCACGGATTTAGACGCCGTTATTTATTCGGGTGGAAGCGATCCGGAGGTGAATGTCGGGATGATTAACGACATTCGTTATAAGGGATTCAGTTTGAATGTGCTATTGGTTTATTACGGCGGGCATTATCTGAGGGCGCAACAACCCGCTGCCTATCAATCCCCGTCATACGGAACAATACCTTCGTATGTACTTGACAGTTGGACTCCCGAACATACCAACACAATTATTCCCGGATTCGGACAATATACGCCTGCGGGAGCGGTCCCGGGCAGCTATCTCCAATACTCCGATGCATTCGTGCACTCCGGCGCATTCCTGAAAATAAGAGATATTGTGTTGGGATATGATTTACCCCAAAATCTCACCAAAAAGGCAAGACTGAGTCACGTAAATGTAAATTTTCAGGTCAACAGGCTAAATGCTTTGTGGGTGAAAAACAAAATCAACATTGACCCGGAAACAGGCGGCGTTCCGGAACAAACTTTTTTTGTGTTTGGCATTAACTTCAATTTATAATCAACATGAACAAAAAAACAACAATATACGGCATTGTACTGGCGCTGACAATATTCTTAAGCGCTTGCAGCGAGTTTACAGAAATAGAACCCAAAGGAAGAAATATCCTTAATCGCGTATCTGATCTTGATTTGCTGTTGAATTTCGATTACAGCATGAATGGTAGTGTATCTATTTACTCCTCGTCGGTCAGAACAACCGCCGAAGGCGCGTTTAGGTTCAACGATGTAAATGTTTTAGTAAACGACATTTATCCATACGCGGTGAATGCATTGACTTTAATAAGCGCTCCGACAAAAAGTTTGGAAGCTGTTTTGGTAACCTCCGATGAATCGGCAGACAGGGCTACGCTTACGACTTCCGATATTAAATACGAGAAATACTATTTTATCATTGCAAACGTGGCAAATATCGTCATCGCAAATGCCGATGAAGCCACAGGCGATCGGGAAAAAGCCAAGCAACTGAAAGCAGAAGCTTACATTCTTCGTGCTTATTTCCATTATTTGTTGGTTAATTTTTATGCAAAAGCATACGATCCGGCTACCGCAGCCACAGATCCGGGAGTACCTTATGTAAAGGAAGATAACCGAATTGGCGAACCCAATAAGAAAAGCATGGTGGCCGAAGTCTATGCGAATATTCTCTCCGATATCAATGCAGCATTTGAATTAAAAAGTTTACCTCAAACACCCGTCAATACCATGCGTGTGGGGGAAGCCTTTGCCTATGCCGTTAAGGCAAAGGCGCTTTTGGCTATGCACAATTATCCCGAAGCGTTGGTGGCGGCCAATGCAAGCCTCGCCTTAAATGACGCCATTTGGGATCATCGGGAATTTACGCCCATCGGCACGCAAGCAATTGCCCGTCCGGCGCTCACTTGTCCCGAAGACCTTTTTTACGCAACGTACAATGGACCTCCTGTTCTCCAGGGCGCATCACTGGAAATATTGAATGATTATTATGAACCGGGAAATATTTTCAATACGTATGTACCCTATCATCCGGCAGGAAGTGCGGTTATCGGAATTGCAGGTGTAAAACTGTTAATGACGGCAACCTACAACCTCAGCAACGGAGGACTGAGCACGATTGATATGTACCTGACCAAGGCGGAATGTTTGGCGCGGACAAACCAGGTAAGCGAAGCCATGCGTATACTCAATTACATCCGTGAACGAAGAATTATTCCGGCGGATTACAGCGACTTATCCGCAACAACGGAATCTGAAGCAATGGCACATCTTAAAAAATTATCAAGGATAGAATGTCTTTTTACTTGTAAGAATTACCTGAACATCAAAAGATGGAATACGGAAACAGCTTATAAAGAAACGATTCGCCGAACGATAAACGGTATTACCTACGAGTTGAAACCTGAGTCGCCGCTGTGGATATTCCCATTTCCACAGAATGCGACTAATTACAATCCAAATCTGACACAAAATTATTAAAACACATTTATTTTTACTACAATGAAAAGAATCTTTTTTATCGTCGTCGCGTTAGTCGTGGTATTTACATCCGGTGCACAAGAGAATTTTTTTGAATTATCGGGTACGGTTAAAGGAAAAAGTACGGGCTATATCTACCTCACGTTGACCGATTTTTACAACGAACGAATTTCGGATTCTACCCAAATCCGGAACGAACAATTTGTATTTACGGGTAATATCAGCTATCCGGTGATGGCCTTCCTTTCTGCGGACAAATCCGTCCTTTCTTCAGAAGGAAATGCCAATGCCGTATCGTTTTTCCTTGATCCGGGAAAAACAGCGGCGAAACTGGTCTATCAGGATTTCAAAAACATCGTCCTCTCAGGCTCTAAAACCAATCAGGAATCAAAGGATTTGGAAAAATTGAAAGCAGCAGAGAAAATAGCCTCTGCTAATTCGGCGGATTTTAAAGCGCTTTCGGCAAAAATAGACGCTGATTTTATAAGCAAGCATCCGGATTCATTTCTTTCGGCATATCTTTTACGGGGACGCATTTTCAACAGGGAGCAAACAGAAGCGCTTTTCAGTCAACTCACAGACGCAGTAAAGCAAAGCGGATTTGGACGGGTAGTGCAAAGAAGCATTGATGAATCCAAAATAGGAGTTCCGGGGACTAAGGCGCTTGATTTTTCGGCAGTGGATATTAACGGCGACTCGCTCAGTCTTTCCGGCTACAAAGGCCAGTATGTTTTGATTGATTTTTGGGCAAGCTGGTGTAAACCGTGTCGGGCAAGTCACCCACACCTGTTGGAACTGTACGCGAAATACAAGGACAAAGGATTTGAAATTATTGCCATATCGGATGACGACCGAAATCCGGATGCGTGGCGAAAAGCGGTAGCCAATGATAAGGTAAACGTTTGGAGACACATACTCCGGGGGTTGGACATGAAACGTTTGTTGAAAGGGGATGCCAATTATTCCGATTATCCCAATGAAATAAGTGCGAGCAGATATGGCGTCACCAGCTTACCCACTAAGGTGCTGGTAGATCCTTCCGGCACAATTATCGGAAGATATACCGGGAGTACCGAAGCATTATTTGAAGAAAAACTGAAGGAGGTGTTTGGAGATTGAATATTGTTCACATCAACGGTGCAAACAAACGCATCACCGAATCGAAGAATTTTTTCCATTTCGAACGGTTCAACCAGTCTTCAAGGCGAATTTCCCGACATTCATCCATGTCATGGAAGAATATTTCCTTGTTTCGTCTGGCAATATGCGGGTCATAGATGTAACAATTGATTTCGAAATTGGTTTCAAAACTTCTGAAATCCAAGTTGGCAGAACCGATAACCGATATCATATCATCTGCGACCAAGGTTTTGGCATGCATAAATTTGTCTTCAATCTCATAAATTTTCATCCCGGCTTCCAGCAAATCCTGGAAATAAGAATGTGCAGCCGGGTCGACATAAGCCGAATCTGATTTTCGCGAGACCATCAGACGGACGTCTACCCCACTCAAAGCAGCCATTTGCAAGGCCTGAAACAAGGATTCGGTCGGCAAAAAATAAGGCGTTTGGAGATAAATGTATTTTTTTGCACCGATTATTATGTTTACAGTTGCCTGTAAAAGATTATGATATAGACTATAAGGGCCTCCGGTTGCAATCTGCATCAGATTTTGGGTATACTCTTTTGTTTCCGGGAAATATTTTTTGTCGTCAAGGAAAGCTTCTCCCGAACTATACCAGTCAATCAGGAAACTGGCTTGCAAACCAAGCGACCCCTGACCCTGAATCCGCAGATGTGTGTCCCGCCAATTCGGATTGGTAAAATAATTATTGGATATATTCATTCCGCCCATATACGCTGTAATACCATCAATCACCACCACTTTTCGGTGATTCCTGTAATTCAGTCTATCGGCGAATTTCAGAAAATGCGCTTTTAACATAGAGGTAATCTGGACACCGCTCTTTTTCATTTCATTGTAAAATCTTCTCGGTACCGCCCAATTGGCCACATTATCGTAAATAAACCGCACTTCCACACCTTGAGCCGCTTTTTTCATCAGCATTTCCCGGACAATTTTCCCTGTCTGGTCGTTTCTGAAAATAAAAAACTCTATATGAATATGGTGTTTCGCCTTTTCCATATCGCTTAACAAGGCTTCAAACATCCGGCTGCCTTCTGTGATTATTTCAACTTTACTGCCTTGTATAACAGGAGATAAGTTGCTATTTCTGAGTAAATTGATTAGATTCGCATATTCCGGTAATATATTCACATTCCGATTATAAGTAAGGTGTTTGAAACTTAATCCTTTAATCTGCTCGTATTTTTGTTCGGATATATGCCGCATGTGGCGGGTATCTTGCCCGAAAACATAATAGACTATCAATCCGGCTACTGGGACAAAAATCAAGACCAATAACCAGGCAATGGTTTTAATCGGACTCCTGTTTTCGGAGATCACCACAATAACCGTTCCTGCTATCAATAATACGTATATCAGATATACAATAGCATTTACCGATGAAAAAAAATCAAAAATGCCCAACATATACGAGTGTCATTACTATATTATTTTTCGGAGACAAATTTACTAATTTTTATCCAAAATACAATAACAAGCAATTATTTTTATTAATAATTGTTAATTCTTTCATTTCTCAATAAATTTTTATCGTTTTTCGATAAATAATTTGTTTTATTCAAAAAATTGTTTTTACCTTTGCATATCGAAAAACGATAAATTAATATTGAATAACGAAATTAATATTTTATAATGTATGAATACTCGATTAAAAATTATTTGCATCCTGTTTGGTGTATCTTATTTGTTTCTTATCGGACAAGTCATTTATAATGAAGTGATTCCGGAGTTTGTAGCCGGTTTTAAGGAAGGTGTTAAATCGGTAGCCAAACAGCATACGGGTGACGAAACGAAAGAATCTTTGCCGGAGCTTTATTCTTTTTATGTCAAACCCCTATCCGGAAGCTTTACATTTCCTACTCCCCTGAAAAATCTGAAAACAGGCAAACTTGTCAATGCAGAAACGAATACGTTCAAAATAGTATTGAATACTCCGGTAAAATTACCCGGCTGGATTGCAATCGCAAAAATAATCTACAAATTATCCGCTTTTTTGATTCTGTTTTTCCTGATTTATATCCCGATTCTTGTATACAAACTGACTCGCTCCATTATCCAAAATGTACTTTTCGATGAAATCAATGTCAAACGGATACGCCGGATAGGATATTCCATTTTAGTATTGTTTGGCCTTTTGGTTTTCTCTTCTTTAGTCTGTACGGCGGAGGCTAAAAACGTGTTCAGTTTTGAAGACTATAAAATTGTACATTCTTTAGGAGTAGATTATTATCTCTTGCTGATAGGTCTGATAACTTTGTTGTTTGCGGAAATTTTGAAAATATCGCATAAAATGAAGGAAGAACAAGATTTAACAATATAAAAATCAGGATATGTCGATAATAGTAAACTTAGATGTAATGATGGCGAAACGAAAGATTTCATTAAACGAGCTTTCGGAAAAAGTAGATATTACCCCGGCCAACCTTTCCATTCTGAAAACAGGGAAAGCGAAAGCAATCCGGTTCAGCACGTTGGAGGCTCTTTGTAAGGAATTGGATTGTCAACCGGGAGACATTTTGGAATGGAGAGTTGAGAATTGAAAATTGAAAATTAATTTAAAAATAAAATAATGAAAAGACAAATCTTATTTATCACACTAATAATTGCAGCGATGCCTGTAATTCAGGCACAAACAACGCTAAAAGAGCGGCTTGAAAAACATGTTTATACGCTTGCCGACGATTCGCTCCGGGGAAGGAAAGCCGGTTCGACAGAAGGACTGCGGGCTGCTAATTACATTGTTAATCAATGGAAAGAAATCGGTATTGCTTCTTACAAGGAAGATACTTATTTTCAATCTTTCCGCGAAAAGTACCAAAATATTATCGGAATTATACCGGGTAATGACCCGGCGCTCAAAGACGAGTATATTGTTGTGGGCGCGCACTACGATCACTTGGGTTTCAAAGTAGAAAATGGCGATACCATCGTTTATAACGGAGCCGACGATAATGCTTCCGGAGTAGCTACACTGATTGAATTGGCTCGTAAATTAAAAGAAAGCCAATCTTCGTTGCAAAGAAGCGTTATTTTGATTGCGTTCGATGCAGAAGAAATCGGCTTGTTCGGTTCCAAACATTTTGCGGATAATCCGGTGGTTCCGATTGAAAAAATCCGGTTAATATTGAGCGTGGATATGGTCGGCTGGCATAAAACCAGCGGTTACGTCAAATATGCCGGAGCCGGCACCATTAAAAACGGCGACCAACTGCTCTTAAACGAAAAAATCATTCCGGAAGGACTGCATGTAACAACGCAAAACTTTGAAAAAAGCCTGTTTACAGCCACCGACACAGAAGGATTCGCCAAGAAGAAAATTCCTACATTAGCCGTTTCAACCGGTCTTAAATCGCCTTATCACAAACCGGAAGACGACGCCCATTTGATTGATTATGATGGAATGGCATTGATTACCGAGCATCTGCTGAATTTCATACAAACGGTTTCGCAGGACGCTAACTATCAGGCTTCCGGTAAATTAGCCGACAAACACCAGAAGGATCAACCCAAAGTATGGTTTGGAATATCAGCCGCAATCGGGGATAATTTCCACTATTACACAGCCGGCGCTTTGGATGGTAAACCGACCGCTTCGTATGGAATAGGACTTCTGACGCAATTGAATATGGGTATGTTTGCCATTCGTCCGGAAGTGTATTACGAATATCTTCAAGCACAACATCCGGACGGGAAAATAAAAGCCAGTAAAGTGAGCGTTCCCTTGAATCTGGTTGTGCAAATGACCGAAAGAATGGCCGGTGCGGATTTTTTTATCGGCGGGTATTACAGCTATTTATTCAGCGGAAAACAAGGGAATGGAACGCTTGATCTGACGGATATTTTTTACCGGAATGAAGGGGGACTCAATTATGGATGCGGGCTTCGTGTGGGGCCGTTAAGAGCTGGATTTTCCGTCAAATACGGTCTGACCAATTTCACCCGTCACAAAAATGCGGACGGCGCTCATATCCGCAACCAGGCGACTTACTTTACATTAACTTACTTGTTTTAAGCGCAATTAATATTTCAAAAAAATCATATCAATCAATTTAAAATTAAAAAAAAATGAAAAATTTCTTTAAAATGCTATTAGCTTCCACATTAGGTATAATTATTGGAGGCGTGATTTTATCTTTTCTATCCTTTATTATTTTAATTGGGGTAGCGGCTTCTTTCGGAAACCAGAAAGCGTACACTTTACAAAAAGGCACCATTCTGAAAGTGAATCTTAATGGTGCAATTAATGAACGGGAAAATTCCAGTCCTTTTGATTTATTATTAAATGGTTCATCCACAGATACGTATGGATTGAACGACATTCTTTCTGCTATCAAAAAGGCAAAGGAGAATGACAAAATCAGCGGCATTTATCTTACTGCCGGACAAACAAATTCCGGTTTTGCCAGCATGGAACCGATTCGCAAAGCGCTGTTGGACTTCAAAGAAAGCGGAAAATTCATTATCGCTTACGGCGAAAATTTCAATCAACTTTCTTATTATGTGACTTCAACAGCAGACGAAATTTTTATGAATCCTGAGGGAACATTTGATTTTCGCGGCTTGGCATCTACGATTCAATTTAACCGTGGCATTTTAGAAAAATGGGGAATTGAAATGCAAGTTTACAAAGTGGGAACGTACAAATCGGCTGTCGAACCGTATATTCAGGATAAAATGAGCGATGCCAACCGGGAACAGCTAACTTCCATTTTATCCGATATCTGGAATAATTATCTGACCGGTATTTCCGAAACCCGGAATATTTCCACCGAACAGTTGAATCAATATGCGGATGCGTTTTTGATGTTTGCAACGCCACAATCCATAGTGGATTACAAATTAATCGACGGATTGAAATTCGAAGATGAAGTGGAAGCCTATCTGAAAGAAAAGATGGAACTCAAAGCAGATGCCAAATTGAAAATCGCCGGCGTGAAAGACCTGAAAGCCGTTCCGGGCGATGACAAAAAAATAAGTAAAAACAAGATTGCCGTCTTGTATGCCGAAGGAGAGATCGTTGCAGATGAAAGTTCTTCTTTTTATTCCGATGCACAGATCACCGCTAAAGAATTTGTGAAAGAATTGAATAAACTGAAAGACGACAAAAACGTAAAAGCAGTCGTGTTTCGGGTAAATTCTCCGGGAGGAAGCGCTTATGCCTCCGAACAGATATTGCACGCAGTGAAAGTATTGCGGACCGTGAAACCGGTTGTCGTGTCAATGGGTGATTATGCGGCTTCCGGCGGATACTATATTTCCTGCGGCGCAAACAAAATCATTGCCGAACCCAACACCTTGACAGGTTCTATCGGCATCTTCGGATTGATTCCCAACGGAGCGCAATTAGCCAAGAGAATGGGTGCAAGCTACGATGGTGTTTCGACCAACAAACATTCCAATTTTTCCGACGATGTTTTGTCTATTCCGCTTTTGGGTATCGGTTTATTGTCGGCACGCCCGTTGAATGACGAAGAAGGAGCTATCGTTCAGGTTTATGTAGAAAGAGGTTATGATTTGTTCCTCAGCCATTGTGCGGAAGGACGTTCCAAGACGAAAGAAGAAATTGACGCCATTGGACAAGGACGTGTTTGGACGGGAAATCAAGCTTTGAATCTGGGATTGGTCGATGCAATCGGAGGCATTGATGCAGCGATAAAAGCAGCAGCCGAATTAGCCGAAATCACCGACTATTCCATTGGGGAATATCCTGTGAAAAAAGATTTTTTTACCAGTTTGCTGGAAGAAACTTCCGAAGGCATAAGCGAAAGAATGGTCATGGGAATCATTGGCAAAGAAGTTTTCGGACAAAAAAGAATGTTGAAAGCCTGGCAAAACTATGATTACAGGCAAGCCATCATGCCGGAATTTATCAATCAATAAGTAAACACATCCATGTTACAAAAAGAATTGCGACAGCATCAATGGAAAGCATTCCGGAGGAATCCGATGTTTGAACGGAATTTTGGGGTAAGGATATTCATGTTTGTCATGTTCGGATACCTGGCCTTGGAATTTTTAGTCTTTGGTTTCGTGCTCGACAAGATGTTGTTGGAAATCGGAACTTACGAACGGGCTATTGATATTTTCAATTCACTGCTGCCCTACATTCTTGCAGTAGATTTCACCATCAAGTTCTTTTTCAAACAGAATCAATCCATGCAGATTGCGCCCTACCTCAGCCTTCCCGTCGGGCGAAACCGTTTGTTCCATTTTCTGTTAAGGAAAGAGTTCAGCAGTTTCTGGAATCTGTATTTCCTGTTTTTGGTTGTTCCTTTCGCTTTCAAGGCCATCACGCCGTTTTTCGGATTCGGAACGGCTGTGCTGTATATTCTCTTCTTCTACCTGCTGTGTATAATCAGCAGTCTGGCTGTGAATTTACTCAACAATTTTATAAAACGCAGCATCCTGTTTTATGCCTTGGCCGCTGTCATCATTATTTCCCCGTTTGCCCTGGTATTGTTATTACATATCGACACGGGAGATTATACGCAACGCTTCAGCGAATGGATTCTGAACTACAATCCCCTGGCTTGGCTTGCTGTAATCGGCACATTCGCCGGCCTCTGGTTTTTCAACCGGACGAGGATGCGCAAGGCTGTCTACGATGAGCTGCAAGGCGATAAAAGCAAGAAGATTTCTTCCTTTTCAAGCATCTCGTTTTTAGACCGTTTCGGTGTAATCGGCGATTTTATCAATTTGGAAGTCAGGATGATTCTGCGATCTCCACGCCTCAAACAACAGGTATTGTTCGCCTGCCCCCTGATAGTCGGGTTGTTCCTCTTTATGATATACAATCCGAATAGTGCATTCCAGGCGAGCGGACAATTTGTATACTTTCTGTATGGCGTCTTCAGTATCGGTCTTATAGGACTTATTATGGGACAATATTTATTTACTTCGGAATCATCTTTCTTTGACGGACTGATGTCACGCAAAATATCGCTATACGAAATGTTGAAAAGTAAATTCATTTTGTATTGTTCTGTTTCCCTATTCATTACGCTCATACTGTTTATCCCGGCGTTTCAGGGGAAAATAAGTTTTTTCATGGTAATAGCCTTGTTCTTTTATACGGTAGGGCCGGTTTATTTCATGATTTTTCAAAATGTGGTCTACAATAAAACGTATTTCGACCTTTTTGACAAAGGGATGATGAACTGGAAAGGAACATCCGGCAATATGATTGTCATTACAATGATTGGCATGTTTCTTCCTGTTATACTCATGCTGATAATCAACGCATTATGGGGTGAAACCGTGCTGTGCTGGTTCATGCTGTCTACGGGAATTGCCTTAACATTGACTGTAAAATATTGGTTGGAATGGACATACAAGCGTTTTCTGAAACGGAAATATAAAAATATGGAAGGCTTTCGCAGCAATGCGTGAGAACAATTAACAATTATCAATGAACAATTATGGAAATACAAATTAAAGATTTAGTGAAACGATTCGGCGACAAGACGGCCTTGGATATTCCCGAATTGAGCATAGAAAAAGGAAGCTTGCTGGGTTTGGTCGGCAATAACGGAGCCGGGAAAACAAGCCTTTTCCGGATGATTCTCGACTTACTGAAAGCCGATTCGGGCTATGTCCTGAGTAAGGGTTTGGATGTGAGTAAATCGGAAGACTGGAAGTCCTATACGGGTTCCTTTATCGACAACCGTTTCTTGATTGAATTTTTGACGCCTGAAGAATATTTTTATTTTGTGGGCGGAACTTATGGATTGAATAAAGAGTCGGTAGATGAGCGTTTACGTCCTTTTGCCCGTTTTATGAATGATGAAATTATGGGACAAAAGAAATATATCCGGAATTTTTCAGCAGGAAATAAGCAAAAAATCGGAATTATGGCGGCGATTATGATTCATCCGGAAGTGTTGATTCTGGATGAGCCTTTCAATTTTTTAGATCCTTCGTCCCAAATTGAAATAAGAGACATTATTTTGCGTTTAAACAAAGAATCGGAAACTACAGTTCTTATTTCGAGCCATAACTTGAATTACACAACCGAGATTTCCAACCGGATTATCCTTTTAGAAAAAGGGCTTATCAAAATAGATAAGCATAATTCTCCGGAAGCAATAGAGGAGTTGAATAACTATTTTATACAAAGAGCAAATTCAGAAGAATAAATTTTTAAAATTTTTACACATGAAAAAGATCATATTTCTTATAACATTCACGATTTTATCTTTTATGATTACAACAGTGAAAGCGCAAATTACAGGAGATTGGAAAGGTACAGTAGATGTACAAGGGATGCAATTGGAATTGATTTTCCATATCAGCGATGCGGATGGGACATTATCTACCACCTTGGATGTTCCGCTACAAGGCGCAGCAGACATTTCGGTGGATAAAACTACATTCGAGAACAACGAATTGTTGTTATCGTCGTCCATGTTGCAAGCCTCATACAAGGGAACACTTTCGGGTGAAACCATCAAAGGAAATTTTGAGCAAGCCGGAATGATTTTGCCCTTGACCTTGGCAAAATTCGAGAGCAAACTGCCCGGCAATCCGGAATTGGTTTCTTCCGAAAAAGAGTTGGCTGCGCTGATTGCTTACGACAAAGGCGATTTCAAATACAAAGTCGAAGATTATTTTGCCCGCCCGAAAGCTTCGTCGTTTCAACTTTCACCCAACGGCAAATACCTGTCGTACATGGAAAAAGACGAAAGCAACAAACGCCACGTATATGTAAAAGAAATCGCAACCGGCCAATCGCAGCGAATCATCGAAGAAAAGGAAGAACTGATTCGCCGCTACGGATGGATTAACGACGAACGGTTGTTGTATGTGATGGACAATGGCGGCAACGAAAATTACCACATTTTCGCCACCAGCATCGACGGCACAAACACGCTTGACCTGACGCCGTTCGAAGGTGTAAGAGCAGGAATTATCAACATGTTGAAAGAACAAAAAGATTACATCATTATTCAGTTGAACAAAAATAATCCGCAGGTTTTTGAGCCTTACAAACTGAACGTGGTTACGGGAGAATTGGTTCAATTATTTGAAAATAAAGATATTGAAAATCCCATACAATCTTATGAATTCGACAAAGACGGCGAATTGCGCGGATACGAACGAATGGTCAACGGCACGGAAACCGAGCTGTACTACAAAGACTTATCGACCAATGAATTTCGGTTGGTAAAAAAGATGCATTGGGATGACTCATTCTCTATTACCGGATTCAATTATGCACCGGGGAAAAAAGACGAAGCCTACGTGGTCACCAACCTCGACAACGACAAAGCCCGCATTGTGTTGTACGATTTCAAAAACGATAAAATAGTCAAAGAAGTTTTTTCGCATCCCGATTACGATGCGGAAAGCATGTCCCGCTCCTTGAAACGGAACTATGAAATTGATTATTTTGCCTACGAAGGAGAGAAAGTCGTGATTATTCCCGTCAGCAAATTCTACAAGGATTTTCACCAACGCATGGAAAAAGCGTTTCCCGGCAAAGAATTTTCGGTAGTTGATGCCGATGACGACGAAAATACTTTTTTGCTGGTCGTACAAAGCGATAAACTTTATGGAACTTATTATCAATACGATGCAAAAACCAAGAAATTCTCGTTGCTCTACGACCTGATGCCGCAACTGAAAGAAGCGGACATGGCGGAAATGCGCCCGATTACCTTCAAAAGCCGCGACGGACTTACGATTCACGGTTACATCACCCTGCCAAAAGCCGCTTTGGAAGGTAAAAAAGTGCCATTGATTGTCAATCCGCACGGCGGACCGCAAAGCATTCGCGACTCGTGGGGTTTCAATCCCGAATCGCAACTTTTTGCCAGCCGCGGTTATGCCACCTTGCAAGTAAACTTCCGAATTTCGGGCGGTTACGGAAAAGAATTTCTGCGTGCCGGTTTCAAACAGGTAGGACGCAAAGTGATGGATGACGTGGAAGACGGCGTAAAATATGTCCTTGAACAAGGCTTGACAGACAAAGATAAAATTGCTATTTACGGCGGAAGCCACGGCGGTTATGCCACGCTGATGGGATTGGTTAAAACACCTGATTTGTACGTTTGCGGCATCGATTACGTAGGTATTTCCAGTATTTTTACTTTCTTCCAATCGTTCCCCGAATATTGGAAACCACTAACAACCATGGCCAAAGAAATCTGGTACGATGTGGACGACCCTGCCGAAGCTGAAATAGCCAAAGAAGTTTCGCCGCTGTTCCAAATCGACAAAATCAAAAAACCGCTGTTCGTTGTTCAAGGCGCTAACGACCCGCGTGTCAACATCAACGAATCCGACCAAATCGTTGTAAAATTGCGCGAAAAGGGATTTGCCGTTCCTTATATGGTGAAATACAACGAAGGACACGGGTACGGGCGCGAAGAAAACCGCATGGAACTGTACAAGTGTATGTTGGGATTCTTTGCGAAAAATTTTGAATAAACTAAAAACTAAAAGTTATAAACTATAAATTATTAATTAAATACAGATGAAAAAGTTATTATTTCTATTGGGCTTCGTTTTAGCGCCACTTTTTTATGCATTTGCTCAACAGGCACAACCACTGCCAATCGACTCGAAAGTGCGTTATGGAAAATTAGAGAATGGCCTTACTTATTACATCCGGCACAATGAATTGCCGAAACAACGGGCGGATTTTTATATTGCCCAAAATGTGGGTTCTATTCTGGAAGAAGACAATCAACGGGGATTGGCTCATTTCTTAGAGCACATGGCTTTTAATGGAAGTACTCATTTCTCCGGCAATCAGGTAATCAGCTATTTAGAAACTATCGGCGTAAAATTTGGAGTGAATTTGAACGCTTATACCAGTTTCGATAGAACCGTTTACAACATATCCAATGTGCCGGCTATCCGCACGGGAACGATCGACTCCTGTCTATTGATTCTCCACGATTGGTCGAATTCACTCAGTTTGGAAGAAAGTGATATTCTGAAAGAACGGGGTGTAATTCGCGAAGAAATGCGTAGCCGGGGAGAAGCGCAATTTCGAATGATGGAAAAATTGTTTCCCCAGATTATGCCGGGAAACAAATATGGCAACCGCATGCCAATCGGAATCGAAGAAGTGGTTATGAATTTCAAACCGGAGGAATTGCGCGAGTATTATCGCAAGTGGTACAGACCCGATTTGCAAGGAATTATCATTGTAGGAGATATAGATGTCGACCAGATTGAAAATAAACTCAAAGAAGTGTTTGCCGACATACCGGCTCCAGTCAATCCTGCCGAAAGAACTTACACTACGATAGAAGACAATGTAGAAACCTTAGTGGGAATTGTTACAGATAAAGAATCCACAAGAACCTCTGTTTCAATAGATTTCAAACACGAAAAACTTGCTAAAGAATTACGCGGAACAGTTTCCGGATTGGTGACTGATTATCTGAACACCGCGATTTCAAGAATCATGAGTGAGCGCATATCGGAAATTACCCAAAAAGCAAATCCGCCTTTTATCAATGCCGGCGTATACAACGATGAGTTTGCCGCTACCATTACGAAAGAATCCTTATCGGGAACTGTCATAATAAAAGGCAATGATATCGAAAGCGGTATGAAAGCTTTGGTTCGCGAAATAGCCAGATTGAAAAAATATGGTTTTACCGAAGCTGAATATGACCGCGCCAGAACCAATATTCTGACGCAATATGAAAGCGCATTCAAAGAAAAAGATAAAGTACAAAATATACGGTACGCCAATGAATATGTAAGTCATTTTACATCAGGAGGGTATATTCCAGGCATAGAAGCAGAATACAATATGATTTCATCTATTGCACCCAATATCCCGGTGGATGTACTCAATCAATATGTTTCTCAAATGATTGGTGATAAAAACATTGTGATTTCCTTGCAAGCTGCCGAAAAAGAAGGTGAAACTTTGCCTGCTAAAGCTGATTTACTGGAATGGTTCAACGAAGCAATCAACGCAGCTGTTGAAGCGCCGAAAGAAGAAAAGAATAACGAACCTTTGCTGGCAGAAATACCAAGCGGCGGAAAAATTACATCCATGACAGAAAACAAAACATTCGGGACAACCATACTTACCCTTTCCAATGGAGTGAAAGTAGTTATCAAGCCAACAACTTTCAAAGATGACGAAATTTTATTGTCGGCAAGCAGTCCGGGCGGATCTTCCCATTTTCCCGAATCAGAAAATGTAAATATCCAACTCTACAACTCGCTTGCCAATATTGGCGGACTCGGACAGTTCAGCCAAACGGATTTGCGAAAAGCGCTGGCCGGGAAACAAGTATCCCTTAGTTCGTCCGTATCGCTCACACACGAAGGATTTACGGGTTCTTCGAGCGTGAAAGATTTTGAAACCATGCTCCAATTGATTTATCTGAATTTTACGGCGCCAAGAGTGGACGAAGATGCCTACCAATCGTTTATCAGCAGAGTCAAGTCGCAATTGGAAAGCCAGGAAGCCAATCCTGAAATTGCACTGTCGGATACTTTGATAGAAGCATTGTACATCAATACCTTGCGCAACAAACGCCTCAAATCGGACGACTTGGACAAAGCCAACTATCAGACCATCCTGGATTGGCGAAAAGACCGCTTTGCGGATG
This sequence comes from Dysgonamonadaceae bacterium, assembly GCA_031289145.1. Classification (GTDB taxonomy): domain Bacteria; phylum Bacteroidota; class Bacteroidia; order Bacteroidales; family Azobacteroidaceae; genus Azobacteroides. The sequence continues at coordinate 2,252 of JAITQA010000167.1, read as the reverse complement.
CAAGCGATTTCACATTCGTATTCACCGGCAATATCAATATTGAAGCAACTAAAGATTTGATTGAAAAGTATTTGGGCACTCTTCCAAACAAGAAAAGAAAAGAAAGTATTGCGCCTGTCAATTTGGCCTTACATGCAGGAATTAACAAACATCCTTTCCAGCAAAAAATGGAGAACCTCAAAGCGTCTGTTGTGGATGCTTATTGGACCACAATTGACCCTACGCTGAAAAATCGTATCGAAATGGATATGCTGCAACAAATCTTAAACATCGTTTACACCGAAAAAGTACGTGAAGAAGAAGGCGGCACTTATGGTGTGAGCGTTTCCGGAAGTATTTCAAATTATCCAAAAGGACAGACCATCTTGTCTATTTCTTTTGAAACGCAAGCCGGAAAAGAAACATTTCTGAATGATATTATCCAAAAAGAATTTCGGGAAATAGCCAATCAGGGTCCCCGTCCTGAAGATTTCAACAAAGTAAAAGAATTTATGTTGAAACGCCAACAGGAACAGGAACAGTTAAACAGCTACTGGAGCAGCGTAATTTCAAATTATTACCGCTACAATTACAACGCTTATTCGGATTATGTGAAGACTTTGCAGTCGGTTACCCCTGCGGATGTTAAAAAGAAAGCGAAAAAGATAATTGATGGCGGCAATTTGATCGAAGTGATTATGACGGGCGTAAAAGAATAAACAGTTCTTATGCGTAAAGTAAAAATATGGGCTTTCACTGTTGTTGTTAGTTTTACTTTTGTATTTGCATCATGCAGTAAAAAATCGCAACACAATGAAACAGACATTATTACAGTGGATATCACCGAACAATATCCGAAAGGGGAAGCAATTCCCCTTCAGGATATTGCTACAGTAAAATACATTCCCTTAGAAACAAATGACGAATTTCTTTGCGGAAACGATGCATCCCCTGCATATATTGATGATGATATAATCGTATTTCGCAACGATTTCAGTGACGGAACTATCCTACTCTTCGACGGCGCTGGGAAAACCCTGAAACGAATCAACCGAAAAGGACAAAGCGGCGAGGAATATCTGAACGTATCACAATTGATATATGATAAGGAAAGAGACGAATTATTTGTAAACGATGGAGCAAAAATTCAGGTCTATGATTCGGACGGGAATTTTAAAAGAACTTTATCTTATGCCGAAGATAAAGAGTATAGAAGAATCTATAATTTCGACAAGGATTATCTGTTGTGTTATTATGACCATGCTTCCTTCGTAAATATGGCTATTTACGAAGACCCTATCAAAAATCTCATGCCATCATTTATCCTTGTGTCCAAGCAAACCGGAGAAAAACTGAAAGGGGTACCTATTCCTTACGAAAAATGGATTGATGGATTTATCTTAATAGACGAAGGCTCTGTTTGTAGTAGCACTATATTCATGTATCCTGCTGTGAAAAATGGAAATGGATTTCTATTGAACGAAATATCCGCCGATACCATCTTTCGGTTGCAGCCCGACTTCTCTACAATTCCGGTCATGACCCGAAAACCTTCGGTGCAGAAAATGAATCCGCCCTATTTTCTGGTATCTGTGGCGGAAACGCCGCATTACCATTTCATGACCTCGGTGAAAAAAGGAGATGGAAAATCGGATATTTTTCCGAGTAGATCGTTGATGTATGACAAACAAACCGGAGAAATATCGGAACAGAATTTTTACAATGCGGATATTTCCAATAAAGAAAACCTTATTTTTGGGAAAGGAGACTTTGACGTGACAAATAACCTTCACCCCATTGGCGCCAATCGGTTTTATATTGTATACGACGCTTTTAGATTGAAAGAAATGAACGAAAACGGCGAATTAACAGGTCAACTGAAAGAAATCGCGGCAAAAATAGATGCCGACGATAATCCGGTCGTGATGGTGGTTCAATTTTAACTACAGAGATTCGGTTACAACTTTGTAAATATCGTGTAAAAAATCCTACTAAATGGTAGGATTTTTTATTTATAAACCATCATATTATTCTTATCTTTAGATAGATATAAATATGGCACGATTTGTGAATACTTCATTCAAAACGACAAAGAATGCATCATCCTTTCAGAATTGCATCAAAATTGGAAATAGAGAAAAACAGTAGCTGTTTTCTTAACCCACATTGCAGTTTGGCCTACAAAAAAGACAAATTTCAAGGAAATTTAGCCCAAAAACGGGCGATATTCGAGGCCTGAGATTTGCAACCGCCTGATTTACAGCCGCTTTATT
>JAITQA010000108.1 GCA_031289145.1 Dysgonamonadaceae bacterium | reverse complement strand
TGCGTCATCGTCGCGTCGGTCGTTTTTTTGTTTCGAGGGCTGCACGGGTGTAGGGGATAGGGCTGTCAAGTTTTTTTGGAAAAATACGCTCGCCCGAAGGGAAAGAGGAAGATTTTTTCAAAAACCCGCAGGGCTTGAACTTTACTGCCCGTTAAGACCCCGTAAACACCTTTGCCCGAAGAACAAAAATGACCGGGCGGGACGATTGTGGCGATAAGTTTTGAGGAATGATTATATAATGGTATGCGAAGAAAAAAATTCAATCAAAAAGTATTCTTATTAAAGTTGTCACCTTCAGGTGATAACATAAACGGCAAGTGCACGAATGTAGAGCGAAGCGGCACAGGCGTTCTCTTGCCCCCATTCCTGCCGAAACTTGCTTCGGAATGGACGGCACGGGAATGAAGAAGCGTGTTGCGGGCAGACGTAAAAAAAGCCCGGCACAAGGTCGGGCTATTAAAAGATTACAGATTAATTCACCCAATAATCTTTTCCTGACTGGAAAAACCATAGCAGTTTGGGGCTTTCCTCCGCCTTTGTATCTCCTTTTTGCAGGTGTTCCCGCAAAGCGGAATTAACAAACTGCCTGAAAATCTGTGCTTCAAATGAGGATATTCGGTAACTTAGGAAAATCAATACTTCGAGATTGTAGTAAACAATCTGTTTTTCAATATCTTTATCCGTATAACGGTATGTGTAACTGCAATCTTTTTCCCAAAGCAGGTGACTTTTGAAAATGCTGCGCAAATTCATTTCAATTTTTTGGTTGAACACATTGAACAACCTCGCAATCTTCCACTTAGGCATCCACACCGTATCGTTCACCAACTGCGCTTCGACCAAAGGAGCTTTGCCTTCTTCCTGAATGATTTTAATGTATCCGGTCTCTTTCATGACTATTCCTTTTTAGATGTTCGTTTAACTGTGTGTTTTACAGACAAAACGGCGAGATTGAGTTCAATCGTTGTTTCTGTTTCCGAAGGCTCTAAATCGCTGCAAATGATGTCCGAAATAATCTCTCCGCTCTTTTGCAGCATTGATTTTTGCTTTTCTTTGTCGTGCTTATGAAGTTCTGCAATCGTGCGGGACAACTCCCGAACCTTGGCAAAAGTCTCGATGATGGCAAGCGTTGTTTCGGTAGCCACCGGAGATTTGAGGATTGTTGCCAGCATATACAGGCCACGTTCCGAAAACGCATGAGGTACAACACGTGACTTGTTGAGTTTTGTGGTCGAAATTTTCGACCGCAAAATCTCAAACTCCCCGTCCGTCAAGGTGATGATGTATCCATCGGGGAACTTGTCGGGGTTGTTCTTTACTGCTTCGTTGATACGTTTGGTTTCAACTTTGTATAATTCAGCGATGTCGCTGTCGAGTATCACCTGCTGTTCCTTGATGGTGATAATCTTACTTTTGATTTTTTCTAAATCCATGATTCATGATTTTTTAATTGTTGATATTATAAGTTCACTGCATATTTTGTTTCCATCCCTTTTAGTTTTCCGGCAAGCATAGCCATGTCGTCGCTGATTTTATTGTCGGTTATGCGTGCATAAATTTGTGTCGTCCTGATATTTGTATGTCCAAGCATCTTGCTCACACTTTCTATGGAAACGCCTTTTGACAGGGTAACGGTTGTCGCAAACGTATGTCTTGCAACGTGAAACGACAAATTTTTGCTTATTGCACAAATATCCGCAATCTCTTTCAAATAGGCATTCATCTTTTGATTGCTGATAACGGGAAGTAGCTCGCCATCAGGCAGTGTCCCTTTGTATTTGTTAATAATCATCGTTGGAATTTCCAATAAGGGAACTCTGTAAGTCACTCCTGTTTTAACCCGCTTCCCGATTATCCATAAATTGCTATCAAATGCCGTCCGGATATTGCTTTCACGCAGATTGAACACATCTATGTAGGCTAAACCACTGAAACATGAGAAAATAAAGATGTCGCGTACTTGTTCAAGCCGTTTGATGTCAAACTTTTTAGCCATGATGCTTTCAAGCTCCTGTTCATTCAAAAAGTCCCTTTCAGTCTTTTCCAGATGAAGCTGATAATTGGCGTAAGGGTCGGCATAAATCCAGCCGTTGCTTTTGGCGGTAAGAATAATCGTTTTGAGCCGTTGCATGAATTTGGCGACTGTGTTTTGCCCGCAGCTGTGGATGGTTTTCAAATAAACCTCAAAATCACAAAGGAACGAATGGTTGATTTCCTTCAGGTTGATGTCCGAAATATTGTATTTGTATTTCATGAACTCTTTCAGCCGTGTACTCGTCCTTAAATATTTCTGGTGCGTGTCCCGGCTAACACCTTTCCCTACTTGCACCTCCAGATTATTGTTGTGGCTGGCAAACAAATCCAACAGGGTTTCGTTACGAATTTGCAAGCCAAGGAAAGCGTTCCTTACTTTTTCGGCGGTTACAGTTGCTTCCCTATCCGATATATCCCGGTAATGTTGGATGAGGGATGCCCTGAAATTATCCAACAGCCCGTTCAACTTCTGTGCAGCAGCTGTTTTTCCAACAGCACGCCCGGCTTGAGGATTCCATTCTGCCGGATTGACCTCGCACTTCAAACTAAATTGGGCAATTTCACCGTTTAACGTTACTCTTGCCATGACGGGAGCTTTCCCGTTGCTTTTGAGAGCGTTCTTTTTGATGTAAAAAAGAATTTTAAATGTACTCCGCATAATACTCACATTTTAAGTTTACAAAATTACTTTCTTGTTACCTCAAATGCGGCATTTCTGCTACGCCAAATTGCGACAAATCAACGTCATATCGCGACATTCGTTACCTATTTCGCTTGAGAGGGAATAGGTAATGATTTGGTAACGGAACTCTGTCTGTTTTTGGCTTTCTCCTGACTTTGGATGTGTATTGGATAGAAAGGGAAAAGCCCGTAAAACGCTAATTTTACAGGCTCTTCGCTTTGTTAGTCACTCGATCGGCGGAAGGAGGGGGATGTGAACATTACTCTCCTCTGTGTTTATTATTAGCATTTTACCAATTAAATCAACCTGAAAGGTAATGATTTAGTAACGAATGTGCAGACTGTTTCTTATGCAAAAAAGCCTGCAATTGGAATGAATTGCAGACTTTGGCTTTAGGTTGTCGCCGTTTGGCTTACCTTTCAGCGGAAAGCGAGGGATTCGAACCCCCGGTACAGTTACCCGTACACCGCATTTCGAGTGCGGCCCGATCGACCACTCTGGCAGCTTTCCTTTTCTCGTGGCGACTGCAAAGATAATTGTTTTTCTATAATTACACAATAGTTTCGTGCAGTCAAAATGCCAAATAATAGGCTAATCTTTCAAAATCCGCTTCTGTGAACTCTTCCAAAAGGCGAAGTTCACTGATATTTTCCAATCGGCCTTTTTTCTTCCGCATCTCTATGATGGCTTTAGCCTGATAAAAATTGAGGTAAGGATGCGCTTTCATTTTGTCCAAAGATGCCGTATTGACCGGAATGGCAACAATCACATTCGGGTCGACCCGTAAGTAAGGGGCAATTTGTTCGTATAATTCTTCATACATCCCGTACACTTCCTGGAGTTGTTCAAGCCGGTAGAAACCGCCGAGACTCTTTCCGAATCCGGTAATCCGCCGGGCAAAAGCCGGTCCGATTCCCGGTATTTTCATCAACTGAGTCGTATCGCTCACATTGAGTTCAATAACGACACCCTCTGCAAACTTTTCTGCTTTAGGATACAAGACCGTTTGGGATGGAGCAGCCGGTTTCTCCGCTTGTTGATAATAAGTACGTTTTTCAGGAGGCAGGTTCTGATTTCGGGTCATATAATCCGAATTTTTCCTTTGAACCGAAGTCGAAACCGAAGTAGGCATATCCACCGAATTTTCTTTTCCGCTTGTTTTGAAAGCGCCGTTTTCATTTCCATTTACATCTTTCGTTCCCTCATTTTCCGCAATTGATTGTGTTTTAGGTGTAAATAAAAATTTCCCCACAAAAATACCTGCTATAAATACAATCAGGATAAGAATACCCTGCCGTTCCCGTTTAGAGAAATAAAAAAAATCTTTCCACATAAGGCTTTATCAGTTTTTAATTTTTAGTTTATAATTTATTCATCAATCACCCTCCCATCTTTCATTTTTATGATACGGTCGGTTAGTTGAGCCAATTGTTCATCGTGCGTAACAATCACGAAAGTTTGGTTAAATTCTTTTCGCAAATCGAAAAACAATTGGTGCAATTCATCCTTATTTTGTGAGTCGAGGCTACCGGAAGGTTCATCGGCAAAAATCACAGAAGGCCGGTTTACCAAAGCCCTGGCGACAGCTACCCGCTGTTTCTCTCCCCCTGAAAGTTGTGCCGGTTTGTGTTCCATCCGTTCGTTTAAGCCGAGAAAATCAAGTATTTCTTTGGCTTGCTTGGTAGCTGCCTGTTGTTTCATATTGCCGATAAGGGCGGGAATCATCACATTTTCAAGCGCTGTAAATTCAGGTAACAATTGATGAAATTGGAAGACAAAGCCGATATTTTTATTTCTGAAAGCAGCCAATTGTTTGTCTTTTAGTTTATTAACATCAATATCTTCATAAAATATTTCACCCGAATCGGGTCTGTCCAAAGTTCCTATTATCTGAAGGAGTGTTGTTTTGCCGACGCCACTGGGACCTACCACGGAAACAATCTCGCCTTGAAAAATGCGCAAATCAATTCCCTTGATGACTTTCAAATCACCAAAACTTTTTGTAATATTTTTACAACTAACCATGCAATTACCCTGATTTTTATATGCAAAGATAAAGAAAGAGATTGATAATGGTCTTAGATTTAAATTTTTTTTTTATTTTTCAAACAAAAGTATTATATTTGCAGAGAAATAACTTTAAAGGAAGATTTATGAGGAGAATCTCATGGATAATTGTATTTCTGATGATTCTGTCATTTCAGACTACTGTTTTTGCACAAGACAAGAACAGGAAAGATTCTGTGTTGATTGCCGAAATCATTCTGCCTGAGATGAATGTGGTGAATAACCGTTTGTATCTTAAAAATGCGCCTGTCGGAAAAAAAGTGGAAGTAATCACGATTATCGGGAATAAGATACGAGAATTTCAGATTAAATCCCCGAACGAAGAATTTGAACTGACGCTTCCCCGCGCCATTTATATATTCAAGATGAATGGCATTGTCAAAAAATTTATCGTCAAATAATTGGGTCAGGAACGCTGATCCTGCATTTGCCGTCTTTCATTCGTGTCAAGACTGCTGCTTACAGTGACAATATCACATATAAAATCGGAACCAACAATCCTGCCAGCAAATACCACTTGCCGGATCCGGAGAGACCTTTTTTCCCTTTGACGATAAACAATCCGGAAACCGCCAATAAAATCAGCGAAACGGCAAAGAAATCGGCGACGGGACTCCAGTGTCCTACTTTATTGTAATGCAAACGGTTGATCCAGTAGATAAAAACCCGTTTTTTGTGTCTTTCATAATCCACCTGTCCATCAGCGGAATTATACACGCCGACTCCTCCCTCCAGCATCAGGCGGGAATGTGTTTCATCAATCGGAAAGATTTTTTTGAGCAGAGGTAAACGCTGGTCGGCATTCCAAGCGGCGGTCAACGCTTCAGGCGTAAGCCGTGCGGGTAAGTGTACAGACTTTTCTTCGGTACGGAAAGCCGGATCTTTCTCTTTAATATGATTGAGAAAGATGCCGGAAATTCCATATACCAAGGCAATCCCTACCACCAAAAACCCCAAGTCGCGGTGAATAGCCCGTAACCAGTGAGTGATTTTCATTTTAGTCGAGAGAGGCAAAATTCAAGCCATCCATGTAGTAAATGACGTAATACTCTTTGTTGTGATCCTTCATCCATTTACGCATGTCGCTGATATTGCTCAGTTCGGCGGCGCAAGATTCGGCAGCGCCGTCTTCCTGTTTTTTGACTTCTACATCTTTTTCCATTTGTTCGATATATTCCTGACTCAAGCGACGTTCTTTCAGGACGCCGGCGATTTCCAATTTGGAGCCGACTAATTCGCGATTGAATCCGCCGATTTCGCCTTTGGCTTCTACGCGCATGGAAGCTTGTTGGGATTCGCCCACGATAAAGCAGCGTTTACCGGAATGTTTGCAGGTATGCGTAACATATCCGACTACTTTGATGGTTTTGTCCACTTCAGTTTCAGCAACTTCCAATAACTTGTCCAATTCATAAACCGGAACTTCGCCGGACAGTGCAACATCCGATGCTTCATTGTTTTCTACTGTTTCCGCTTTTTTATTTCCGGAACATGCACAAAGTGCAACCGCTAATACGGCAAATAAAAATATTCTTTTCATTGTATTTTATTTAAAAATGATTATTTAATTTTTAATTCTTAATTTTATTTTCCCTCTCTCCCGTCACAATCAACGCCACAGCTCCTGCTATGCCGAAAATCAGGGTATAAATGCTGTCGAATATTTTCTTCTTTTTAGCCCTGCCGGGGAAAAGAAACAGGAACAACGCCGCCAGCAATACATTGGCAATCCAAGCCGTGTAAGTTGTAAAATGCAGATGAGGTGCAATGTATTCGCTGTGTTTATCTTTGAAAGTCAGATAAAAAGGGAAAAAATTACCGGCGATAGCATCCCATTTATTAATAGCAGCTTCGATGTAGGCATAACGAACCTTTTTCAGCGTCTCCGTTTGCAAAGCATAGAAATGTTTTCCTTTGTCCGTTTGAACGGCAACCGTCCAATAGAGAAAATTACCGATGATCATTAGTTCGTCGGCATCTAAGCGGATGGGATCAATATCCAATTGTACGGTTTTGTATTTTCCTCCGTCTGCTTCAAGGATGTAGCAGCGGCCTTTTTTATCGAAAAGGAAACCGTAAAACCGTTTATCCGCCACTTCTTCCATGGCGAAAAAAGCCGGTTCGATTTGCGGATCCAATTGGGTGTTTTTTATAAAGGGCCGTCCGTTAACCATTTTGATATGATACAATTGTCCTTGAGCGTCGAGCGAGAAATAACCTTCGTCGTAAGGCTTACGGATATTCAGGTTGCCGGAAGTCCATTGCGCCGGGAAAGTATATCCGGCTTTCAGAAGAGCCGTCTGAAACAGTTCGCTCTTTTGCTTGTTCACGCGGTTGGACGCCGCATCAATAAATTCGATTTTATTTTTCAACCGGAAAAGATCGCCGGGAGATTCTAATTTCGCTTTCTTCGGTAAAGATTCATACAGGATATAAAGTCCCGGATTCGGTGTGTTTTTATTCAAAGGACCATACCGGAAATTCACCTGTTTGACCCGTAATTCACGTGGGTCAATCGCAATACCGTCGATACTGTCCGGCATTTCCCCATTGACGGTCAATTGCCGGAAATTCAACAGCGGCAAGGCCGCATCGTATTCCTTATCGGTATAAACCTTGCCCTCATCGTCGTGCAGGGCGTTTTCTCTGCCGTCAAATTCCTTAAACAGCAACTTCTTTTCCGTTGAACTGAAATACACAAACGGATAACGGTTGTTTGAATAAGTCGCCGTTTTCACCAACTCCGGTATTCCCCACAATGCCACCAAAGTAACAAAAAGCAATACCAATACATATATAGTCTCCTTATTTTTCATACGTAATCAATGTGCTAATAGGACAATATGACAATGTGCTAATAAAAAAGTCAATTGCTTCGCAATTCATAATTTTTAATTCATAATTCATAATTTTTTATTGCACCCCTTCTTTAAACCGCGCAGTCGAATAAAAAGCAAAGAAAAAAGCGACAATAACCAATAAGATCAGATAAAGATCAAACGGTTGGTACGCACCCGATTTCGCCCGCAGAAAAAAGAACGACAAGGCAATAATTCCGGGGATGACAGTCAATATTCTTTGCTTCCATTGCGGTTCCAGACAAATCCAAGCCGCAATCAGATAGGCAGCAGGTCCCGCTAAAAACCAGGGCGCCAACTGTTGAAAACCTGTCCAAACAATTTCGGAGGGAAAACGCTGTCCAAGACCCAGCAACAGTATCGGCAAGGTGATGAGCAACAGCGACAAAACCGCTGTAACACCGTAAAGCAGCATTGTCAACAGGATTTTGTTTTCATTCAACGGCAGATGCAAGGTCAACTTCAAGCGTTTGAACTGCAATTCCGGTACGTATTGCGTGATTGCCAGCAAAATACCTGCCAGTAAAGGTAAGTATTTGAACTGCGGGAACATCGCCGGGTCTTTCTGAATAGTAGTTTCCCATAGATTGACAATTCCTAACAAACGGATGCTTTCGCTTATTTTCATAAACGAATAAATCCCGACTCCCAGAAAAATAACCGCCAAGCAGGCAATGACACTCCGGGTTTTAATCCATTCTTTGTATAACAATGATTTGTACATAATAATCAATATTTTCCTGTTAATTCAATAAAAATGTCTTCCAGCGTTTGGTTCGGATATTTTGCCATCAATTCCTTCGTGGGCTTATGCAGCAAAATCTTGCCGTAGTCGAGAATCATACAGTCGTCGATCAGTAACTCCATATCCTGAATAATGTGGGACGTAAGAAAGACGGTTTTGTTTCCGTCTTTGGCATATTCTTTGAGGTATTCCACAAAAAGACGGCGGTAACCGGGATCCAATCCCATGGAAAAATCGTCGAGAATCAGCAAGTCCGGATCTTGTGCAAAGAGCAATCCCAATGCCACTTGCGAGCGTTGTCCGCACGACATCGTATTGATTTTTTGCGAGGGCGCAACTTTCAGTTTTTCGATCAGACCGAAATAGGCGTCGCGTTTCCATTTTGGGAAAAAGCGGCGGTAATACTTTTCGATTTGCAACACATTGAAATAGCTGTGCTGGATATGTCCCTCCAACAGCAACCCGATGCTGCCCTTTGTTTTGGGCGAGAGTTTATCCATATCCTCTCCGAAAACCCGGCAAACGCCGGCTTGCGGTTTCAGGTAACCATTCAAGATATTAATGATGGTGGTTTTACCCGTTCCGTTTTTCCCCAACAAACCTAAAATCTTTCCTTTCTGTACTTCGAAATTCAGATCTTTGTAAATTAACCTGTTACCGTAGTAATGGGTAATGTTTTGACATTGGATAATTGGCGTCATATTGATAAATTTTTGACAAAAGTAATCATTTATTTTAAAAAACACATCCGATTGCAAGAATTGCCGTGCCCGACAAGTCCCCTTCCAAGTATTCAATCTTTCGTGCACGGGTCATTTCGTAATGGGCGTGAACATATCCCTGCACAAGCGGATTCAATAAGCGGGAATAACCTAAACCCACTTTTCCCGCTATGCGGGGAGCGGTCAGGTATTCGTATTCGCGATACAGGTTGAAAACGGTCGTTTCGGGACTTTTCTGATTTTCCGAAGGCGTAACATAAACTCCGTCCTTAAAAACAGTACCGCTTCCCGACCCGTACAAAACGCCCAACGAGACGTCATACCTGTTTTTACGGTCAATGGCCGTGTTTTTGCAAGCAGACAACCGGGCATTGAAAAATCGGATCGTTTGTTTGCGATAAAACGGATACACGGAAACGGTTTGTTGCCGGTTGCAGAAATCGCCTCCTGCTTGCAAAGTCCAGGCCGGAACGTAATGGGTAATACCCAGATTGGCCGTATAGGTCGCCTTCATTTGCAAGACCGTTCTGTCCAGCATTTGATTGTTGCCGTAGTAAAGAATATCTTTATTTCCTCCTTCGGAAGACGGATTTTCTTTGAAAATATTTTCGTAATTATTTAATTGCTCTCTGTTTACAGATACATTCAAATCCTGTTGTCGGATTTGTTCCCGGTAAGATAAAGTTCCAGAATAAGCGATAATTCCGGCATGATGTTCTGTGAGAATCGGCGTATTAGGGGATTTTTTCCCGTAATAACCTGTACGTGATTGATAGGAAAATTCATTAAAAAATTGCCATTCGGGCGAAAAACGAACATTCAGCTGTAAGGCAAGGCCTTGAAACGCATTAAATACCGGGGGACTGTTACTTTCTTTCGTGTACAGCCCTCCACCACTACCGAACAGTTCTTTACGTCCGTAAAAAGCGCCGAAATCAATCAGCGATTCATACATTTTATCGGTAGTTCCGTAAATATCAAAGAATAAGCCTTCTACGCTACGTCGGTACAGATAATTGATTCCCACATCCAGCAATTTTCCAAATGAATAGCTCAAGCCTGCGGTCGCCGTCAAATCCAAATATTTATTGCTGTGACGCAAATCCTTGTATTTTGAATAATTAGCCGCCGTATAATTGATTTTTCCGCCTATTGCCCATTGGTCGGATACTTTGGCGCTGACTGCACCTGTGAGGTGATAATTTTCCTTGTTTTTTTCGCCCCGTGCATCATCCGTCATTTCCACGATACCGAACGGATTGTAATAAGGATCAATGAATGCGGATCCGCCCATGTTTTTTCCGGTGAAATTGGCGTAATACACTTTCCCGTAAAAGACGATTTGCGGGTTTAAACGGAAAAATGATTCGGTCTGCGCACCCCATTCGTAACTGTTGTCCGATTGGAAGTAATTGACAAATTCTCCGTTGCTTTTGTTGAAAAAAACTGTAGCGGAAGAAATTTTTTGGACAGGCAGGTACTGCAAACCGGCGGCGTTTTCACTGCCGAACCAGGCTTCCGACTGCCGGACATATTCAAAAGAAGGCAAACCGATTTCCTGTGCTACTCCGGTTACCGAAATAACCGAAAGTAACATCAGGGTGAATATCCGATTCTTTATTTGTTTCATTTATTTCAAAGAAGCAACCCCACGAACGTGGAAGTCGGCACCGGCATTGTTGGTATCTTTATAAATGATGTGCGCACCGTTTTTGATGGATGCTTCGGCGTCAATGCCGCTCGGATCGCTGGTGCCGTCAACAGCTAAACTGTAGTTATACACCAATTTCCCCGCATTGGATGCAAGGGCTTCCGTAGCTGCCTTGTTGACATTGCGGTACAAGGTATAACCCTGCTTCACATCGGGAAAGTTTATAGAACCCGCATCTACTGTAGCCGGAAGGCGCTTATTATTGACTGCCGCTCCTTTTTGGAATACTTCCACGCCATCAATCACCCAATCGACAGGCACTTTCAAGCGAACTTGTGATGTACTGGTGCCATACAAGTTGCGATTAGCCGGTTCGGCCGAAAAAGCATCCGGCGTAATCCTTTCGGTAGCAAAAATAAAGAACGCCGGCGACATAGCGCTCATCGTATAAGCGTTGCTGGTAACGCCGGGAAAACGGATGGCTTTGAGATAATGCGAAGCCGGAATTAAAGCGGAAGGCGCCGGATGATAGGTGGCATTGGCGAAACCGGATTCCGGGTCATAAAACACATAATAATTGGCATTGGCCAGATTGACCGAATTGGTATACGTTCCCGTATGATCGTTGGCGGAGTTGATGGCAATCACCGCTTGTTCGCCGGGCGCCAAGATGACCGGCGTATTGAAATAGAAAATACCAAAACCTGCCGGAACCCATCCCTCTGCGGCATAAAAGAGTTCGCCGTTGATATAGTCGTTGTTTGTAGCTTGACTGTTGGCTACGATTGTTGCGCCGAAAGACACATTTTCCAATGAGGCCGGTTGGTCGGAATTGTTGTAGAGGATAACATAAGGGTCGCGTTGAAAAGTTCCACTTCCCGCATTGTTTTGACAACCATTGAAATAATATTCCTTGATAACCAATTGACCGACCTTGGACTCGACCAAATCAAGGGTGATAATTTCGCTGCCTGACCAAGCATCCGTAATGACGATATTGCTTTTAACGCCATTGAACAGGTATTGATTCCCGCTTATATAACTGCTGTCGGAAGCCGTAGCTTCGTATGCGCCGGCGATAACTTCAAATTCGGCAAGTCCCGTACTGCCGGTTTGCACTTCCAAAACAAGATTGGTGACTTTGTTTTCCAAAGTAACTTTCACACCTTCTTTGGCAGTAAATCCTTCCGGATATACCAATTGTACTTTGACCTGAAATGTTGGAATGATAGGATCGTCTTTCTCGCTACAAGATGCAGCCGAAAATAATACGAGGCTTAACAATCCATACCACAAGCGCTGTGTTACACTAATTTGTTTGAATAAATTTTTTTCTGATTTCATTGATTTTATTTTTTAAGTTCTAACTGTATTATAATTTGAGTCGTAAGGATAATCCGTAATAAAATCGAGGAATAGAAATACTCCCGTTTTCATATATGGATTGTTGGGTGTTATTATCACTGAAACGTACCTGTTGCATATTGTTCGTAAAATTGGTTGCATCGAAAGAAATGGAGGCAATATTGCCGATTTCCTTGGTGACCCTGATATTGGCGGAATAGTATCCGGAAATTGTATTTTCATTGAAATAGTAATTGGTACCGGATTTTATCACCATTTTCGTCAATTCATTGTACAAAGCAGCGGCTTCGAGGTCGCTATTCCGATTGTTGTATGCCCATGCTAATTTTTCGGCAAAAGGGATTTTCGTTTCCATATCCTCGTGGTTCGTGTAATACAAGGGATAAAGACCCACAAATTGATTGCGGTTGTAAATGCTGCCACCGCTTGCCGACGGCAGGTAATCTTCCTTATTATCCAACACGAAACTGCGTTGTTTCCCGCCGTATTCGCTCAGGTTTTGTCGGGAATTGTAGAAAGTGCCTTCCACACGCAAGGATACAATCAGGCGAATGGCCGGAATATGCGTGGTAATCGTCAGGTTGGATACCAGGCGTTTTGTTTCGTAGCCATTACTGGAGCCGTATCCGCCTATGTAATAGCCCACATATTTATACGGACTGTTGTCCGCCATGTTGACCGAAGGAGAGTGAGCGTCGATTGTTTCTTCCGTACTGCGGTAATAATAGTAATTCCCGTCCACACGGACGGAAGTCTGCAAAGCCTGTATTTTGTCAAAATCAAGTATCCATTCTAAACCTCTGCGAACCGCCGGAGAGCCGTTGATATACATTTCGTTGGATTTGAATGTTTTACGTTCCAAATAATCCAATTGTATGTCGGCATGTTGTCCGGTCAGGTCGGAAACGCTGACAATGCCCGTGTTACGGTCGATATGGTATTGCCGGTCGTCGGAAGCAATCGGAAAATCCGCTCCCAATTGGCTGTTGCCCGTATATTTGTATGTAAACGGAAAATACGACGTGGCAGTAGTATAGGCATTTCTGATCGTATTGTTGTATGCAGACAATGCAATATAAACGCCTTTCAGTTTCATTTCCACGCCCAATTCGGTCTGCATGTTGTATTGCCATTGGAGGTTGGGATTGTACGTAAGCAAATGGGGATAAATATGATACGCATAAAATGAAGTGCCGTCGCTGAGGGTTCCGGGTGAAAACGCCCGTGTATCCGAATAGGTCGGACGAGGATACAATATCTCGAAAGACGGCAACTTGACGGCTTTTCCCCAACCGGCACGCAATACAAGCCGCTTGACAAATCCGTCCGGATTCTCCTTGAAAGTATATTTGGTGTTGAAGCGCGGCGATAAACTTCCTGCCGTACCGTAAGCCGAATGACTGATAAATGTATTGTCCGACCGGATGCCTGCCACCAATTGCAATTGGGATGTACCGACAGGAAGCGTTATTTTTTCTTCGGCATACAAGCCCAGGTTATTCATAAATGGGAGTTGGTCGTAACGGTACTCGCGCCAATTGTCCGTTACATTACGCAAATCGGCATAAAAAACGCCTTGACCCCGGTTTCCCGTACTGGAAAAATCCGTTCCCAGCAGGATGTGATTTTGGATGCGTCCGAACGTACGCGCCCATTTGGCTTTCACATTGGCGGTGATATTCAGGGGCTTGCTGTCGGTGTATTTCAACTGATACCAGTATCCCGTTTCCGGACGGATGAGGACAATCGGCGCATCGGGATTGTCGTCGTAACGGGCTCCGATAAAATATCCCTCTTCCTGCCCGTGCAGTACCGGAATAGCCGTTGAACTGCTTTTATTGACATTTTTTGCCTGCCGGTTGTCGGAAAAACCGACGGCTCCGTTCGCTTCCAAGCTGGTTATCCACGATTTGTTGAGCAAGCCATTCACTTTGAAGTTAGCCCGGAAGGTATTGTCTTTCACTTTCGTATAATCATCTTTGAACAAATCGGGGTCCTCGCGGGAATCGTAACCGCCGATGTTTCCCGATACGCCCGATTCAACCGACACAGGATGATTATTGCTTTTGTTGAATGTATTGGAATACAAAAGCGACAAAGCATTCCGGTCGTAGGATGTGTGGGGCGAAGCCAAATCGGCTATGGATTTGGTGTATTCCGCACTTGCATTCAACATTCCCGCATTATTTCCCAGCGAAAAGCCCTTGTTTGCCGAAAGTTGCTTGGTATTGGGTTTTGTCAACATTTCCACCATCCAAGGCGATTTGCCCTTGCGCGTATTGATTTTGACCACGCCATTGGTCATATCTCCATATTCTACCGACGGGATGCCTGCGATTACTTCTATGGAGGAAACATTTCCGGTAGCAATATTGCGCGTATCTGTCCCGTAAATGCTGCTTGCATTTTCGGGTTTGAATGCTGCATTGTTTGACAAGCGTACGCCATCGACTTCGATGGCAGTGCCGAAAGTAGGGTTGCCGCTTTCGCTATTGGATAAAGAGCGCAACGCAATGGTTTGCGGCAAGGAAGTGGCCAAATGCAGGGCTGTATTGGTTTGTCCGCCGGGTAACAAACTGACGGCGTCCGCAATATTGAGCATTTGCAGGTGTTCCAGGCCGGCGCGGTCAATCAGATAAGACGTTGTGATGTCATCTTCTTTCCTTTTGGCGGTAACGGTTACTTCTGCCAATGCCAGGTTATCTTCTTCCAAGCGAAGCTCCAATCCGGCAGTATTGACGGAAATTTTCTTTGGGAAAGTCTTCCTTACATATCCCAAACTGGATACGACGATATTAATTTCGTTGACAGCAATGTTTTTAATGGAGAAATCGCCTTTTTCGTTGCAGACAGTCCATAATTCTTGCCCTTCAAGTGTGACAGAAGCATACTCAACCGGTTTGCCGGTCTTGTTGTCAAGCACTTTTCCTGAAATAGCATACTGGCAAAAAACATTTTGCACGGTAAAACACAGCAACAGAATACCCAATGGTTGATAGATATGCATAAATCCTTCTTAGAGACCGCAAAGGTAGTGATAATTTACAAATAATCAATCCCCTGAATATGGTATTTTTATGTTATTACCTTACCTAATTGTTGTGATAGTTCTCCGGAAAGCTACTCTTTCCAAAAATTTGGGGTAAACAAAACCAATGCGGTAAAAATTTCCAGACGCCCTACAATCATCAGCATCGACATATACCATTTGGCAAAATCGGGTATTCCGATGAATGAACCGGAAAAACTGTTTTCTCCGAATCCCGGACCTACATTGCCGATAGCGGTCACAGCAGCGCCCATGGCTTCCGTAAAAGACATTCCGGAGAGAATAAGTACTCCCCAACTGAAAAAAATGATAAATATATATAGAAAAACGAAAGCCATCAGTCGTTGAACAACCCCGAAAGAGAGGGCTTGTCCATTCAGTCTGACCGGTATGATGGCCCTTGGATTAAGCAGACGCGCAAATTCGCCAAATGTATTTTTAACCAGAACGACCGCTCTGACGGTTTTCAATCCGCCGCTGGTCGACCCCGCGCAACCGCAAACTATCATCATCAACAGGAATAATATACAGTAAAACGGACCCCAATTGTAGAAGTCACCCGTAGCAAATCCGGTAGTCGTGAATACGCTGATTACCTGAAAAACAGCCAGGCGAAACGAATCGGTCAAGCGATTGTTCTGATAGAAAAGACCAAAGGTGACAACCAAGGTGCAAATCAAAATAATGCCTAAAAACCAGCGTAATTCTTCGTCTTTGAAGAATTTTTTAAATTGTCCCTTAAGCAGAAAATAGTACAGGGAAAAATTGATAGCGCCAATGACCATAAAGACGCAGATGATGGTTTCCAAATAAACCGAATCCCAATAGGCAATGCTAAGCTGTTTGGTAGAATAACCGCCGGTAGAAATGGTACTGAAAGCATGACATACCGCATCGAAAATATCCATCCCGCCCAAAGTCAGGAGAAATCCCAGAACTACAGTCAGTGTCAGATAGATACCCCAAAGTCTTTTTGCCATTTGAACCACGCGCGGACGAAATTTGTCATGGGTAAGGCCTGTCGATTCCGCATCAAATAATTGAGCGGCTTCTCCCCCCACCAAGGGAAGAATTGCCAAGGAAAAAACGATAATACCCATACCTCCCAGCCATTGGAGCAAGTGTCGCCAAAACTGCATCCCTTTCGACAAACCATCAATATTTGTGAGTACGCTTGATCCGGTGGTAGTAATGCCGGACGATGCTTCGAAAAAGGCATCCGCCGGCAAGGGAATTTCCCCGCTCAGGAGAAAGGGGAGTGAAGCAAAAACGGTGAATAAAAACCATGTCAGGGTGACGCTGATGCAACTTTCTCTTTTGCTGACCACCTTGATTTTACTCTGCATTTTATTCGGCAACGCAAGCGCCAAACCACAAGCGAGGGTAATAATGCCTGAAAGGATGAATGCAAGCGGCGACTCTTCATAGTATATCGAGACACCGGATGTGGCGAAAAGAAAAAACGATTCGAGTGCAAGCATCGACCCGCTGACACGGCAAATAAATTTCCAGTTCAGGTCTGTTCCTGCTATATTTTTATTGCTTCTCCTTTGCTGACTTTTGTCTTCCGTCTCTTTCATCAATTAAAATAATCTTCAATTTTCCGCATAGCGGTATCTAAACAAAACACTACTACGTGGTCGCCTGCTTGAATAACAGTTTCTCCATCAATGATTTCTGCTTTTCCATTGCTAATTTTCCCTCCCAAAGTCATGTCTTTTGGAAGGTTCAACTCTTTGATCGGTTTACGGGTAACTTTGGATTTGGGACGGGCTACCAATTCAGCGACTTCGGCGTTTGCAAAAGTCATGCATTTTACGGTAGACACGTCTGCATCAAGCATAAATTGGTAAATATGACTTACGGCAATCAGTTTTTTATTGATTACCGTTCCAATGTCCAATTTTTCAGCCATTTGGATATAGTCGATGTTCTCCACTTCGGCTACTGTTTTGGGAACGCCCAAACTTTTGGCGGTTACACAGGCTAAGATGTTGGTTTCCGAATTTTCCGTCAAAGCGATAAAAGCATCACAATTTTTGATGTTTTCGCTGATCAGCAAATCCGTGTTGCGTCCGTCGCCATTGATAACCATGACATTGGTTTCGACTTTCTCGGCTAAGCGATAACTTTTTTCCTTGTCTTTCTCTACCATTTTGATGCGGATATTGTCGGACAGCAATTCGGACACTTTAACGGCTATCCGGCTACCTCCCATGATGGTCACCCGGTTGATATGAATGTCGTCTTTTCCGGCCAAGGCTTTTATGTCATCGACATGATTGGGCGTTGTCGTAAAAAACAGGGTATCTCCCGAGAAAATTTGGTCGGAACCGCGGGGGATGATGGTTTCATTGCCGCGTTTAATGGCTACGATGTGGTAATATTTTTCCTCTTTAGCCAGGTCGTATAAAAATTTGTTGATGATAGGCGCGTTATCCCTCACTTTAGCGCCGACAAGAATCAGCTTACCCCCGGCTAATTCCCACCATTGCCGCGACCATGGCGTTTTCAGGGCGTTGACAATTTCGGCCGCCGCCAACGATTCGGGACAAATCAGGGACGCCACACCGAGTTTGGTAAAAAAGTCCATGTTTTTGGGCAGGATGTATTCGTTGTTGCTCACCCTGGCAATGGTCCTCTGGGCACCGAGATTGGTCGCCAGCATACAAGCCGTCATATTGATTGATTCTTCCGGAGTTACAGCGATAAACATATCGGCTCCTTTTACGCCCACCGAGCGCAGATCGGAAATAGACGTCGGATTGCCGACCACCGTCATTATCTCAAAATTGTAGGGAATATTTAATTTCTCTTCATTGGTATCCATCAAGACAATATCCTGATTTTCCTGCGAAAGAAGTTTTGCCAGATGGGTACCTACTTCACCGGCTCCCGCTATAATAATTTTCATTTTTCTGCTATCAAAATTTTTGTAATACTTTCAGCATCCATACCACACAAGCGGTAAAGTTGAGGAACAGTCCCGTGTTCGATGAAATGATCAGGGACGCCAATTCGTTTGATTATAGGAAAATAACCATTTTCGGACATAAATTCCATGACAGCTGTACCCAAACCACCTTTGATCGCTCCGTTTTCGACGGTGACGATGCACCGGAAATTTTTTCCAATCGCATGTAATAAATCTTCATCCAGCGGCTTCAGGTAAATCATATCGTAATGGGCGGCATCGACACCGGCCGCTTGCGCCTGTTTGATGGCTTCGGCAGCAATATTACCGATAGGGCCGATGCTCAATACGGCAATATCTTTTCCGTCTTTCAGTTTTTGTCCTTTGCCGACAGGCAGTATTTCAAAAGGCTTTTGCCAGTTTTTCAATTCGCCTTTTCCGCGCGGATAACGGATAACAAAGACACCTTTCCCCGGTTGACAAGCCGTATGCATCAGGTTGCGCAAGGCGATTTCGTTCAAAGGAGAAGCAATCGTAAGGTTCGGGATACAGCGTAGATAGGCCAAGTCGAAAACCCCGTGGTGCGTGACGCCATCTTCTCCAACCAAACCGGCGCGGTCCAAACAAAGCACCAAATCCAAATTTTGGATAGCAGCATCGTGAATTACCTGATCATAAGCTCTTTGCATGAACGAAGAATAGATATTGCAGAAAGGTAACATGCCTTCTTTCGCCAGACCGGCGGAGAAAGTTACAGCATGTGCTTCGGCAATCCCTACATCGAAAGCGCGGTGCGGCATTTCTTTCATCAGGTAGGTCATCGAACAACCGGTAGGCATGGCCGGTGTGATACCGATGATGCGGCTGTCCCGTTTGGCCAGTTCGACAAGGGTGTGGCCGAAAACATCCTGGTACAGTTGCGGTTCGCCGATAGAATTGCCAAAAATTCTTTCCCCTGTCAGTTTATTGAATTTGCCGGGAGAATGCCAGACAGTCGCTTCTTTTTCAGCCGGTTCGAAGCCTTTTCCCTTGATGGTTCGTATATGGAGCAGTTTGGGGCCGGTCATGTTTTTGATGTCGTTGATAATGCGCACCAAACCTTTGACATCGTGTCCGTCGACCGGGCCGAAATAACGGATATTGAATCCTTCGAAAATATTGTGCTGTTTTGTCAGGAAAGCTTTCAGACTGTTGTTGAAACGAAGGATAGCGCCTTTTCGGTCATCCCGCATCAATCCGTTTTTCTTGAGGGAGTTGTATATATTGTAACGAATTTTGTTATACGCTTGTGAAGTGGTGATATTAACCAAATATTCGCTCATTCCCCCAACCGGTTTATCGATGGCCATATTGTTGTCGTTCAATATAATAAGCAGATTATTCGGATTGGACGAAGCGTTGTTCAGACCTTCGAAAGCCAGTCCGCCCGTCATCGAACCATCACCGATAACGGCAACAAATTTCCGGTTTTTTTCCTGTTTCAGATTGGACGCGACGGCCATGCCTAAAGCGGCCGATATGGAACCGGATGCATGTCCGGCAATAAAAGCGTCGTATTCACTCTCGCTCGGATTCGGGAAACCGCTGATACCGTCTAATTTTCGGAGGGTTTTGAACTGTTCCCGTCTTCCGGTCAGAATCTTGTGCCCGTATGCCTGGTGGCCAACGTCCCAGATAATTTTATCATACGGCGTATTGTACGCATAGTGCAGGGCAACCGTCAGTTCGATGGCGCCGAAACTGGATGCGAAATGTCCCGGATTATCTGCCAGTACATCCATGATGAATTGCCGCAATTCACTGCAAACCTGTTCCAACTGCTCAATACTCAGTTGCCGAAGGTCTTTCGGAGAATTTATCTGCGCTAATAAATTTGATCCTGTTGTCACAGCCATAACTAAATTTATATGCAAAGTTAATCAAATAACAAATATATATCTATAACTTTGTCGAAGTTTTTATTACAAAATTTTCAAATATGCAATTCAGAACAGAAATAGCAGCTGTGCCGACGGACTTTAGCATCAGCCATACCGACAAAGTCTCTTTGTCCGGTTCCTGCTTCACGGAAAATATTTCGTCCAAACTCGCTGATGCCGGTTTTCAGACGGATGTCAATCCGTTTGGAATCGTTTACAATCCTTTGTCTTTGGCCGACAATCTAAATCAATTGCTGGACAACAGACGGTTTACACCGGACGATTTGTTTTCGGACAAAGCTATTTACCATAGCTTTTCCCACCACAGCCGGTTTTCGGGGAACGACCCGGCATCTGTGCTGGAGAAAATCAATTCCCGTTTGGCCTATTCTTCCGCTTTCCTCCGAAAGACGGATTTGCTCATAATAACTTTCGGTACGGCTTTCGTCTACCGCTTGCGCCGGACAGGGGAGGTGGTTGCCAATTGTCACAAAATCCCTGCCGAACAATTTAGTTATGAACGTTTAAAAATAGAAGAAATTGTTGGCGACTGGACAAATCTCGTTAACCGTTTGAAAGAAACCGTTCCTTCAATCAAAATACTGTTCACTGTAAGCCCTGTCCGGCATTGGAAAGACGGTGCACATGAAAACCAATTGAGCAAAGCCCGACTTTTATTGGCTGTAGATGAAGTTATTAAGTGTAATTCTGACACTTATTATTTCCCGTCTTACGAAATTCTGATGGACGATTTGCGGGATTACCGTTTTTATGCGGAAGATATGCTGCATCCCGCTTCTCAGGCCATAGCATATATATGGGAGAAATTTTCGGAAATGTTTTTCGACCGGCAAACGATGGAAAAAATACGTGTGTACGAACGTATTCTGAAAGATTTGAATCACAAAGCTTTTCATCCGGAATCGGAAGCATATCAGGCTTTTCGAAAAAAAGCGGAAGCGCAGTTGGAGCAGTTTTTAAAAGAACGCGGGTAAGGCTTCTCCCCTATTGGGTCTTTTTAAGGCCTCAGCAATTTCCTGGCAGCTTCAATCAGCGTATCTTTCCCGTCCCGGGCGTCTGCGTCCGACAAATCGACTTGAATCGTCGGCTCAATCCCAAATTCGATATGCTGCATGCCTGCATCAAAAACCGGGCAGGCGGAAAAACGCACCATCCATCCGTTGGGAATCTCGGAATTGAAAGGCAAACCGCTGCCTCCGCCGGTTCTATCTCCCAAAATGGTGACGTTCGGGCAATAACGCATGGCATTGACAAAATCGTTAGTAGCGCTGAAACAGCTCCGGTTGGTCAGTACAATCACCGGTTTTTGGTAGCGCAAACGGGTGGAAGGTTCGTTGTAACGCGGAAAGGGTTTGGAAAAATCATTGTGCCCTTTCCCCGTCTTGTGTTGGATATAGCCTACCAGCGTTTTTTCATTGACAAAACGGGCGGCAAATTTCTCAACATTGGACAACAGTCCGCCGCCATTGTTGCGAACATCAATGATGAGACCCGAACAAATCGCCAATTTATCGATGATATAATCCAGACTGCTCTCGCCCAGACCGGAAGAGAAATCTTCGTAATACATATACCCGACATTGTCGTCTAAAATTTTGTAACGGACGCCGCCGGCAATGGAATAATCCCGGTTCAGGTATTGGTCTATCAAGTCGGGATTGAAATTTTTCGGATAATCTTCATACCATTTCCAATAACGTCCCACATCGAAGGGGGTATATAAATTGACATGTCCGTCTTTCAACTCCTGAAGCATTTCATCTAAAAGTTTGAACAGAGACTCATTCGTCATATTGTTGCTTATTCTTCTGGCATATTCGGCATGAATTTGCTCCCAATCTACTTCTTTGTATTGAAAAAAACAGTAACGCTCGTCCAATATTTTCCAGAGCGACTCAAAATTTCCACGCGGATTGTTGGGGTATTCCTCAATTACCACACAGGCGGGAAACAAGAGGAAAAGAAGGATAAAAATCCCCAATAAAAACGTTTTGTTATTCGAAAACATGGCGGTAACGATTGTGGTTTTGTCTGCCCGATACGGTGAAAAAATTTCTGGAAATACCGATACAAAAAGTATTTCGGTTGATTTGGGTATCCAAGTCGTTCATCCTGGTTTCGTAGAACGAATGAATATAGGCCAAACGGAAAGTGACCCGGTTCAGCGGAATATCCACGGAAAGACGGTTACTGACAGAGAGATAGTTATGGAAAGAGGCGAAATGAACCAAATCTTCATTGTCACCCAATCCGATTTCGTAATAAGACTGTCCGAATTGCGGCGCATACATGGCTCCGAGCAAGGGCGCCTCTACCTGATACCTGAAAAGCAAGGCTTGCGATTTTATCTTCAGCTTGTAGGTTGCCAGCGCCGACAAACCCAAGTTCAGATGAAATTTTCCCGTAGCCGGATTATTTCCGTTCCGGGTATTATAGACAAATCCCAATAATCCACCGACTTGCGCTCCGGCGAAGACCCGCAATTTTTCCGTTGGGCTGAAGCGATAATGCATTCCGTAATCGTATTCAAAAATTCCGGTGTAATACGAAGCGGTTTCCGGTTTGTTTTTGCTCCAGGAATAATTTCCGGAAAAGAGGTGTTGTTCGGAAATACGGCCGTCCAACAAACCGGTCATTTTCATCTGTTCATAATATAAACCCACGTTTTCCCCGGTATATTCCAATTGTGAAAGATAGGAGTCGTAAACGCTGTTCATGCCATAGCCCAACAGCGTAGACTGGTAAGTGAGCGGAACAGGGCTTTCCTGTGCCAGGCAGGGAAGCGAGAGGAAGAACAGGCAGATACAAAGCTGAATGTGTTTCATATTGGATATTTGATGTGTTAAAACAGCCGTTGCTGTCCGGTAATTTCATCTATTAGTTCCGAAATCGGTTTGTCGTCCTCTTCCGGTTCGATATCAATATCCGGCTGGGGCAAGTCTTCTGCTATGGGTTCAGGGAAGCGTGTCGGTTCAATTTCTTTGATTTCGGAAACTTCGAAAGTGGTGATTCGTTTTCCTTTGGCTTTCAAACTTTTTACGCTTATAAACTCCTCTACATCAATAATTAAAGATTCTCGGAAAGAATCGTTTCCTCCGAAAGTCACTTCGAAGCGCGGATAAACGGTATCGCTCAGCAGCACTAAGCGGGAATCCGGATTTTCGCCCAGAAAACTTTGTTTTTTATTGCTTACCTCAAACAGGAAACGCTTGATATACGGATAGCCTTGCTGGTCTTCGTCATACAAGGCAGCCGACCAGATTTTGTCGACAGCAAATTTTTCAATGATTTTAATCTGCCCCTGGTAATGATTGCTCGAATCGAAGTTGGTCGTGTAAAACGCTCCGTTTTCCTGCACGATTAGAATCAGGTCTTCGGCAAAAAATTCGCCCAGATAATTGCCTCTCCCATCGTAATTAACCCGTAAAACATCGGGGTCAAACCATACCTGCCGTCCACCGAGGGTAGAACCGCCTTTTTGCTTCAAAGAAATCTTGTGAATTTCCGCTTTTGTCAGGATATTTCCCATCGAAGACCGTCCTTTGATAACTACTTCGCTGAAATTTTTATCAAAAACCAAAAGTTTCTGGCGCGGTTTGGGCTTCAGAATCACTTTCACCGTTTCCGCTTCACCATTGGGATTAGCGGAAAAATAGAGGATACGGCTTCCCGGATTCCCCTGTGTCACATCGTATTCCTTGTCTCTGGTGATTCCGGTAACGGAGAAACGTTTGATATAGTTGTGCCCTGCTTTTCCATCGCGATAAATCACATTGTAAATAGTACGGCTATCGTTCCGCTTAAAAACGTTGAGGAACAGCACATTTTTCCCTATAAACATTTTTTCGCTGACTTTGACTATCTTGTATTTTCCGTCTTTGTAGAAAATAATAATGTCATCTATATCGGAACAGTTGGATACAAATTCATCTTTTTTCAATCCGTAGCCGATAAAACCTTCCTCCCTGTTGATAAACAATTTCTCATTGGCCTCTACTACTTTTGCCGCTTCGATGGTATCGAAATTACGGATTTCCGTTTTGCGAGGATGGTCTTTCCCGTATTTTTCTTTCAGTTTACAGAACCAGTCAATGGTATACGCGACGATATGTTCGATATGATGACCTATTTCCTTGATTTGTTCCAGATAGGAAGCAATCAGGTTATTCGCTTTATCCTTGTTGAATTTCAGGATACGCGCCATTTTGATTTCCATCAGGCGCAACAGGTCGTCGTGGGTCACTTCCCGAATAAATTGGGGTTTGAAGGGTTCTAAACGGGTATCAATATGTTTCAGGGCGGAATCCATATCTTTCGCATTTTCAAATTCCTTGTCTTTGTAAATGCGCTCTTCGATAAAAATTTTCTCCAAAGATGCAAAATGCAGGCTTTCCGATAATTCGTCCCGTTGGATTTCAAGTTCGGATTTGAGCAAAATCAAAGTATTGTCGGTCACATGTTTCAAGACATCGGAAACAGTCATAAAATGCGGTTTGTTGTCTTTGATAACGCAACAGTTGGGAGAAATGCTTATCTCGCAATCCGTGAAAGCATAAAGGGCGTCAATGGTTTTGTCGGACGAAACGCCCGGCGCCAGATGGATAATGATTTCCGCCTCTTTAGCGGTCATGTCATCGACTTTGCGGATTTTTATTTTGCCTTTTTCATTGGCTCTCAGAATTGATTCGGTGAGCGTAGACGTTGTTTTCCCGAAAGGTATTTCCGTGATGGATAAAGTCTTATTATCCACTTTATTAATTTTGGCGCGGACTTTTACGGAGCCGCCCCGTTCCCCGTCGTTGTACCGGGCGACATCGACGTATCCACCGGTCTGAAAATCAGGGTATAAAGTAAAAGTTCCCCCTTGCAGATGAGAAACGGAAGCGTCCAGCAACTCGTTGAAATTATGCGGAAGCACTTTCGATGAAAGTCCGACGGCAATACCTTCCATACCCTGCATCAGGAGCAGCGGAAATTTGGCCGGAAGGCTGACCGGTTCCTTGTTGCGACCGTCGTAGGAAAGTTTCCATTCGGTTGTTTTCGGGTTAAAAACCACATCAAGGGCGAATTTCGAGAGACGCGCTTCGATATAACGCGGCGCCGCCGCTCCGTCGCCGGTCAGTATATTTCCCCAGTTTCCCTGGGGGTCAACGAGCAGGTCTTTTTGTCCCAACTGCACCAAGGCATCACCGATGGAGGCGTCGCCGTGAGGGTGAAACTTCATGGTTTCACCGACAATATTGGCCACCTTGTTGTAACGACCATCTTCCAAACGCCGCATGGTGTGAAGGATACGGCGCTGTACCGGCTTCAGTCCATCGTTGATATGTGGAACAGCCCGCTCAAGGATTACATAAGAGGCATAATCCAAAAACCAATTCTGGTACATACCCGAAAGCACATGGACGGTTCCCTCCTTATTTACAGGAACTTTATAACCGGAATGACTTTTCGCAAGATCGTCGTTTTCTATATTTTCTTCAAAAGAATCGGATTTCATCAAGTAATTTTACTAAGACCTGCAAATGTACGGGATTATTTTGAAAAAATCAAATGTGTTTTCTTTGAAAATTCGCCCAGGTTCATCAGAGATCAATGATTTTCCATCAGTCGCTCATCAGTTTGCGATACCTAACTCGTTTCGGTTCAACATTTCCCAGCCGCTGTTTTTTATTTTCTTCATATTCGGAGTATGCGCCTTCGAAAAAGAATACTTGCGAATCACCTTCAAAAGCGAGAATATGCGTACAAATCCGGTCTAAGAACCAGCGGTCGTGGGAAATCACCACAGCGCAACCGGCAAAATTTTCCAGCCCCTCTTCCAAGGCTCGCAAAGTATTCACGTCTATATCGTTCGTAGGTTCATCAAGCAAGAGTACGTTCGCTTCCGATTTCAGGGTCAAAGCCAAATGCAAGCGGTTCTTTTCACCTCCGGAGAGGATGCCGCATTTCTTTTCCTGATCGGCTCCGCTAAAATTAAACCGTCCCAGATAAGCCCTGGAATTGACCTCTTTTCCGCCTACCCGAATAAACTCTGTTCCGCCCGAAACTACCTGAAAAACAGTTTTATCAGGATCAATTTCCGTATGACTTTGGTCGACATAGCCGATTTTCACCGTTTCGCCTACTTCAAAAGCGCCTTTATCCGGTTGATCTAAATTCATGATTAGACGGAAAAGGGTTGTTTTGCCGGCTCCATTCGGACCGATAATACCCACAATACCATTCGGCGGAAGCATGAAATTCAAGTCTTCATACAACAATTTATCGCCATAAGATTTGGCTACATGAACAGATTCGATGACTTTATTTCCCAAACGCGGCCCGTTAGGGATAAAAATTTCCAATTTATCTTCCCGTTCTTTCGTATCCTGATTCAACAATTGTTCGTAAGAATTCAGGCGGGCTTTTCCTTTGGCATGACGGGCTTTGGGCGCCATTTTTGACCATTCCAATTCCCGTTCCAAAGTTTTGCGGCGTTTGCTGGCTTGTTTTTCTTCTTGCGCCATGCGGGTTGTTTTTTGTTCCAGCCAGGAAGTATAATTGCCTTTCCATGGAATGCCTTCTCCTCTGTCCAATTCCAGAATCCAGCCGGCCACGTGGTCCAGAAAATACCTGTCGTGCGTGATACAGATTACCGTTCCGGCATATTGTTGCAGATGCTGCTCCAGCCAATCGATCGACTCGGCATCCAAATGATTGGTCGGCTCGTCCAGCAAGAGAATATCCGGTTGTTGCAACAACAAGCGACAAAGCGCTACTCTGCGTCGTTCACCGCCCGATAAAGTGCCGATAATTTGTTCCTCAGGCGGACAACGCAAAGCATCCATGGCGCGTTCCAATTTACTGTCAAGATTCCAAGCGTCGGTTGCGTCTATTTTATCCTGTAATTCAGCCTGCCGGACAAATAATTTATCCATTTTATCCGCATCTTCGTAATATTCGGGAAGACCGAATTTCAGGTTGATCTCTTCGTATTCTTTCAGGATATCCACGATTTCCTGCACGCCTTCCTGCACGATTTCTTTCACGGTTTTCGTATCGTCTAATGCCGGGTCTTGTTCTAAGTAACCAACAGAATATCCCGGAGAAAAAACCACATCACCCTGGTATTCTTTCTCAAGTCCTGCAATAATTTTCAGTAGCGTAGATTTTCCGGAACCGTTCAATCCGATAATACCTATTTTAGCGCCATAATAAAATGAGAGATAAATATCTTTCAGCACTTGTTTGTGCGGAGGAAAAATTTTATTAACCCCCACCATTGAAAAAATAATTTTCTTATCGTCTGCCATAATTTTAAATTGGTTTAGAAATAATTTTGCAAAGATAAAAAATAATTCTTACCTTTGCACCCGCTTATAGCAAAAACGGTTTGATTCATTAGCTCAGCAGGTAGAGCACATCCCTTTTAAGGATGGGGTCCTGGGTTCGAGCCCCAGATGGATCACTTAAGATTAGTAAATAGCGCAAATTCCTGAATTTCTAAAGAAATTTGGGAATTTTGTTTTTAAATCTATACCTGCTTCCTCACCATGTTTGACAAATTTTCATTCCTAATTCAGGGCAATCGGCATGATATGAACCTAACAAAAAAATAAAGAAGAATGGTTGAACAAAAATTGCTGAAATTTGTTATATTTATGTGTTCCGGTATCCAAAAAAGTGCGAACATGAAAACATCCGTCCATGTAAAATTTAGAAATTCTACAATTGCAGGTAAAGAAGGCGTACTCTATTTTCAATTGATACGCAATCGAAAAGTAAAACTGATTACCACTCATTTTAAGATGCATCCCGCAGAATGGGATGTACAACAGACGTCTATCCAATGGGAAAATGTAGCAGCAGAACGGCAAGACTATTTGCAAACAGTGGACAAGGGATTGAGAGCGGAACTCCGGCAACTCCGGGAATTAATAGAATTGTTGAATAAGAAGAACGATTACACCATCGGTGAGTTTGCGGAATATTACATCAACCGTTCGTTCAGCGGCAATCTGTTTCCTTTTGTTGATTACTTAGTTAAAAACCTGCGTAACAGAAAACGGGTAAAGACAGCTTCTATTTATGCAACTGTCAAAAGAAGTTTTGCCCGTTTCCGTTTCGGACAAGACATTGCCATTGATAGCATCGACAATGAAACTTTGTTGGACTATGAAGCATACCTGAAAAGCAACAACTTGAAAAAGAACAGTATTGCCTGTTACATGCGGACACTGCGGGCAATTTACAATCAAGCCGTAAAAAAAGGATTGGCCACGCAAAAACAACCTTTCTCGGATATTTACACCGGTGTGGATAAAACCATCAAACGGGCGGTGGAGGAAGATATTATTGCACAACTGAAAAATATCGATTTATCCGAACGAAAAGAACTGGAATTAGCCCGCGATATGTTCATGTTCAGTTTTTACATGCGGGGCATGTCGTTTGTGGATATGGCCAATCTCAGGACAAGCAATGTGAAAAACGGTTATATCATCTACATCCGCAGCAAAACCAAACAGGTTTTGACGATCAAAATGGAGGACTGTATGGAAAAAATCATTGAAAGTTATAAAAATCAAACGGTCGACGACTATCTGTTGCCCATATACAAAAAAGACAATTATAATCATGCCAGCCATTTGCGAACACACAACAAACGGTTGAAGCGAATTTCAAATTTATTAGGCTTAGAAAAATCTTTGAGTTCATACGTGGCGCGACATTCCTGGGCAAGCATAGCACACAGGAAAGGGATTACAATAGAAATTATCAGCGAAAGCATGGGTCATGAAAATGAAACTACTACCCGAATTTATCTGGCTTCATTGGGTCAATCGGTTATAGATGAAGCAAATGCGGAAATAATTGCTTTGGAATGAGCGTTCCGCTTCTTAGTAATAAGCGGAACCGGGCAAAAAGTTAATTTCCGCAAATGTACAAAATATTTCAGAATCAGCCTATAACATTATTAGTCTTTTTTCGTAAAAATTTACTATGTTATACTAAATAGCTGTATTTCAGCTTATTTAAAAATGTTTATAAATATGAATAGCTTCAGGTATTCTACGTCGTATATTGAAATATTTAGTTCTCAACAGAATAAATGTTGCCTGTTCTTTTGTTTGGCGATTTATTTAGCAAATTGTTTATAAAATTGTTTAGCAATTAAAATGAAGGATTTTTTATATGGTTAGATATAAATAGGTTAGGACTGTTAAATTTATAAGTTCCGCTTATTACTAAGAAGCGGAACCGGGGTGAAGAGTGGTAAAATAGAGAAACTTAATAAAATATTAATGTTATGACATCAAAAACAAAAATTCCGCCGATAGTAAATTACGGCGCAGTATTACTCACTTTCCTTGCCTTTTTAGTGGGCTTTTGGCACGCACATTTGGGATTGAAAAATCAATATTTTTTCGGTTCTGAATATGGTAGTTTAGTAATCGCAGGTATTATTTTACTGCTGTTACTGC
>JAITQA010000090.1 GCA_031289145.1 Dysgonamonadaceae bacterium | reverse complement strand
TTCAAATGTACCTTTCCAAATTTGCGGAATTTTGTGAAGGCTTGTAAAGCCGGATACTGAAACATCGCATTTCAATCCTTACTGAACTTCGCTTTAGCGTGAGGTATCGGTAAGGATTTTTTTGTTATACTTCGATTTAGCCGCTTCACTCGCATAGTATCTGCGCATAAAATCATACAAGATTAATTCATGCATTCGGTTCTTGGAGCGGAACAGCCGGTTAATCATCATGTGAATATAGCTTTTCAGTAAGTCTTCTAAACGCACAGGCTGATTTTTTTTGCTTAGTTTTGCCTTTATCGGTTCAATTACCGGAATTAATCTTTTTGACCTGTTTTTAAGCGGATGATACAAGCATATAAAATTTTCGTCATTGATTGTATTGTTCAGTACAGATTCTATGCGCAATTTATTTTCCCTGAATTTGGTATTGAACTGCTTGGCATTGTGTTCGTTGAATCTGAATTCCATTTTGAATGAAGCGCTTACAGCTTCCATTAATTGCTGTTTTTCCTGCAAAGTCAAAGAAAAATCTGCCAATAAACTGTCTACCAGCTTCAAAGCAATCATCCAGCGATAATTTTCATTACCGTAATTTGCCAATATTTTTAAAATAGACAATGTTGATTCACTGTCGATATAAAAAACAGATTCCGCTTCTTCAATCAAAGATTCTCCGTAACGTTCCAATTCCCGATTATAGGTATCCGTCTGTATTTTCCATAGTTGATTTTCGTTCAATAAGCCATGCATCCGCTTGTAAAACAAATTCAATACTTCGCCTGTTTGTTGTTCATTTTTCAACAGGAATCGAATACGCAGATGCGCATCAGGGTCTGCATAACGGATAAAAAACCATTTGTCAATCAATTGCTGCTTTTTCATTTCTTTCACAGCGTAAAACAGCTCTTTTATCAAAAGATTGTCGGCTGTTTTGACGCCGCAATATATTTTGAGGTAAAGCCATTTACTGCCGGGAATAAAAGAACGTTGAACCGTATTCTTCATATTTTGCCGTTTTTATAAAAAGAGACAATACATTCGTTCAAATAAGGATTTCCGGCTTTGTCTTTTACAACCGCATTTTCCGCT
Organism: Dysgonamonadaceae bacterium; assembly: GCA_031289145.1. Lineage (GTDB taxonomy): Bacteria > Bacteroidota > Bacteroidia > Bacteroidales > Azobacteroidaceae > Azobacteroides. Next base: position 3,992 of record JAITQA010000090.1, on the reverse strand, counting down.
TCAAAAAGAAATTCCGTGAAAGCTACCGTTTGCCGTTTTTTAATAACTGAAAACAAGGCGCGGATACTCAAAACATTTTCCCAATCGACAAATAATTCATTATCGCCATCCGGCAATAAAACATATTTCGGAAGTTGGCGTTTTTCTCTCCATTTATCGACTTCTATCATCAACATCTCATCCTCTTTGATTAAAAATAAGTGTTTGATTTCATCTGCTTTTATTTTCCACGTGGCCAATGACAGGATGGTGTTTTTATACCTGACACGTGGAAGAAAAGTCAAGGCCTCTCCCAAATGCCCCCAGTCGAAGTACAACGCATTTCTCCCGTTTTGCATTTGCATATCGCATAAAAATTGATAGGCAGGCATGGGATTTTTACGGTAATTATGTGCATTTGTCAATCGGGGAATAATTTCTTTGTTCAGTTTTTTTGAACGCAAGCAAATTTTTCCTTGCCTGACAGACAAAGTTAAATCCGACATATAAATAAGCTTGTCGTCCGGCAAATCGGAATGCGCCAAATACACTATTTCATAATCACGAATATGTGGCCGATGCAGAATATTCCCGGTTCTTGAATCGGGTAAATGGGCAATTTCCGCCAATACAATATCCGGCGTTAATTCCTGTTCTTTTGCAGCTATTTCTTTCACCCATCGGGAAATTTCTTCGTCCGTATGCGCAAAGCGGGCTAATAAATTGGCTCCGCAACTTCCGCCTGATGCGTTGAGTTTTATCAATACACCTTCCTGATTGGCGCGAATCATCTCAAACAGGCAATACAGGGTCGGAGGAAGGTTTTTCCAATTTTCTTTGAAAGTTTTGATATCTTCATCCGTAAAAATAATTTCTTTTTGATGCTGTTTCAATGATTCCTGAATTTTGTAGAACAATATGGATTGAAGCGCATCTGATGAATAACTTCGATTCGCCGACGTTTGACCCGGGAAAAGGAAATTATCCAACAAGGGAGAAACATCTCCGGAAGCCTGATTGACAGGATAGCCGATGCCAGATTCGGGGTCAAGCGCTTCCATTAGTGGGACTTCTCTGTCTTCATAACGTTCATAAAATGTTCGTCGAAATTTCGCCAAAGTTTCGTTTTTGGCTGATGGCGTTATTTTATTCAGAAACAGTAGGCTGGTTTGCAATTCATCAATGATTTCCTTACCGAGGACAGCTACATTTGCACTCCTTGTCATATCCACCTGAAACAGATATTTTTCCTCGTAAGGTATCTTTATCCGATCTGCTTTTTCGACTATCCCTTTGTACAAATCCAAAGGGTTTTCCGGATTCAAATCCAATCGAATGAGTTGCTCCTTTATTTCTTTTATTCCGGATAAAATTTCTTCGTCCGGATGGATGGTTTCCAATAGTTCGATCATTTTGCAAAAATAGTCGTCACCTGTGACAGACGGACTGATTGCACCGACAATAATCTGTGAATCAATCAATTCTTCGATAAATGCCAATGCCTCATTTTCCGGTATCCCTTTCTTTGTTAAACAGGCTGACAATTCATTTATTTTTGCCCCTTTTGCCGCTTTTTTCAGCAGGGTGTCCAGATAGGAAGACCGCTCTACCGCCGAAATACGATGAATCCTTTTCGAATTGCGATACTGATACTCTACATACCGGTATTTTTTTCCGCTTGGGTAAAGGCTGGTGTTGGGATAATAGGTCATTCCGTTGCGGATTGCAGGTATTTTTGACAGTTCCTGGGATAGCGCACACAAGTAAAACATATCCAAACGGGTATGTTTCCGGATAGTATCGCCCAACACAATATGGGTTTGATCACCTGTCTCTCCCAAGGTACAACCGGCAAACAAGCCGAAAGGAGTACAGCGTGTGGCCATCCGGCCGGTGTATTTATACAAAGAATAATGAATGCGGTCTTTTTCTTTGTCTTCTTTGATTTCGCCTGTTAATAATTTTTGTAATTCGGTATGTAAAACAGGGGAGGCAATATAGATGGCTTCCTGAATCGGGGTGTTTTGTACTGTTTTTTCACCGCACTCCTTTCTAAAATAATCAAAAGAAAGATGCGGCGCTCGTATCAAAAACTTGTTAAATAAGTTATACATTGAAAGAATATTTTTACATATAAGGGTCTTCATAAAACCGGAGTCGATAAAATTTGATCGGGATTCCATCAACTCCGATGTGTAGCAGACTATTAGCCTTCTTCTTCTTCTCCCGGTGTAATCGTATCCCACTCTTCCCCCGGAGTAATCACTACCTCCGGCAATATACAAACCGTCTGAGGAGTACGTTCCACAGAGATGCAATTGATGTATGTATCCGGTTCTACCCAAGGTTTACAACGATAATAGTCACAAGTACCGGATCCTCCACAAAACCAATCCCCACCAGGACAAGTACCACCGCCTTTCAATTCATTCATTTCATTATTGTCGAGATTGGCAATAATTTCTTTTTTTAATGTTAATTTTTTAAGTGTTCCCATAAATTTAATAATTTTACTGTTGAACAATTTACTGTTAAAAATAAGACATACTCCTCCTGAAAAATTCCGCAAATAGCTAATTTTCAAGATTCTAAAATAGACCTCCTTATTTTTCACGTGAAAAACAATGAAAATTGTCCTTGCAAATAAGGAGTGTTTTGCTTTTCGAAAGAACATTTTTGTTCCTCGCAACCAAAAACATTAAACAAGCTTATAAAATGTATTTTTATGCTTACCGATAAGAATACAAGACAATGGAAAACGCTTTTCCCACCTCAGTAGCCTTCTGTCAGGTAATTATTTTCTAATTTCAATTATATTATTTGACTGATCTCTGATAACTGTTCCATTTGACTGGTCCCGGATATAATATAATCCATCGAATATATAGAGCCATTTCCCTTTTTCCGTATGAATTGTGCAATTAAAAGATTTATCCCGATAACCGCTTTCAAAACGTAAGGGCTCAAAATTGATGTAGGCAAAAGGTTTTCCATGAATTGCCTTTTCAATTTCTTGTTCAAGATGACCTTTTTCCCCATTGTACCGGTCAACTTCTTCATTATTCAAAGAAGTTATTGCTAATGAATACAATTTATTCCCCAATTTATTATATATTCCCTCACCCATACTCTGGAAAGTAAAATACCTTAAGGAGTCAATGGGATTATGTGTTTGTGAAATATCTTTCATTGCATGGAAATTTGCACACCAAACGGTAAATTTTTGATCAGGAAAATTTTCTGTTATCCATAGAATATTTTCAGCCATCTGTTTATCCCTGTTTCTATACATCAAAGTATTGATGAGTGCTGTTTCATTTTCTTGAGTGGGAGTTTCCCGATCCACAAAAGAGAAAGCTGTATTAAGAATCTGAATCCACTGCATAATTGCTTTTAAATCATCCGTAGAACCCTGTTTGTAAATAAGATACTGAACATAATCAGCCAACTTGTCTATCATTCTCATCAATTTGAATTGTTCCGATACTGAAGTTGCCTTATTATTCGGATTACCAATATACACAAATTTTCTTAGGTACAAATTAGTTAAAGTCCACCAGTCAAGGTCAATATCTTCTTTGTCAGCATATTTAGCTAAAATAGCTTTTGCCGATTCAATATCATACACACCCAAATGAATATCCATTCCCCATAAGCGAATATCTTGATTGATTATCATATCAAATAATGGCTTACAGGATTCTTGCCAAAACCACAGCGGTGGAAAGATAAACTTTACATTCCAGTTTTTGGTTATATCCTTGTATTCCGGATTTGAAAACACATAAGAAGTTAAAAACGGAACCATTTCTAATGCAACAGAATGATAACCCTTCTTTTTTAAATAATTTATCATGTTTACTTTTGTTTCCGAAGTGCTTATATCCTGATGTGTTTCTTCCCCCAAAATAATAACCGATTTTGTTTCGGCAATTTCATCCAAAAAAGGAAATGTATCGTTTGTCTGAAAAGCAAGGGCATTTTTTACAATGTTTTGCTCTACAGTCAATTGA
>JAITQA010000062.1 GCA_031289145.1 Dysgonamonadaceae bacterium | reverse complement strand
AAGAATACCAGTAAAGAAAAGATAAAGATGTGTAAATAATAGAGTATATCATACATAAAGGACGGTAAAAGTATGTTGATTGAAGAAGAAATACAACAAAAAGCGTATGCCCTTGGTATCGAAAAATTGGGGATAATTAAACCGGAAGCCATGCTTGATTATGCGGATCGATTGCAGGAACGAATGGAGCGAATACCAAATGGAGAAGTAATTTATGGAGGATTTACTCGTTTTGCCGATGTAAAGAAAAATATCCCATGGGCAAAATCAATCATTGTTGCTGTATTTCATTATGGGCATTATATCATACCCAAAGAAATTGGCGACCGCTATGGAAAATCATATCTTGTAGATTCAAGATTTAATCAAGATTCTCCGGAGCGGCAAATGCTTATTGCGTTTGAAGATTATTTGCATGATCTGGGAATTAAGACAGCCTCAAACGAACACCCGGGCATTACAGCTATGCGCTGGGCAGCCTACAAAGCAGGTTTGGGTATTATACGGCGAAATAATTTTTTATATACAGAAAAAGGCTCGTGGATAGGAATTACGGCTTGGGCTGCCGATAAGGAGATGGAACTGATTGAAAAACCTTCTCTTGTGGAATGTTCCGTGAATTGCAATAAGTGTATTAAAGCATGCCCGACTAAATCTTTATCATCACCTTATACGATGAACATGGTTACTTGTGTCAGCAGACTTTCAACTTCTAATGATATGGTTTCCTATGATGATGAAACAAACAAGCAAATGGGCGGGTGGATTTATGGTTGTAATGTATGTCAAGAAGTTTGTCCCATGAATAAAAACAAATGGGAACATAAAGATGTTTTCCCCGGACTTGCAGATATTCAACAGTTTCTCTCGCCTGTTCAAATTATTAATTTAAGTTATGAGGAAATTGAAAATTATTTAACCCCTAAATTTTTTTACATAAAAAAGGAATCTCTATGGAGATGGAAATTGAATGCCATAAATATGATGGTTAATGAATATAAAGAAGAATATATGGCGCCTATTCAACATGCCCTGGAAGACAAATATGAAATCGTGCGAGAGATGGCAAGGCGGGCGTTGGAAAAAATAAGCATGTTATAATAAGAAACCACAATTTTTACTTATTCTACGAAAGTTTAAATAAGAGCCCTAAATTATTCCCATACATCTAATTCCCTGTTCTTAAAAAAGTATTTCCGGTCTTTTTCTCCAATTTCGCGAGTAACCCGGCATGGCGCGCCTAACGCGATTACATTTGAAGGAATGTCATTTGTAACAACACTTCCGGCTCCTATTATGGAATTATCGCCTATCGTTACCCCGGGAAGTATTTGAACGCCAGATCCAATCCAAACATTTCTGCCTATATGTACGGGAATATTATATACATAATTGTGTTCTCTCAATATAGGCAGTATAGGATGGCCTGATGTAGCAATAACAACATTGGGTGCGATCATGCAATCATCCTCCACGTAAATATCAGCGTCATCTACAAGCGTTAAATTGAAATTACAATATATGCCGCTTCCAAAATGCACATGATGACAGCCCCAGTTTGAATGTAACGGCGCTTCTATATGGCACCCATCACCGATTTCGGCAAACATTTCTTTTAACAGAAACTGCCGCTTATCTTGTTCTAACGGCCTGGTCAAATTGTAATCGTAAAGTTTCTCCATATAGTTAAGCTGCGGCCCCATTATTGTTGGATCGTCATAACGATAGGGTAATCCAATCCGATTGTTTGTTGCTGCGAGAGCGGCATGGTGCATTCTAAATTGTCGCATTGAGACTTTCCAAGTTTCTAAAACTTGGAAAGTCTAAGAAATGATTTATACCGTACTTTTGTGCATAATCAAAAAATAATTACGACGATGTGCATAAGCTCATTCAAGCCCTATTCTTTTCAAAGGCATTACGGTTCAAGATGCAAGCGTCTTGCTTTTTATCGACGAAATTCAACATTCAAAAAAAGCCATAGCCATTTTGCGCTATTTTTACGAAGAAGCCAACCATATTCATGTCATTGTAGCAGGCTCTTTGTTGGAAACCGTAATGGATGTTCGTAAAATTTCGTTTCCGGTTGGTCGGGTTCAATATATGGCTATTCGACCCTGTTCGTTTTTGGAATTTCTGGACGGTATCGGCGAACCGTTTGACGCCGGACTTGTTAAAAACATACAGGTCGAATCGGTCATCCACAACCGGGTTATTCAGCATTTTCACGATTATGTACTGGTTGGAGGAATGCCTGCGGCTGTAAGTGTTTATGCCGAAAATCGTGATATTTTGGCAGTTAAGGATGTGTATGAATCCTTGCTTGCCGCCTATCGGGATGATGTGGAAAAATACACGGCGAGCGAAACCTTGGTCAAGGTGATTCGAAATATCTTAAACGTTGCTTGGTACAGCGCCGCCGAAACTATTTCTTTTGAAAAATTCGGCGGATTACCCGTCAAGTCAAGAGAAATGAGTTTAGCGTTTCAGACCATACAGACAGCCACGCTTTTGGAGTTGGTTTATCCGACATCAAGCGTCCGGATGCCGTTGATGCAAAATTTCCGACGGCAACCCAAATTGATTTGGCTTGATACCGGATTAGTGAATTTTTTTTCAGGAATACAGCGTGAAGTTTTTTCTGCAAAAGATATTCAGGATGTTTGGCGTGGACGGATTGCGGAGCATATTGTTGCACAGGAATTGTTGACTTTAGATGATAGCGTTCTGCTGAAACGGCAATACTGGCGCAGAGACAAGACCGGTTCGGAAGCCAAAGTTGATTTTCTGTACAAGTACAACAGCATGGCGATACCGGTTGAAGTGAAGTCGGGACATAATTCCAAACTGAAATCGCTACATCTTTTCATGGAGGAAGCGCCTCATGCTTTTGCAGTAAGAGTATGGTCAAACCCTCTTTCCTTGGACAAGGTAAAAACCCCTGACGGAAAAGAGTTTACCCTGCTCAACCTGCCGTTTTATTATGTCGGAGTAATGGATAAGGTATTGAACCGGTTTTTGAAATAAAAACAATCTTGCTGAAATAATGTGCAAAACAGTCGTTTTACAAACAAATACAATTTAAAAGATACAGATAAAGCTAAGAAAATTCATTTTATTAAAAAGTAACGGTATTATGCTAAAAAAATGTATTACCTTTGTAGATATTAATTAATTTAATTCTACAATCTTATGAAACACGTATTTTTTTGTCTTTCTCTCTTGTTTTGTTTCAGTTTGACGCAAGCGCAGACGACAAACAAAAAGCCCTCTATTCACGCCTTTACGGTAAAAACAATAGACGGTGAAGATTTTTCCTTGTCATCCCTGAAAGGAAAAAAGGTGATGATTGTCAACGTAGCTTCCAAATGTGGACTGACACCCCAGTATGAATCGCTGCAAGCCCTCTATGCCGAATACAAGGATAAAAATCTTGTAATCATCGGATTCCCTGCCAATAATTTTGGCGCTCAGGAACCGGGCACCAATGCAGAAATTAGGGAATTTTGTTCTTCCAAATACAGCGTTACTTTCCCGATGATGGAAAAAATTTCCGTCAAAGGCGAAGATATCGCCCCCATTTACCAATGGCTTACCGCTCAAAAGGAAAATGGTGTGAGTGATGCCGAAGTCACCTGGAATTTCCAAAAATTTCTGATTGATGAAGAGGGATATTGGGTAAAAACAATTGCACCGAGGGAATCTCCCCAGTCGGATGCAATTATTTCCTGGCTGAAAGATTGATAACAAACCGCTATGGTAAAGAAAGGCAGCATCCTGATTGTTGATGATAACAAGAATGTTCTGACAGCCCTGCGAATTCTGCTCGAAAATTATTTTGAAAAGGTTACATTGCTGAATTCGCCCAATCAACTCCGTATGCTTCTCAGGGAAGTAGCGCCCGATATTGTCTTGTTGGACATGAATTTTTCAGCAGGAATCAATACGGGAAATGAGGGTTTATTCTGGCTTTCGGAGATAAAAAAATCAGATGCCGACCTCCCGGTCGTATTGTTTACGGCGTATGCTGATATTGACTTGGCTGTAAAAGCTTTGAAACAAGGCGCTTCCGACTTTATAGTCAAGCCATGGGATAATGCCAAACTGATTGCCACCCTTCAATCGGCTTATTCTTTGCGGGAATCACGAAAAGAAGTAAAGCAATTGCGCGAGCGACAAAATGTTTTGAATTACGAACTGAACCGCGAACAGGATATTTGTTGGGGCGTATCGGAAGTCATGCAAAGCCTGCAACACTTAATCCGAAAAGTAGCTGCTACGGATGCCAATATCCTGATTACCGGCGAAAACGGGACGGGAAAAGAAGTGATTGCAAGGGAAATACACCGACTTTCGTCCCGCAGCAAAGAGGTGCTGATAACGGTCGATATGGGCGCTATCACGGAATCGCTTTTCGAAAGCGAACTGTTCGGACATGTCAAAGGTTCTTTCACGGATGCCAAAACAGATCGGACAGGCAAATTCGAAGCGGCCAATCACGGTACGCTTTTCCTCGACGAGATAGGAAATTTGTCTTTTCCATTGCAAGCCAAACTGTTAAGCGTTTTACAGTCAAGGCAAATCGTTCGGGTAGGTGACAATAAACCCATCCCGGTTGATATTCGCCTGATTAGCGCTACCAACCGCAACTTGCAGGAGTCCGTCCTGAAAAACGAGTTCAGAGAGGACCTTTTGTATCGCATCAATACCATCCAGATAGAAATACCGCCCCTGCGAGAAAGAAAGGACGATATTCCGCTGCTCGCCGGATTCTTTCTTAAAAAATACGCCCGCAAATACAACAAGGAAAATACGCAACTATCGGACGAAGCTGCCGAAAAATTGAAAACTTACCATTGGCCGGGGAATATCCGTGAATTACAACATACCTTGGAAAAAGCAGTCATCCTCTCCGATTCAACTGTCTTGAAAACCAACGATTTCTACCTGAATAAAACAGGTTTGTCCAATACAGGATTCGACAACATGAGCCTGGAAGATGCAGAGAAAATACTGATAGACAATTCGTTGAAACGAAACAAAAACAATCTCTCGGCTGTGGCAAATCAACTGGGAATTACAAGGCCAACACTGTACAACAAGTTGAAAAAATACGGAATGGAGTAAGATGTTTTATTCAATCCAATATAAACTCAATATTTATACGGCGCTGTTGGTTATCGCTGTTGCCGGAACAACTTTTTTTGTTGTCAGGCAAAATTATATCTATGCGATTATCGGTGTGGTCATCATCATCATCAGTTTTGTAAACTTAGAGAAAAGTTACAAACAGTACAACCGTAATTTCAATTTCTTGCTCAACGCCTTGGAAAACGGCGATTATTCCTTTCATTTTTCGGAAACCAAATTGTCTGTTCGCGAAAAAGAAATGAACCATTTGATGAACCGCATCAAAGAAGTGCTGACGAATGCCCGGAAAGAGGTGATTGAAAATGAGAACTTCCTGAGTTTGATTCTCGAAAGCGTTTCAACCGGTATCGTTATCATCAACGAACAGGGGATTGTACAACGGGTGAACCAACCGGCGCTGCAACTGCTCGGCCTTTCTGTTTTTTCACATGTCAACCAACTGCATGCCCTCAATGAAACTTATCCGGCATTGTTCCACCAACTAAAAACAGGCGACAGTCTCCAGATTACCCTGGCGAGCGAAAAGGAAGAGTTAGCCATCAGCCTGCAGGTTTCACAAATCCTGCTCAAACGGGGAATGATGCGAATCATCACCCTGAATAACATCGGCAACGAATTGGAAATGAAAGAAATGGAATCATGGATACGGCTTATCCGCGTAATGACCCATGAGATTATGAATTCCATCGCACCCATCACTTCCCTGAGCGAAACCATGCAATTCCTGCACCGTGAAAGTAATATCGGCGCCGATGAATTGAAACAAAATACCCTCGAAGCCTTCGAAACCATCCGGACAACGGCCTCCGGATTGTTGTCATTCGTTGAATCTTACCGCAAATTCACAGCGGTTCCCAAACCCAAAATGCAGGATTTCAGCCTGAATGTATTGGTCGATAAAGTCGCCAAATTGCACGAACCCTCTCTCAGGGAGAAAGATATTGAACTAAGCATCCTTTTGCCTGCGCTTGTTTCGATTCATGCCGATGAAAACCTGATTGCCCAGGTATTGATTAACATTGTTAAAAATGCAGTCGAGGCCATAGCGGCAAACAGTCACGGCAAAATCGTTATTTCAGCCGGGCGACAGGAGCCGGACAAAATCAGCCTCCACATCGCCAATTCCGGCAATCCCATTCCACCGGACATTTTACCGCATATCTTCATTCCTTTCTTCACGACCAAACCCGAAGGTTCCGGCATTGGCCTCAGCGTTTCGAGATACATTATGCGTTTGCACGGCGGCAAACTGTTACACTCCCGCTCCAAAGACGGCATGACGGTTTTCAGTTTGGTATTTGTCTGTTGAAGCCTATTTCGATAAAACTTGTGTTTATATCGAAGGAAAAAACGTATCTTTGTGGTCGCAAATCATAAATATTAAAATTGATATTCTATGGATTATACGATGTTAATACAGGTAAACAGTCAAAAAACAGTGCGGTTATTGTACAATTTACAGGAATTGGGCTTGATGAAAGTGTTAAAAGATGACGTTGCTCCGGTGAAAACAAAATTATCCGACAAATACAGAGGCGCCTTTTCGGAAGAAGACGCCAAAAGTTTTGCCGAACACACCCGAACCCTGCGTGAGGAATGGAACAATATCTGATTGACAATAACGTAATATCCAATTACTTTTCCGGACTATAAACTTAAAAAAAATAATAATGAAATAAATAAATAAACATATCAGAAAGCGTTGACTTTTGTTTCTTGTTCCTGAGTCCTGAGAAAATTCAAAAAAAGAAATACAATACATGTCGAAAGTTGATGCCTACGCTTGGCGTGGGCTACTTTTGCTCGTATTGTATGGTTTTCTCAGGGCCTCAGGAGCGGGTTTAAGTATGCCCCGCTTTTTTTATGCCTGAATACCAGAATGAACGATCCCTCATTAGATAGTTATATGCAACTAATTCAATACAATGAAAAAAAGTTGATTGAATTGTTGAGGAAAATTGTAAATTTTCATTATGAAAATTTACAACAGACAGCTATCTATGCAAAAATATTAAATTTGAATCAACCACTTAATTACAAAGAACAGAACAGCAGAATTTAGAAAAAGAAATTCAAAGTCATTTTAAAACTTTTATCTACAATGTATGCCAATTATGTCCTGCAATCACGCAAAAAGAATTGTTGATGTGTTGCCTGTCTTTTCGTTTTCCAATGAAAATAATCGCATTATGCTTCGGTTATACTTCAACGAATCCGATAAGGCAGCACAAGATTAGAATCAAAAATAAAATGACGGTTGATGCAGATCATTCTTTTTTATTTGATTTTATTTTTCCATCCTGAATTAAAATTTGTAACATAATGAATTTTAAAACTCTCATAATCAATGAAATAAAAAGACAATAATGTAACAGTAATTATTTGAAATATAACATACAACTATTTATCTTTGCGGAATAAAGTAAAAATAAACAGACAATATGAACGAATTAATCATTCCACCGACCCAACTAAGTTTGCTTGTTACAAATAAATGTACAGCAGCATGTCAGAATTGTTGTTTCCAATGTAATCCAAAGAATAAAGATAGGTTAAGTTTAGACAAAATGAAGCAGTATGTTGATCAGGCTGTCGATGCTTATAGTACAATACAATTACTGGTTATTACTGGAGGTGAATGTTTCACATTAGGTACAGATTTAAATAAAATTATTAAATATTCTTCAGATAAAGGTTTATTTATAAGAGTGGTTACTAATGGATATTGGGCAAAATCACCTGAAAAAGCAAGAATAATACTAGAGAAGTTAGTTGAGGCTGGCCTTAATGAAATCAATTTTAGTACAGGAGATGAACATCAAATGTGGGTTCCTTATGACAATATTATACACGGAATTATTTCTGCCTTAGAATTAAATCTTACAACTGCCGTCAATGTAGAGTCATCTAAATTATCTGAATTTAGTATTAATCAATTAAAATCCGATTGTCGATTAGAAAAATATATCCATTTTTTACATAAAAAACTATTCCTATTAGGAGGAGTGTGGATGCCTTTTAACAAATCGACAGAGGAAGAATTAAATACATTTGGAGAGGAGAGAAAAAAAGAATTGCCGATCTTATTGCAACAGAATAAAAGTAGATGTTCTTCTTTGTTTAATTCCATTTCGATAGATCCATTTCATCAAGTAATTGCATGTTGTGGATTAACCGTTGGATATATCCCTTATCTCCGAATGGGATTAGCCAAAAAATATCCTTTAAAATTTCTATATGAATATCAATTTCAAGATTTTTTAAAAATTTGGTTATTTACAGAAGGACCAGAAAAAATCTTAGCATTTTGTAGAATTAAGCTTAATTTACCTCCAATTGAAACAACCAAATGGCATATCTGCCAAATTTGTATTGAAATTTTTCGCAATGAGCAGTACATTTTAATTCTTCAGCAAAATTACGGAGAAGTATTTCAAAGTGTTTTGTTAAAATATTCATTACTTAGAGAAAAATACTTAAAAATAAAACAATTAAAAATTAAAGATCATGAAAAAAAGCGGTAAAAAATTCAATCAAGTTGTATCTGGAGTCCTTTCTGCAACAGTGTTAACAGGGTCATGTTTACAATATTCTTGTACTGAGAGTGACCTTCTTTATGGAAATATAGCTACAAATAATTCTGATTTGGGAGAGTTGGCTATCCCTATCTCTCTAAAACTGAAGCCACAGGATGTTCAATATATAAAAGCGCTTCAAAAAATTACTTATGACATATTGAATTCTCCCAAAAAAGCAAAAGACTTTAATGATAATCCTAAATTATTTTTACAAAAGTATGGATATGAAGGCAATATTCAACTTGATGATAACCTCTTAAAAATAACAATGGCTTTGGCAGATAATGAAATAAATGATGCTATAAAGAAAAAGGACATTAAGTTATTTATAAAATTATGTAAAGAGAAAGGAATAATTACTCAATCAAAAGGAATTTTCGCGGATAATTTTTATCAAGACCAATTTGATGAAATATTAAATACAGACAGTTTCAAAAAATTTCAAAAACAATTTAGTTTAAAAAAAGAATTTGATGAGATAGCGGTATTTTTACCATTTGCAATAGTAATGGCAGTAGCAGCAGCAGTTGTTGTGGGTATTTGGGCAATTGCTGTTTGGCAAGAAGCCGTATGGATAGATAGTGGTGCAATGGCAGTTACCGATGCAACAAAAACTCAACTTGATGTGATTGATATTTATGCACTTAAAAATGAAGGAGAAATCAAAGAAACATATATTGCTGTGGATAAATATACTGAGGAGTTAGTTGATAAATCAATATCTGTATTAAAAGAAATACAACCGGATTTTTTCGATAACAATTTGGAGTCAGAAGTAAGAAATATTATTAAAATAAATATTTTGAACAACTTATGTATAATCAATTAAAACAAATATTTTTTATTTCAAAAATAATATTTAATTTTGCAAAAATCAGTAGTCCTAATATTCTATACAAAATTTTAGATCAATATAAGCAATGAATACTAAACTAAATATAAAATGGGGAATTTGGGTTAAAATGATAACTTTTGTTTCTCTCTTATTGATAAGTTTTGCTGAATATTACACGATAAGATTGTTATTCCAATCAATAGATTGGATTACTTTGGCAGTTGCTGTAATTATACCTGTTGTAATACTGTATTTTGCAATGGAATCTCCTGTTTCCATAGAAATAGATAACTCAAAATTTATACTGAATAAGATTAGGGGGAAACTAATGATTGATTTTGATCAGATAAGCAGAATAGAATTGTATAGACCGGACGCTTCTGAATTACGGTATTTTGGAAGTGGCGGTGTATTTGGATTTGTAGGAAGGTTTCATAATGCAAACATAGGAAAATATAAATCATACGTTGGTGATTGGAAACAAGCTTTTCTGATTCAAACAAAAACAGGTGAAAACTATGTATTCAGTTGTGATAGAAGAAATTTTGTCGTAGAAACAATTAAAAAATTAATAAAATGATTTCACTGTGTACTTGGGATAAGACAGTAATCCTGACAACCATAATTGTCAGCGCTGTCATTTTAGCGATTGCAATAGCTTCATTGATTGCATTAAAGAAGTCTCAAAAAAGAGATGGCTATTCTTCTTTTGCGAAGTTTGTATTATCTGTAGTAATTTGCATAGCAATGTTTACTTCATTCTTATTTACACCTTTAAGCATTACGGTACAAGATGGTTTAGTACAGGTGAAACAGATTAAAGGGAACCTAAATATTCCGGTAAAAGAGATTAAAGAAATCCGGCTTTGCACCCAATCAGATACAAAGAATGGCAGAAGAACATTTGGAAGCGGCGGTTATTTTGGTTACCTCGGAAAATTTAGAAGCGCCCAATTGGGCGCTTATCAAATGTATGCGACAAACCGTTCGAAAAAATTTCTGATAAAGACAAATGAAAGCACTTATGTATTCAGTTGCGATGAACCGGATCAAATAATTGACTATATATATGCATTAATCGACTGAAATAGTAATTCTTCAATCAATCTACAAAATCGAACGACATCCGGTTGAGGAATGCCACCGTTTTGTGTATCTCCTTGTACATGACTACATCGTCTTTGATGAAAGACACTTCTTTCCGGTATTCGGCCAGGAAATTTTCCAGTGTCGGAGAGGTTTTCATCGGCCTGCGGAAATCAATTCCCTGGGCTGCATTCATCAGTTCGATGGCATAGATATGTTCCAGGTTATTCAGCACCTTGTACAGCTTGGTCGCCGCATTGGCGCCCATGCTCACATGGTCTTCCTGTCCGTTAGACGAAACGATGGAATCGCTGGAAGCCGCATAGCAATACATCTTATTCTGGCTGACCATCGACGCCGCCGCATATTGCGGTATCATAAATCCGGAATTAACGCCCGGATTGGCTACCAGAAATTCCGGTAAACCACGTAAGCCCATGATAAGTTGGGCGATACGTCTTTCCGAGATATTACCCAGTTCGGCCAATGCATTTGCCAGAAAATCAAACGCAAGCGCTAAAGGTTGCCCATGAAAATTTCCGCCGGATATGATTTTGTCCCGGTCGGGAAAAATCGTAGGATTGTCCGTCACCGAATTGATTTCCGTCAACAAAACTTGCGCGACATAACGGATGGCGTCTTTTGTAGCGCCATGCACCTGCGGTATACAACGGAAAGAATATGGGTCCTGGATATGTTCTTTTTCCTGTGCAATCAGTTCGCTGCCTTCCAGCAATTTACGGATTCTATCGGCTGTTTCTTTTTGTCCCGGATGAGGCCGTATTTCCTGAATACAATCCATGAAAGGGTCAATCAATCCGTTGAAGGCTTCTAAAGAAAGCGTTGCGATTAAATCCGATTTTTTAGTAAATTCCATTGCCTTGATAAGGGCGTAAACCCCATTGGCGCTCATGAATTGTGTGCCGTTCAGCAATGCCAATCCTTCCTTGCTCATCAATTTGACCGGTTTCCATCCAAATTCCTGCAAAACGCTCATGGCTTCCCGTTTCTTTCCCTGGTAATAGACGTCGCCGGCGCCAATCAACGGTAAAAATAAATTGGCAAGCGGCGCCAAATCGCCCGATGCGCCTAAAGAACCCCGGTCATAAACGATGGGCATCACATCATTGTTGTACAAATCGAGGATACGTTGAACGGTAATCACCTGAACGCCACTATGTCCCAACGAAAGGGCATGCGCTTTCAGCAGCAGCATCAACTTGATAATAACAGGCGGAATCTCTTCACCCACACTACAGGCATGTGATTTAACCAAATTTTCCTGCAATTTACTCAATTCTCCGGATGAGATGGTTTTGTTGCACAAAGAACCGAAACCTGTTGTGATACCATACAAGGGGGTCTCAGACGACTCAATTTTTTTATCTAAATAGTCGCGGCATTTTCGGATTCGTTCCGCCGCTTCCGGCGCCAAATTCAATTTCAAATTGTTATTGATAATCTGCTCAAGGATTTCAAAACTCAAGGGAGTACTTCCGATTTGATATACATTGCTCATAAAAATTGTTTATTTTATTAGATACGGTTGCTAATTGTCTTTTCATAAAAATCATTGCAAATTTATAACATTATTTTCAAATAACATATTTTTAACCGAAAAAATGGCTAAAACTTTATTTGAGGTGCTATGAAACTTCAATATATCATTTTACTTATTTTATTCCAAAGATCACCCCATTGAGGATTTATGGAATTAATAAGTAGTGTTAAGTAAACTAAAAAACGTCGTATCGTCATTGCGA
>JAITQA010000052.1 GCA_031289145.1 Dysgonamonadaceae bacterium | reverse complement strand
GTGATTAATCGGGTGGTATCCGACAGCAATAATCCTTCAGACGTTTCCATCTGCACCACAAATCGAACAGAAACGGGCAGATCGCTTATTTTCTCGTTGAAAGTCAAAAACATGGCTCGTTGTCCCATGGGCGATAAATTCAACCATTCCCCTACGGATTTCGGAAAGTCGAGAATGTTATGGGAATATCCGTAAATCAGCATATTGCCCGAAGAAGAAATCACGATGCGGGGGTCGTATTCTGCAATGGTAAAATAATCATTCAACGATTCTCCCGGCTGCTTGCCGAATAAAACGGTATTTAATGCACTGATGGTAAGCTGCTTGATACCTGTTGTGCGGTACTCGACATTTAACCGGTTCGCATAATCTTTCCCTGATCGGGATCGTTCGGCATATTTGTTATAACTGGCGCTTATCTGCTGCTCTATGCCGGGGATCGGGTCATCCAAGTGTTCAAACGGATCATAATAGTAAAGCACGGGTGACGCATAATTCCGGTCGAAATCCGGATCAATTTCCTTGTATTCATCAATCGGGTCATAATTGGATGTCTGTACTGAAAGAAAAAAATTATCCTCTTCTACCGCATTGCCTGCCATATCTAACCAGTAGATGCCGGAATTTCCACCGTATTCCCATTTTTCCTGTGCACCGGGCGAGATCAATAAAACCGACACTTTTCTCGGACAAAAAGCCAAATGAGTTAATTCTCTGTTGTCGTCAATTACGCATGAACCGGCTACGAGTAAAATTATCAATAAAAAACTTATTTTTTTTATCATGGCGTTTTGAAAATTAATTTCGTAATAAATTCGATACAAATATAGCTATTTTTTTTTAATATACAAAAAAAAATGTTAAATATTTTGGCTAAATCTTTTTGTCATTTACGCGATTGCAAGCGTCAAAATACTGATTCGTATTCCCGGAGATTTCAAGAGAGATTGCGCCACGGCTTCCAAGGTAGAACCGGTCGTCAATACATCGTCGACGATTAAGATATGCTTCCCTGCAAACACATCCGGATTATTTATTTCAAACAGGTTGCGGGTGTTTTCCCAGCGTTCGTACAATCCCTTTTTTGTTTGCGTCGTGTTGGCTTTTTTCCGGAAAACATTGTCCGTATTCAGCGGAATCCCTGTTGCCTGCGCGATGCCACAGGCTATTTTCTCTGCCTGGTTGAATCCGCGTTTTCTCTCTTTCGACCGGTGAAGCGGAACCGGGACCAAATAATCGATTCCATCAAAGAACCGGTTGTCGGCCAGTTCTGCCGCCATAAAAGCGCCTATCCATTCTCCGAAATCCCGATTTCCCCTGTATTTGATTTCCGCAATCAGCGCTTGTCCGATGCCTCCTTTGTTGTAGTATAGATAAGCGCAGGCCTTTTCCAAAAGAATTTTTCCGGCAAAACGGTCTGATGCTTTGTTCTCAAGACTTCTGTGATAGTTTGTTTTAGGCAATTTCAGGAAGCACTCCAAACAAAAATAGTTTTCAGTCTCAAGCAAAGGCTCTCCACAAACCACACAAAGTTTAGGGTAAAAAAGATTTACAAAATTAGTTATCAGGTTTATTATATTCATCTTCATTTGATTTTGGTTTAATCGCATGACAAAGGTACAAAAAGATATGCAGATCGGCAATAATTGTGACATTTTAGGCGACAATAGATATCAGTAAATCTCCAAACAGCCAGATATCCGCATCATCACGGTCATTCAGACCTACCGAGCGTGTATGTTTACTTTCGACAAAAGTTTCCGGCAAGGAACGTACTATTCGAAATGATATGTTTTGGTCGAACAACAGTTTCATGTCAGGAGGCAGATTGCAACGTACGTTCCCGCTGGGCGGCAAATGCAAGGCAGGCGAGAATATCTTGCCGCGTCAACTCGGGAAAGTCGGCAATAATTTCGTCATACGACATACCTGCCGAAAGCCAGCCCAATACATCGTAAACTGTGATGCGTGTTTCCCTCACACAAGGCTTCCCAAAGCGCTTTGCGGGATTGATTTTAATAATGTCGTTAAAGCTGTTCATACCGATATTCTTTATATGATAATATCGACAAAGGTACAAAAAAAAGACAAACGCTAACAGAATTTGTAAATCTGTTAGCATTTTTTAATATTTGCGAGCAAGGGTATGGAAACCTCATAACACGAATACCAAAAATACTTTGGATAAGATTTCGCTCACAAGCAATGCGGCAATAAAAGTTAGTATGCCTTTTGCCCCTTTGATATTGGCCGAAACGCTGTATGCGTTGTACATCAGCACAATGTACCAAATCAGAATGATGACATTTACAATCAACAATGGCGACACTTTCAGCAGTGTGAGCATTAGTTGTTGCATAGTTTCGGGCGAAGAGATGTTTGTCAAATCCATTCCGCACATTATTTTTGCAACAGGCAGGAAAGCAAGCAAAGCGTTAATCAACAAAGGCGTTTTTGCCAAAGCGAACGTACCTGCAATATCAACAATACGCACTTTTTTGCCCGCGGCAATCAATGCTGTAACATAAAAAACCGCCACGGCAATAATCCACGAGCCGAAAATGCAATAAATATGCGGCAAAAAAGATTTTTCTCTTTCGCCACAACCGTAGTGCATATCCAGAACGCCATCAAACCCAATGTCGGCCAAAAAGGCAAGCACAACGAGCAAAGCCATCACTAAAAAGCCGAAGAACAGGGCTTTCCCGCCCGCCACGAAGCGAAACGGGTTAATCAGAACTTTCCAAAAATAATTATTTTCCTTCATATTCATTAATTTTTTTAATAATTTCGTCTAATAAATTTCTAACCGTTGGATAACTGAGTTTCAGATATTTAGCCATATCTTTCAAACTTCCGCTGCAAATTATAAATTGCAGCACAAAATCCTGATCGGCAGCAGCCAGACGGCTTAAAACGGGCAATTTGTAAAAGCCGTTCACTTCCGTGTTGCAATTTTCGCAACACAAAGATTTTACACTTAATTGGCAACCGCAGGCGGGGCAGTTGCAGGGCAATGCACATTTACAATCAGTGCAAGTATATTGATTTTTATTTTCCATATATTTATATTATTAAAATTAAATTGCACAAAAGTAATATATATTTTTATAATATTAAAATATTAATAAACAAAGATGAAACATTTAACGAAGTTTAACGAAAAGAGCGAATCAATAAGTTCGCGCTACATAATTAATTATCACTATTTTTTAGACTTTTCAACGAAATATAATTCGAATAGATATCTGTTTAATTAACAATTATGTTTATATTTGCAGCGGATTTGTCAAAGAAACAGATATGAAGATTGCATTGATAGGCTATGGGAAGATGGGCCATGAGATTGAAAAAACGGCAATTGAACGGGGACATGAAATCGTTTCTATTATTGATATTCATAACCCGGAAGATTTTGACTCGTCGCAATTTCTTTCTGCAGAAGTTGCTATTGAATTTTCGCAGCCCCAAAGCGCTTTTGCCAATTATTTGAAATGTTTTGAACGGAACATTCCCGTTGTTGCCGGAACTACCGGTTGGTTGGCGCACATCGAAGCGGTGAAAAAAATATGTAAAGACGATAATAAGACTTTCTTTTATGCGTCTAACTACAGTATTGGCGTCAATATTTTTTTTGCCGTCAATAAATATTTGGCTAAACTGATGAATAATTTTCCTTCTTATGCTGTAAGAATGGAAGAGATTCACCATATCCATAAATTAGATGCGCCGAGTGGAACCGGAATCACGTTAGCTGAAGCTATTTTAGAAAATATCAGTCGGAAAACGCAATGGAAAGCAGGTTTGGACGGAAATCCCGATGAATTGCCGATTCATTCCCGGAGAGAAGGAGAAGTTCCCGGCATCCATGAGGTCATTTATGAATCGAATGCCGATATTATCCGCATCAAACACGATGCAAAAAACAGAACAGGTTTTGCTTTAGGCGCCGTTTTGGCAGCCGAATTTGTGAAAGGGCGAGCCGGTTTTCTTACAATGAATGAAATGTTGAATTTTTAATGAAAAAATAAAATGAGAAAAGCGACAAAAAACCAATGGATATTTTTTTCCATTGTTACCCTTCTTTATATTGCATTTGTAATATGGGATGGAAATTATTGGCTGTTATTGGGAATACCTGTTATATTTGATATTTATATTTCCAAGATTATTCCCTGGGGCGCTTGGAAGAAATCGGAAAATAAAGCGCTTCGAAAAGTAGCTGAATGGGTCGATGCTATTGTTTTTGCTTTAGTAGCAGTCTATTTTATCAATATATTTATTTTCCAGATGTATAAGATACCGTCTTCTTCTTTGGAAAAAACGCTATTGGTTGGCGATTATTTAGTGGTCAATAAATTCAGTTATGGGCCGAGGGTGCCGAATACACCGCTGTCTTTCCCTTTGGTTCAACATACTTTTCCGATTATCAATACAAAATCCTATATCGAATGGCCGAAATGGGGATACAAGCGGTTAAAAGGTTTAGGGAATGTAAAGCGAAACGATATTGTCGTTTTCAATTTTCCGGCAGGAGATACGGTAGCGATCAACAAGCAAAATCCGGATTATTATTTTTGGGTATACATGTATGGTTGGGACGTGGTGAATTCGGATAAGAATGCGTATGGTGATATAGTTTACCGTCCGGTAGATCGCCGGGAAAATTTTGTAAAAAGATGTATCGGTCTTCCGGGCGATTCACTTCAGATTATTGAAAATGAAATATACATTGACGGTAAGCATTTGCCTTTGGCTGAAAAAGTCCAGTTCGTTTATTACGTTGAAACCAAAGGCGGGTTTCTGACTGAAAAGCAATTTCGCACGATCGGCATCAGTTCTGATGATTATGCGAATAGCATAAGGAATGGCCTTCAGAATATGGAAAATGCTTTCATTATGCTGGGCATACAAAAAAATGCCGATGGAAATTATAATCCCGTTTATCGACTTCCACTTACGCAGGAAGCGATACAAAAATTTGAAAAATCCGGATGGATAAGATCCATCCATATAGAGCCGGATTCATTTGAATACGTAAACGCTTATTATCCATACGGATATGAAACAAATTGGACGAGAGATAATTACGGCCCTATCTGGATACCAAAAAGAGGAGCGACGGTTCAATTAACACCCTTCAATCTGGCGCTCTATACCCGTTGTATTGTCAATTATGAAGGAAACAGTCTGGAAAAGAAAGGGGATCAACTCTTGATTAACGGTTCTCCTGCCACCGAATACACTTTCAAATATGACTATTATTTCATGATGGGAGATAATCGTCATAGTTCAGCCGATTCACGTTCATGGGGTTTTGTTCCGGAAGACCATATTGTGGGGAGACCTGTCCTTATCTGGTTTTCTACGGATAAAGACCGCAGTTTATTCAATGGCGGAATTCGCTGGAACCGACTTTTCAGAACCGTAAGCGCTCAATAGTAGCATAATGGCAGAAAAGACCGTTTTACTGTCAACTGCTTATCTGGCTCCCATTGCATATTACCTGCAGATGAAGAATCATCCGCAGGTAATTATCGAAAAGTATTGTCATTATGTCAAACAGACCTATCGCAATCGTTGCTACATCGCTTCCGCCAATGGGGTACAAACGCTGAGCATTCCCGTTGTCAAACCGGATGCTCCGAAGTGTTTTACCAAGGATATTCGCATCGCATCACATGGAAACTGGCAGCATTTGCATTGGAATGCCATTGTTTCGGCTTACAATTCTACGCCGTTTTTTGCCTATTATGCAGATGATTTCCGCCATTTTTATGAAAAACACTGCACATTTTTGTTCGATTTCAACGAAGAATTAAGGGTTTTGGTTTGTTCTTTACTGGATATTGCTCCGTCCCTGTCTTACTCATCCGCGTACATAGCGCAAATAAGTCCGGATGAATTGGATTTACGGGAAACGATACATCCTAAAAAGCCTATCTGTGTTGGTGATTTTAACCCTTATTATCAGGTATTTAAAGAACGATATGGATTTCAACCCAATCTCAGCATCATTGACTTGCTGTTTAATATGGGTCCGGAAGCTATTTTATTTTTGTAAATTTTATGAAAAAACGGAAAATGATAGCTTGCATATATCTTTTTTTTTTCCTACTTTTGCAACATGCAAAGTATCCATTTTCATATAGCCTATTTGCTTACAAAGCACGAATGTGTTATCATTCCGGGCTTTGGCGCCTTTATCGTCTCTGCTGTTGAAGCCGAACGGGTAAATAGATGGGGAATATCTGCTCCGCCTTCCCATTTTTTGGGCTTTAATTCCGAAGTGAAACATAACGACGGACTGCTGGTAAATTCCGTTGCCAAAGGAAAAAACAGCAGCTACAATGAAGCGAATCATTTGGTTCAACAGTTTGTGAATGAACTTCATACCAAATTAAATAAAAGAGAGGCAATACATATACCATGGGTGGGAAGCCTCTGTTTTTCGGATGAACAAAAAATCGTGTTTAGCCCCGCTAATAATTTGAGTTGTAACGCTTCTTATTATGGATTCACCAATTTCTGTTTACCCCGTCTGACTGAACTTCAAAAAACAGAGGGGCGTAAAGGATATGATATGCGTAAGGAAAAAGAGGTGATCTGGATACCTGTAAACAGAAGGGCGCTGACTTATACCGGTTCAGTGGCAGCAGCCGTATTGGCTTTGTTTGTCTTTTCGACTCCTTTGAACAATCATTCCGGTTATCCGCAAACACAATATGCCGGTATGTTTGCTTTTCCTGCAAACTATGGTATAGATTCAAATATGCCGTCTGAAACAATAGCAGAACTTGTTCCGGATTCGACCACCGCTATTGTTCCTATTGCTGCATCCGAACAAATAGCGGAAAAGGGTATAGCCGCAATTCCAACCCGACGGTATTTTATTATTGTTGCCAGTTTGCCGGATTTAAAATCGGCGAAAGCAGTTTTGTCCGAATTTCGCGCCAAAGGCTTTGAAAAGGCTGACCTTGTTTGCTCTAAAGGAAGATACAGAATTTTTATCAATGAATTTGCCATTAAAACAGACGCGGAATCGTTTCTTCATAATTTCAGGAAAAGCCATCCTTCCTATTCTACAGCCTGGTTGTTGAGTGAAAAATCCTCTATTGTAAAGGGTTGATATTCAAAATATTCGACTGAATTTTGTTGACCTCAAGGAAATCGGAGATTTGGCGAAAAAACGCCAGGAATACATTGACAACGAGCGTAAAAAAAACCCGGAACGACAGTGATGACGACTTGGGAAAAGCCATCAATACGTCTATTCTGGCTTATGCAAAGGGGAAAGGTTATACGGTCGAAAAATAAAAGAGCCAAATGAAAAAATAGTTGTATATTTGTATTGATTTTGCCGCTTCGGTAAGAAAAATAATAAAATAGATTACACGAATGATGAAAATGTCTTCTGATACAATTGCTACTATCCGGCTGCGAAGCCATTTGCTTACGCATCCCGTATTCCGGACGCCCAAGGAAATCGTGTCATGGATGGGCGCCATGCAAGCACAGGACTACAATATGGCAAAATTGGCTATCGGCGTGCGGCTACCGGGTAGTACGGACAAATTGATAGAAGAGGCATACAACAAGGGGGAAATTCTTCGCACCCATGTTATGCGCCCGACCTGGCATTTTGTGACGCCGGAAGACATTCGAGGCATGTTGCGGCTATCTGCCGATAAAATCAAATCTTCTTCCCGCTCCAGGGACCGGGATTTGGGAATCACCGAAGCGCTTTACGAAAAAAGCAACCGGCTTATCCGTAAAACTTTAGAAGGTGATAAACACCTGACAAGAAAGGAATTAGCCGTGGTATTTAATAAAGCAGGCCTCTCTGCGGACACAGCCTGTATGACCCATTTCATGATGCGGGCGGAAGTGGAGGCCCTTGTATGCAGTGGGCGGATGCAAGGGAAAGAACATACATATACTCTTTTGGAAGAGCGGGTTCCATCCTGCCCGCTCCCAACAAAAGAGGAAGCATTGGCAAAATTAGCCCGGAATTATTTCAGCAGCCATTGTCCGGCCACTATACAGGATTTTGTCTGGTGGTCGGGATTGTCTTTATCGGAAGCAAAAACAGGTCTGGAAGCCGTTAAGCAAGACTTTTTTACAGAAAAAATCAAAGAACAAACCTATTGGATAGCGCAGTCATTCGGTAATAATCCCCCGGCGGAAGATTCAACTTTCTTGTTACCTGCTTTTGATGAATACATTATCGCTTACAGAGACCGCACCGCCGTGCTTCCTTCGGCAAACCACAGCAAAGCCGTGTCGAGTAACGGCATTTTCCGGCCGGTTATTATCGTAAACGGACAGGTTGTCGGAGTATGGAAAAAATCAGCAGGTAAAAAGCAAGCGATTCAAACGGATTATTTTGAGCCTCTGCCGGAGAAATAGCTGAAAAAATGACCAGAAGGCCAAAAGGCTATTCCGCTTGTGAACAGGAGGCTTGTTCCACCTTATTTTGCATTTGCAACTGAAGCGTTTGTAATTCCTGTAAGTCGATTCCGGATTTGCGCCATCTTTCAATCGGTTCTTGATAGCATCTAAAAATTTCCTGTTCAACAGGTGCAAGTCGTTGCATGTATCCGCTGCCGAAACGATTGTAGATAAGATTGAAATTCATGTATTTGTATCCATTTCCACGTTTTAAGGAAAAAACAGCCTGTTTGCGCTCAAGCGCCAGGTCACACATCTTGGAATGATTGGATTTCGCAGTTTTGAGCATGATATCCGGCTGTGCGGCGCCTGCTTTTGCCCACAACGGAACGGCAATCCCGACAGGCGGATAGCCGAGTATAGTCCATACAATTGTCATTCCGGGGTCTTCACCCGGTTTAACGCCCTGCACGACGATGGATGCAGCAGTCGACTTCCGGGGAATAAAATCCTGGTCATATACCCAACCGGATGCTTTTTCCGGTGAAAATGTATCGTCCAACAAGTCGATGCCCATCAGTGAATGATAGTACGAACGGGACAGGTGATTGAAAATCCAATGGGGATTGATGTTGCCGTGCGCCGCCTGCCGGGAGATGATTTCGGTAGCCGTCTGATAGCGGATATAGCCCATTCCTTCATTGGGGCGTCCGGTGTAGGAAAAATTGGTATAAATAAGATAACCGCCCGGAGCGATTTTAGGGTCGTTGGCGTCCACTTTCACCCAGCGGGTGTTGTTCACTTCATAGTAGGCGGCTCCCCCTTCGGCGTCAATAACGCCAAAATTGGCTTCTACGCGCATCGGTCGGGGATAATTGTCTAAGAAAGCCTCGAAATCTGCAAGATTCCGACATTCCGACAAGGCTTTGTACATCAATACGCCTTCCATATCCATCTCTTCGATATCATCTTCTTTCAGGTTGTAAGACGCTGTGTTCATGATGGAAAAACCGGCGCTGTTGCTGCCTGTCCAGGCTATGCCGTCTTCATCCGAACTGTTTACGAGGGCAAGAAAATCATATTTTGTCCCTTTGAAAAATGCCATCCGGTTGTTTTCGTCGTCCGTATCACGATGTTTCCATAAAAGCGGCCGACCGTCGGCTGTGATTTTTCCTGTGATAATCGCCGATGTACAAGCCGACAAATCCATACCGGAGAAAATAAATCCTCCTATAAGCAGCGCAATGATGATCTTTTGTTTCATACGTAACTAAATGTGCTAATGTGAATTTTAAAGATTGACTTTTGACGTTGGCAAAGATAGTCAAAAAAAATGTAACTTTGCAACAGTAATTAAAGAAACCACCTGTTGCGACGCAGACCAAAAACAACGGAGGCAGCCTTACGATTTCTTCGAAAAAGCCAACATGCCCAACACAACCAATAAAGCATTCACAAACAGCAGTTCATAACCAAACCGATACTGAACCGTGGATTGCAATAGCGCATTGACGGCAAAACAAAAGATGGGCGCCATCACACAGATATAAGGAACCGCTTTGTCTTCCGTTCGCTTTTTGAACAGGATGCCGAAAGCAAACAAGCCCAGCAGGGGACCATAAGCATAGGAGGCAATCGTGTAAATGGCGTCGAGGACGCCGACGCTGTTGATAAGCCTGAAAAGTAACATAATCCCGATGAACGCAAGCGATAACCCGAAATGAACGCCCAAACGGATTTTACGGGCTGTCGTTTCATTGTACTGCGCTACATTCAACAGGTCTACACAGATGGATGTTGTCAGTCCGGTCAGCGCCGAATCGGCGCTCGCAAAAGTAACCGCTATGATTCCGATAATGAAAAAGACAATCGCAATCATCCCCAAATGATTTTGGGTAACGAGCAAAGGCAAGATGGCGTCTCCGTTTACCGTCCCATTTTCCGATAAAGGCAAGGCAATACCATTGGCCGAATAGTATTGAAAAAGCAATATACCCAGACAAAGGAACAGGAAATTCACCGGAACAAAAAGTAAACTGTAGGAACAAACGTTTTTCTGCGCTTCGCGTAAATTTTTGCAGGACAGATTTTTCTGCATCATTTCCTGGTCAATTCCGGTCATGGCAATCGTCACCAAAGCGCCGCTGATAAACTGTTTGAAGAAGTTTTGACGCGAATGCCAATCGCCAAAAACAAAGATTTTCGACTGGGGACTTTCCTTGATGGAAGCGACAATTCCCTGAAAATCCAAGTGTAAGCCCTGTATCACCTGCCAAAGAATAAATACCAATGCTGCTATCAGAAAAAAAGTTTGCAAACAATCCGTCCAGACAATCGTTTTGATTCCGCTTTTGTGGGTGTAGAGCCAAATCATCAGGAGGAAAATCGCGGCAGTCAGCGCGAAAGGAATTTTCCAGACATCAAAAATGTAAACCTGAAGAATCATGACCGCTACATACAGCCGAACCGATGCAATGACAGTCCGCGACAGGAGGAAGAAACCGGCGCCTGTTTTGTAGGCGTTTTTCCCAATCCGGTTGTTCAGATACGAATAAATACTGGTAACATTCAATTTGTAATATACAGGTAGCAAAACGAAGGCAATTACGGCATAACCCAACAAAAAACCCAGCACCATCTGCATATAAGTCATACCGGAAGCGCCGACCATTCCAGGAACGGAAACAAAAGTGACACTCGAAAGAGAAGCGCCAAGCATTCCGAATGCGACTAAATACCACGGCGATTTCCGATTGGCCAGAAAGAAAGCGTCATTTTCCGAATGTCTTTTCCCAATCAGCCGGGAAATACCGAACAAGACTCCGAAGTAGAGCAGGATGAGTAAGAGGATGAAGGCGCCGTTCATTTCAGTAAAGTATAAATGTCTCGTTGTGCATGAACTTTTTCAGTACAATTGCCGTTTTTGGAAATATTATTCAGTTTTTCATCAATAAAACAGGCTTTTACATTGTCATTTAACTGGATATTCAGAATATTGATAATGGTTTGTTTGATGGTTTTGTCCAATACCGGAAAAGCCGTTTCGATACGCCGGTACAGGTTTCGTTTCATCCAGTCGGCCGAAGTCAGGAACAGGTCTTCCGCACCATCATTGTAGAAATACCAAATCCGGGCGTGTTCCAGAAATGCATCCACAATCCGTGTAATCCGGATATTCCGGCTGTAAGGCCGGTTGGGGATGATACAGCAGATGCCCCTCACAATCAAATCAATTTTGACTCCCGCTTCGCCGGCTTTGTATAATTCATCAATCATGGCTTGGTCTTGCAATCCGTTCATTTTCAAAATAATATGCGCTTTATTCCCTTTCTCCGCCTGCTGTATTTCCTTGGCAATCATTTGTTTCAGGTTTGGAATCAGGTTGAACTGCGTCACCCATAAATGTTTGAATGTTACATTGATATTTTGTGTTTCAAGCACTTCGAAAAGTTGTTTGATTTCGCCGGTAAGTTTCTTATCAGCAGTCAGAATTGCCATGTCGGAATATAATTTAGCCGTTTTCTCGTTGAAATTACCTGTGCTCAGGTAAGCGTAAGTGTGTCTGTGGTTTTTTACAAGCGAAGCTTTTTCTCTGACCAACGCAACTTTGGCATGTACTTTAAGGCCGGGCAGGCTGTAAATAATCTTGATTCCGGCGTTTTTCATCATTTCGGAGGTAAAAAGGTTATTTTCCTCGTCGAAACGGGCTTTCAGTTCTACAAAAACCGTCACTTTTTTCCCGTTTTTAGCCGCATTTATCAGGTTGTTGATAATTTCCGAATCTTGCGCCACACGGTATTGGGTCACCATGATTTCCGCTACATTCGGATTGGTTGCAGCTTCCATCAGGAAACGGATAAAATAATCGAAAGTATGGTAGGGATAATGGAAAAAAATATCCTTTTTCCGGATGATGGGGAAAAACCGGTTCGCCCGGTCTAATTCCGGAATTCGGATAGGGACGACAGGCTCGACTTCCAGTGTTTTTTCCGATGGATTCGGCAATTTTATCAAATCTTCCATATTGAGATGAACCTGGTCCGGTATCATATCCTCAGGGCCGATATTAAAAGTTTCGCAAATATAACGGAGACATTCGGATGGCATGCGTTTGTCGTAGACAAAGCGGCTCAAATCGCCGATTTTACGCTTTTTGAGCTTTTTTCGAATCGTTTCCACCAAATCGGTTTGGGAATCATCCTCGTTGATAAAAATATCGGCATCGCGTGAAATCTTGATATTGTAGCTGCCTTCGACCGTGTAGCCGATAAAAATTTCCGCCAAATTTGCAGAAATCACATCTTCGGCAAACATGTAATAATAGTTGCCGTCTATGGAAGGAAGTTCGATAAAACGGGGAATTTTTGCATAAGGAATTTTAATGATGGAATAAAAAATCCGGCCGGTCTCTTTCTTTCGCAGTTGTACTACCTGATACAGTCGGTTGTCCCGGATAAAAATGCGAATATCTTCTTTCAGCAACATCACCGGTTGTAGAAACGGATAAATTTCGTCCGTGAAATAATTTCCGATAAACGCCCGGTGTTCCGGCAAAGGTACATCGTCCATGTAGAGGATAATGTTTTTACGCGCCAGTTCCGGAAGAATCTCATCCTGAAATATCCGGAAAAATTCCTGTTGTTGTCGGGTAACTTCTCTTTTGATTTCTTCCAGGATTTGTTCGGCTTCAGCAGAATCTTCATCCGAATGAACTTTTTTCATAATTACGCTACGATGTTCAGCAACACGTATTTTGTAAAATTCTTCCAGGTTGGAGGCATGAATAGAAAGAAATTTAATTCTTTCATAAACAGGCATGTTTAAGTCCTCCGATTCAAGGAGAACCCGGTAATTGAAAGACAACCAACTGATGTCTCTGTTAAAATAAGCATACACTTTTTTCATGAATTATTGTGTTCTTGACTGTAAAAGTATTAATTTTGTTGCAAAGTTTCAAATATTATGCAAAAAATAGGTTTACTATCGGATACATATACCTGTTGGGATGAAAAATTTGCCGATTATTTCTCCGGATGTGACGAAATTTGGCATGCAGGCCACAATTCGATGCAATCAAAGCAAACGAAAACCGATCCAGCATCGCCTGTATAATTCAGGATATACCACTTCATTTCCCCATTTGCGCTATACATTATTATTTTCCATTGAGTCAATAATAAAACTTACTTACCCGATTTAATGGACTGCAATTGTTTTTTCGAGTCCGCCGACATCAAAGTTTTCGACGATTCTGCCTTTTTGTGCATAAGCCGTAAAGAAATGACACAAGACAATAAGGAGCATAATGCTGATTCTATTCATGGGTACAATGTTTTTATTTATTTATGATAAACAATAGTCTCACCCTCTTTTCCAATATGCGTTTTGAGCAGTTTGCCTTCCGCGTATATTTCGGTTTTTATACCCTTGGGATGTTTGGATACGCGGAGGTCAAACGGGGTATTGCCGAAAGCATAAATATTGCGCAAAGCCATCTGATCCCAAGCTTCCGGTAGCCGTGGCGTGAGGGTAAACGACTTCAATCCGGTGGGGCGGATGCCGAAAAGCCCTTCCGTAATAATCCTGCAAAACAAGCCGCTTTCTGCGGAAAGATGCCTTTGGCTGCCTTCCGGCCATGCCTCGATTGCGTAAGGGACATGTTCGCCCAAGAGACGCTGGTTGGAATAGAATTTCAGATAGTCTGTCGCCTTTTCCGTTTCTCCACAGGCATATACGCCGCGTAAGGCATAGAGGGTGGAACGATCCCAGAAGGTGGCGCTTCCCGCCTGTGTCAACAGGCCGTTTTCTGTCCACAAACGGGGTGAAAACAAGGCTTTGATCGTTTCGTCTTTCCGTTCGTTGATTCCCATTGTCAAGGGAATACAAATCCAGGAGCGCAAGACGTCATTTTCCTTGTAGTATTTATAGGTATTGAATCCCTCAACAGTTCCGCCGAAATAACGGTCAATAGCCTGCCGTATCTCTTTAGCCTGACGGGCGTAAATAGCCAGCTGTGCAGCCGGTTTACTCAAGTCTTTTCCCAGGTAAACAGCAGATAGCAAGGCGTCGTAATAGAGGGAAGAGGTGCAAAGGTTGGCTTTTCCGGCCGGAAAACGGCCTTCCAATTCGTCTGAGTCGGATGCAACCACTCCGTCACTGTTGATTTGTTTACGGCAATATTCCAGGCACCACTCAATCAGTGGCCATAAGGAAACGGCTTCCTGCCGGTCACCCCTTGCCAAAGCATAACGGGCTGCGCCATACGCAATCATGGCGCCATCACCACGATCGCCCGCGCCATGCCATATATCATCGCCCCCGGCAACGATGGAACTGGGGACAGGACGGTATTCACCGTTCATAAAACGTGCAAAATGCCGGAAAGCATTCACTGCAGACTCATTCCCCTTGTCGTATCCCAAGAAAGGGAAAAAGGGATTGACATATTCCGCCTGATCGTTTGCCCAAATAGCGGCATAATAAGACTCGCCGCCGGGGCCGTGCATATAGCCGCCCTTTGTTTTGTAAATGCTTTCTGAAGCACGTAGCTTGGCAAATGCAAACATCCGGTCTATCGTTTCGTCGGGTGTTTCAAGGATAAGATGTTCCCACAGGCTGACAACCAGAGCGCGACGGTCTTTCAACTCCTGCTCTACGTCTATCCCGATACCCTCTTCCTTGTTTTTGTGCGCCTGATAACTTGCGTAAAACACAACGGAATCGCCCGCTTCAATCGACCTGCCGGGTTGTCCGCCGACAAAGGCCTCTACGAGATACGCTCCCTCAACCCCTTGCGCAGCATTGGTTTCCGTAACCGATCGGGCTTCCGGTATTTCAATGCTCACCGGGGTTTGCCCGGTATTGCGTAAAACGTATTTCTCACAGAAGGCTGCCTTTACAGGCGAGGGGAATAAGTATCGTGTCAGTTCCAATTTTCCGTTTCGGGGATAAACAATTTCACTTACCACCGTCATTACGCCATCCAGTGTGATACTTCTCACCTTTTCCGGCGCCATTCTCCTGCCGTTGACAGTCAACATGTCTGCCGTGACATTCCATCCGAAGCGGCGCATCAGGCTGGCATGCGTATTGTTGGGAACCGTTCGAAGCATGGGCCATACGAAGCTGCGCTCAAGTACGAATGCCCCGGCGCTATCCACACCGTAACGAAGCACGGTAGAAATTTGCTCTCCGCTCATTTCTATATGGTCGAAGTGAGGTATTTGATTGTCTGTTACCCAGGTGATACCACCCGAGGGAAGGATTGACCAACGGTTCTTAACCGAATCGGGTGCAGGGTATGCGAAACAGCAAAAGCTGTATAGACAGGGCAGAAGGATCGTAAATCCTTTTTTAAATAGATGATTCATGTGAATGGATATTAGTTTTTGCAAGCAAATATAGCAAAAAAACCTTTTCTCAAACTGCTTATGCCAATAATTGTTTGAGAAAAATTGTAATTCGGTGTCCTTATATAGTTGCCAAGTCTGAATATAAACAAGTATATTAATAATTCGTGTTATTTCTACTTTACTAAAATAAAACTCAAGTGTAATACCTGTTGGTATCCACCTGTCTTTGTTGATGTCTGATCCTGATATGTTCTCAACAAAGATCCATTTCTTTTCGAGTGGCAAAGCAAGGGGTAGTATCTGCTGCCCAACTGAGAGGTCTGTATACTACTATTTCTGTATACTGAAAATAACTCGCAAACCAGCTATTTATAGGCCTGTTAAGCCCTTCCTTAATCGAAATGGCGAACAACCTTTTTTAATAGATAATGGCATTGAAATAAATGAAGTATCCAGGCGTATTAAATGTTGTCGGATAGGGTAATCAGCGCAAAGAAAACTTCTGACAGCTTTTTTCGATTAATTTTATTACCTTTGCTTTCGCAAAGACAAAAGCAAATCAAAAAAGCGTATGCAAGTCAAAAGTTTCAAATATTATGCAAAAAATAGGTTTACTATCGGATACACATGCCTGTTGGGATGAAAAATTTGCCGATTATTTCTCCGGATGTGACGAAATTTGGCATGCAGGCGACATTGGGAGTGAGGAAGTTTTAAATCGCTTGCAAGCCTTGAAACCGGTACGGGCAGTCTATGGAAACATAGACAGTCATCTTATCCGCCTGACTTGTCCCGAAATTTTGCAGTTTCAGGTGGAGGATGTAAAGGTATTGTTGACACATATCGGCGGCTACCCCGGTAGATATGCGCCGGGCATCCGGCGGGAAATCGAGTTAAAACCGCCCAAACTATTTGTTTGCGGACATTCGCATATCCTGAAAGTAATGTATGACAAAAACTTACGGATGCTTTGCGTAAATCCGGGAGCAGCCGGAACAAGCGGTTTTCACCATGTCAGGACTATCATGCGTTTGGTGATAGACGGCGCCGATATTAGGGATTTAGAAGTAATAGAATTAGCAAACAATTGAGGTATGGTTTCTATTTATGCACCTTTCGAAAAAACAAAACGTTTGCATTATATAGCAAACCAACTATTCAAACAGATTCTGTTGGATGATTTCGAGTTGATTGTAGAAAAAAACATTTTTCTACAAAAGTCGGGTTTTTGCATCAATTATTCCGGAGAAGATTTGCACCACGGTTTGTGGATACAACCACAAGGATTGCTGTCCGAGACAGGCGTGCGCGAAATCGAAGATTTGAAAGAATCGGAATGGCAGGGTTTTTTCTGTTTTTTCAGGCAGGATACCGGAGATATACCCTTTGACCTCTTCTCCGCCGCCTTTTACCTGCTCACGCTTTATGAGGAATATTATGTAAAAAAATACGATGAACACGGTCGTTTTGACTTGCAATCGGCTTTGACTTACCGGAAACAAATCTTAGACATACCGGTCGTCGACAGGTGGGTTTATCTGTTGAAAGAAAAATTGGAAGCCCTCAATCCCGGAATGACTTTTCAAACGCGAAAATACAGGTTTGTCAGCACTTTTGACATCGACCATCCCTATCTTTACCTCAAAAAAGGACTGATTAAGATAGTCGGCGGAAGCATTCGCGATGTATTGAGACTCGACTTTAAAAATATTTTTTTGCGCTTCGCCGTACACCTGCGTCTCCGGCCGGACCCCTATATGGCGTCCATTCGTTGGATAGCGGAAGTGCACAAAAATGCAGGCCTCGACTACCATTTATTTGCGCTTATGGGAGGGCGTGGCAAGTATGGCAGGACTACCGTTTATCCGACGAAATCTTATTATAAATACCTGAAAAACCTTGAGGGAGTCTCCGTCGGCTTGCATCCTTCTTATTTTACGTACTTGAACCTGCGCCTGTTAATCAGGGAAAAAAAACGGCTCGAAGCAGTCTTGGGGAGAAGCGTCACGACTACCCGTCAGCATTACCTGCGGATGCGCAGTCCGGAGACTTTTCAGGAATTGGCGATAGTCGGTTTTGCCGATGATTACACCCTTGCATTTGCATGTGCCGCCGGTTTTCGTTCCGGAACAGCTGTCCCCTATTATTTTTACGATATTGAAAAAGAAGAAACAAGTCGTTTGTTGTTACATCCGACCATCATGATGGATTCGACCCTGATAAACCATACCCGGTTAAGTCCCGCAGAGGCGCTCAATAAAATGAAACAACTGACCGATGAATGTAAAAAATCAGGCGGAGATTATGTTTCACTTTGGCACAACTCGAATTTATCGGGAGATAGACTTGAAAACCCTTGGATAGATGTATTTATCGAATCGTTCCGTTATGCCGCCACTTTTTGATACTATTGTTAAGTAAACTAAAAAACGTCGTATCGTCATTGCGAGGGCGAAGCCCGAAGCAATCCGGAGAAAGAGATGTAGTAATTAGATTGCTTCAGCCGTCGGCTTCGCAATGACGGCAAAAT
>JAITQA010000059.1 GCA_031289145.1 Dysgonamonadaceae bacterium | reverse complement strand
GAAGGCGTGCCGGGATACGAATATACTCCCGACAACCCCGCGTCAATGGCGGCTTGCGCTATCGCTTCATCTCCTAAAAAAAGTTTCTTTTCTTTCATATATTAATTTAACTTTTAATTCTTTACGCTAATTAGTAACAATTGGTGGCATTCCTAACGGAATGCCAAACCTGTGTGACGCTTATCATTTCTACCGAGCGATAATCCCTACGGGATTGTTTGCCGACTGTTATAACTTGTTTCTTTTTCATCACTTTTCATTCTTTTCAATAAGGAATGTTATCTGATTTTTCACTTTAAAAGACAATTATACCATCTGTAAGAAATAATCCGTTTGGATATTTTTCCAAAGTTTTATCCGGTACCATTTCTTCAGGAACCAAACAAGTCAATGCAAGAAGCCCAGACTGACCATTTTGCATGAATAAATAGATTATTCCATTATCTGATACACACATAGGCATAGTAAATGTCACTTTGACACCAAGCGAATTTTCCGGATCTCTTCTTAAAGAAAAGACTGTCAATTGCGTATGTTCTTTGTTTAAAATTTTTATTTTCTCTTCATCAAACACATAAATACGACCGTCTTTCATGGCATAAATATCCCGGATATTTTTAAAGTCTTTATCATAAATTGTTGAAACAGTTCCTGATGGTGTGATTTCCCTGATGCGGTTAGCTTCCGCTACGTACAGATTATCACCCTGCCCCATTGAAATAGCGACTATCGTATCAAAAAGCGCCGTAGAAACAGTTCCATCTTTGTGTTCCTGTACTGTTTCCGATCCGATTATTGATGTTTGGCCTTCTTTTTCTATCTTTTTTATGCATGAAGACTCTAATTCTAAAGCATAGAGTATACCGGCGGAAGTAGTTTCTAAATCCTTAATAATTTTTCTTTCAAATATTTGAGAAATAGATTCTTCCTGATATTCCTGCGGAATTTGGTCGGTATCGGTAGATATGAATATACGAGATTTACCTATATCATTACGATATCCAAAAAAATAATCCGTTGTCGAATCAAAATGATTCAAACCGATTCGAAGAGTTTCGTTCAAATCATTGGGGAAAATTGCTCGTATATTATTAACTTTAAGCGTTTTATACATTTCAAAATTGTAAGTAAAATTAGTTTCTTTATCCGGAGTAAATTCTCCAAAACTAAATTTTCCAAATTCTAATTCACCTGAATCACTAATGTACCAAGGATAGGAACTGGTTTTTAGCATCACACTTTGTTCATCAAATTTGCACATTCCGGCAAATCCGGCAACAACCGACCAGCGATACCGAAATGGAGCAGGAGGCGAAGTATTATATAAATCTCTTACTACAGCCAACATATAGGTGTTAATGATAATTACTTTTGGCCCGTCGATCAAAAATTTTCCATTCTGGTCGTAAATTTTAATTTGTTTGGCTCCGTAAGTTATTGTTGTAGATATTTTTACTTTTATCTTCTCGGTTTTATTCAGCGGCCCCGACTCGGAATAATGATAATCTGCGGGAAGGATAACGTTATCTATTTTGAAAATAAGGTCAGGCCCGTAATCAATAGGTTCTCCTGTGGAATGATCGTAATAATCCTTCCTCTTCCAGTCTTTGAATGTTACGTTGAATCCAATCTCCGCCCCCCGATAAGTCTCAAACTCAGTCTGCTCCGCAGAAATATTCGCCGAAGTGTTTACTATCTCTTCTATACCGTCTTCCTCAGCGCAAGACGCCATAAAAAGAGCAAACGCAGTTGTTACCAACAACAAAGAAAAATGCTTCGTGGCGCTGAAACGGAAAACCGTAAAATGGTTCTTGAAAAAAATTGTATTCATAAGTATTGTTTTAATAAATTGATAATCTCATTGCCTAATGCTGTTTTTTCCCGGATGTGTTGCAAAATTGCCGCAACAAAGGTGTTTTGTTCGAAAACGCCCCGCACCTGTTCGAAATCCATCCGTTGTTCATCATCGCTCCCGTCTGCACCGAAGCCGGTTT
Source organism: Dysgonamonadaceae bacterium (assembly GCA_031289145.1). Taxonomy (GTDB): domain Bacteria; phylum Bacteroidota; class Bacteroidia; order Bacteroidales; family Azobacteroidaceae; genus Azobacteroides. The sequence continues at coordinate 12,815 of JAITQA010000059.1, read as the reverse complement.
TTGACGACAAGGAAAACTCTTTTTTGGCGTCTTCATACAGCATTTTGTCCAAACTCACTACTGCTTCTTTCCAGTCTTCAACGATACGGACGATAGCATCAATGGTAATGGTTTCGGGTTTGTAGCCGTAGTACGATTGAATTTTATCCCAGGCCCAGGTCCATTCCAAAGAATAGTAATTTCTGTGCATTTCTTCCAAAACGGCATTTATTTCCTTGAGTTTGTTTATTTTACCGGATTCAATAGCGTCTAAGAGTTGGTCAACCATTCCTTTGGGCGCAATCAGACCGGCTATATCCAACCATTCCCCCAGACCATCCGGGGTATCGGGAGCAAGGCGTTTCCTTATCTCGTCCAAATCGGCGTATTCCCGACCTTTCAACCTTGAAATAAGCGAATTGCCCAAAAATTTCCGAATGGCAATATTGTACAGATCAATCCCTCTTTTCAGCGAAGTGTTCTTTATCATACAACTCTGCCAGGTGTAGTATTCGGAAGTGTAGCCACAGGATTTTTGCAGTCTCTGCAAAATCGTTACCGCTCGGAACATCTTTTGGACAGTGTAAGGACTCAGCAGATTAAAATTGATCTGATCTAATTTTTTCGGGTCTTTTCTTTTGTCTCTTTTCGGAAATTTTTGCGCATCACGGATGGTTCCCACACTTCTCAGATTAATACCCGGAACGAGTACCGTTTCATCTTTGTTTTCTATCAGGTAGGAGAAAGGCATATCCGAGGTGTCGGAGTTTCGGTAATGCCGCCCCATAATCAACGAAAAGGCGCCGATTTTAGCCGGCCACAAAATATAGGAATCACTGGTCGTTTTGCCGCCCCTTTCGATAATCCCCTGATGGATAGGCCCCAGTTTGTACATGTGATTGCTTTGGTTGGAACCCGAACCGGCATTCATGAACGAGAACATACCGGCAATCAACAAAGTCGATTTATGATGGGTAACCGTATATGGGCCTGCAAAAATGGCGCAGGCTTCTCCGTTTTCCCCCTGACAATTGCTGAAAAACAGGGAATCACCGGCCGAATAAGCATGTCCCAAACGGCAGGCCTGTCCCACAAAACAGCGGGTCAACATGGCGCCGTCGTCGACATGCGAACCGGAACAAATGATAAAATCTTCAGCGATAACCCCATAGCCGATATGTACCGGGTCCTGTTCATTGCTGTTGATGCTTCCGTTTTCCAAGCGGCGGGCGCCTTCTATATGGGCATTATTGCCGATTTTCACATTACGTATCAATCCGCTGTTGATGATACGTACATTTTCACCGATTGTTCCGGTATCCGATGCATGTTTTTCCGCATAAAACCGAATCATTCTGCGAAGACTTGCAATCAAGACCGGACGGTGGCGGTACAGCGCCAAAATATAGGCGAGATGCGCCGTCAATTTGTCGTTAATCATCACTTCCCGACCACCGGTCTCGTTCAGGACGGCGGCTTCAATGCCATTGCCGAATGTCGTTTTTTCATCGGTAAGCAAGCGGTCGACATTCTGAATCAAGGTATTGTCCCCGATGGAATAATTGGCTATGTAATTCTGAATATTCTCAATCAAAACATTATCGCCCAATTCGCAATTGTGAAGCACAGCATTGTGTATCCCGGCCGGTTTTTCCAGTCCGCCCTCGAAAGTAAATACCTTGTCCGATTTCCCTATCCTGATTTTCCCGGAAAAGGAAACCTTGCAGAGGCGCTGAGGTGAAAATTTTTCATCTACCTCCACCAAATCCCAATCGTCCGCTCTGCAATCCAGGGATTCCAGTACGGCAATTTCTTTGGCAGTTAATTTTCTGTATGGCATCAATCAAAAATTTCTTCATAGTTCTGATAAAGGAAATCGTTGTAAGGAAATCGCTGAACATGAATTTCCTTTGCTTTCCGATACAACAATGTCCTTAATTCCTCTATGTTTTGTTTGTTTTTAGCTGAAATAAATACGCAATTTTCATGGAGTTTGTGCATCCATGTCTGTTTTAGCTCCTCGAAAGAAATATTTTCCTTGGTCGGAGGCGTCAGGTCATCCGATTCCTTTTCGATATAGGAGAAAGAATCAATTTTATTGAAAACGATGATGACCGGTTTTTCTTCTTTCGTGATATCGTTCAGCGTCTGCGCTACAACCTCGATTTGTTCCTCAAAAGCAGGGTGGGAAATATCAACTACATGCACCAATAAATCCGCTTCCCTTACCTCATCCAAGGTCGATTTGAATGATTCAATCAGTTCGGTAGGCAGTTTCCGGATAAAACCCACGGTATCTGTAAGGAGAAATGCCAGGTTATCTATTGTCACTTTCCGGACAGTGGTATCCAACGTGGCAAATAATTTGTTTTCCGCAAAGACTTCCGATTTGCTCAACAGATTCATCAATGTCGATTTTCCGACATTTGTATAACCTACCAAAGCCACACGAACCATCTTTCCGCGATTTTGCCGCTGATTGGATTTCTGTCGGTCGATTTCTTTCAAATCTTCCTTGAGTTTGGCAATTTTAGTCAGAATAATCCGCCGGTCGGTTTCCAGTTGGGTTTCGCCCGGCCCGCGCATCCTGAGTCCGCCGCTGCCGCTACCGCTTTGCCGTTCCAAGTGCGTCCACAAACGTTTCAGGCGGGGGAGCATATAATTGTATTGCGCCAGTTCTACCTGTGTTTTGGCGTGCGCCGTTTGGGCGCGGCCGGCAAAGATATCCAGAATCAGGCTGGTACGGTCCATGATTTTCACTTTCAAAGCGGCTTCCAAGTTTCGCAGTTGCTTGGGACTCAGTTCGTCGTCGAAGATAACCATGCCGATTTCATTTTCTTCATCTTCTGTAAAGGTTTTGATTTCCTGCAATTTACCCGAACCGACAAATGTAACGGAATGTGGCATGTCCAAGCGCTGTGTAAACCGTTTGACAGCCATAATACCGGCCGTAGCGGCTAAAAAATCAAGTTCATCAAGGTACTCGTTAATCTTCGCTTCGTTTTGCGCGGGCGTAATCAAACCAACAAGTACCGCCCGCTCTGTTTCCGTGTCTGTGATAATAAAATCTTTCATTTACTTAATTATTGAAGCACAAAGGTAATAAATTTCGGAAAATAATCGTACCTTTGTTTTTCAAATTCTATTTAGCAGGATAGTTATATGAAACATTCACGTTTATTTTTCTTGTTATTGAGTTTATTGCCATGCTTTTCCGCCTATACGCAAATCAGTCATGGCGGCATTCCGTATTTTCAGCAATCCGGTTTACTCAGAACGGAAAGCGAGCCTGCTTTTTTTGAAATGCCCGCATTTGATATAGATTCGGTATTGCGTGCAGCCGAACCGGCAGGCGAACTCCGTAGCGCTTTTCAATTTGCTTACAAATTTTATACGGATATAGACCTGCGCAGGGATGCCACTATCAGCCTGCTCCCCGATGGAACCAAAATCCGACGGATTACCATCCGCTCCAAAGGCGCCTATTCCATTAACTTATTACTGAGGGACTTTGAAATTCCAGAAGGCGGAAAATTATTCGTCTACAACACCGACTATTCTTATGTTATCGGCAGTTTTGACCATCGCAATAATTCTCCCGGAAAAATTTTGCCTTTGCAACCGGTAGAAGGAGAAGCCATTATCGTGGAATATTCCGAACCACCCGGTTTGACTTTTGAAGGATATTTCAGGATTACGGAAGTTAACCACGACTACCGTGGTTTTTTGAGGTCGGAGCCGAAGCCCGACAGCAACAGCGAGTACCGATGTATGCCGGATGCGCTTTGCAGTGAGGTAGACGAAGAAATGGTTCGTTCGACCGTGTTGCTGATAATCAATGGGAATACCTCCTGTACCGGAACCTTGGTCAACAATACCGCAGACGATGGAAGACCCTACCTGCTGACTGCCGTTCACTGTTTGTGCTCACCTTCGGAATTTCCGCAGGAAATGGAATACTATACGGAAAAAGGAGGCACTATTATCGCTTTTTTCAATTACAATCGGCCTGTTTGCGGTACGAAAATGAAAGGAACGGAAGAAATGTCCATGGCAATTACCCGGCCTTTGGTCATCCTCGAAAAGAACGACGTCGCCTTGTTGGAATTTCAGGAAGCGCCCCCCGATTATTACAATCCTTATTATGCCGGATGGAACAGGACGGCAACAGGCGGCGAAGCGCCTTACACCAACCTCCACCATCCCTGGTCGGCGGTAAAAAAGACTTCCCTGTCGGCCAATAATGTGACTTTGGGAACGATAGGAAAACCTTTGGATAGCTATTTCATTCCGGATGCCCACTGGAGCATCGCATGGACTACCGGTTCTACATACGCCGGTTCTTCCGGTTCTCCGCTATTCGACAAAGACCACCTGCTCATAGGCGGATTGTCGGGCGGGAGTTCGGTCTGCAACAAAGAAGCGCCCGGAGGCGGAACCGACTACTTCTTCGCGCTGTGCAGGGCGTGGGAAACCGACAATCCCGTCAATCAGTTGAAAACCTATCTGGACCCATTAAATAAAGATATACAGACGTATCCGGGCTTGAATCCCAAGTTGTCCGACCCGGTAGTCCGCTTGGGTAATGCGCTTTATAATTCAGGTGATGAACTGATTACAAGTACATTCGATGCGCCGAATTCCGGATTTGTCTTTGGAAACAGTAACCTGCAAACGCTCGAATTTGCAGAAGAATTTACCGTAACGGACGCAGCGACAGTTTATGGCGCTTACATCTTTTTGCCGGAGATGTCGTTCTCCTATACAAACGGTATAGAAATCTCGGTTTACGCCGGCAATACAGGGCCAGAAACCTTACTTTATTCCACCCCTTTTGTACCGAAATACCTCAATTATTCCAATGCATTAGGTTTTCATCCGGCTGATAAAGAGTTGTACACAGTCCCGACCGAATCTTTTGTCGTATTCGACGAGCCGGTGAATGTGAAAAAAAAGTTTTTTATATCCTATAAAATCAAGTTTTCTACAACAGACGGATTCTGTGTCTATAACACAAAATTCGGAAGCGATAGCCGACCGAATACGGCTTGGTTAAAAGAGGAGGAAACAAATAATTGGATGCCTGCCGATGCGTATAGCTACAAGCCTGTGAAAACAGCGCTGGCTATTCAAGCCTTGATTCGGAACAGGCACAGCGTCAGCACAGATGCTATTGCTACGAAAAAGTTTCCTTTCTATTTCGACCGTTCCACCGGCGTTTTGACTTTGTGGAACAACGAAAACGAAACGGGATGGATAGAAATCTATTCAATTGGCGGTACTATCATGGAAAAATTTCACTTTAATTCCGGGCCGGCGTCTTTTGCCCTGTCAAAAAAAACCGGAGGAACAGTAGGAATTGTGAAAATAAATGGTTCTAAATCTTCCCATGCAGCAAAAATAATTTACTAAAATTAATTATTTTTGCTTTTCTACTTTGAAATTCTACTTTTTGTTGTATATTTGCACTTAAATAGAAATACATAATTATTAATTATCAAAATTTTTCATTCACATGATGAACAAAAGGATTATTTTACCTGCTGTCGTTTTTGTTGTGCTGGCGGGTCTTTTTTCAGCCTGTTCGACAGGTCTTAAACCATTGGCAGCTAATTACATTAAAGCAGAGCCGCAACCATTGGAATTAGTAGCAGGGAAAGTACCTGTGACCATCAATGCTACTTTTCCTGCCAAGTGGTTCAATAAAAAGGCTACGCTGGTAGTAACGCCTGTTCTCCGTTACGACGGAGGTGAAGCTTGGGGTACGTCATACACCTATCAAGGAGAGAAAGTTGCAGGAAACGGACAAGTAATTCCGCAAGCAACAGGAGCAAATGCAACTTTGACGTCTAACTTTGATTATATTCCGGCCATGCAAAGCTCGGAACTTTATCTTACTTTTACTGCAAAAGTAGGGAATAAAGAAGTGCCGCTGCCTGAAATTAAAATCGGAGATGGTGTTTTGGCAACTGCCGCGCTATTAAATGCCGCTTCGGAAGCGCCTGCAACTGCGCCCGATAAATTCCAGCGGATTATCAAAGATGCTTACAATTCCGATATCATGTTCCTCATTCAGCAAGCGGAACTTCGTAGCAGTGAATTGAAAAAAACCGAATTGTCGGATTGGAAAAACACGGTTGTTAATGCCAATCAAGCCCCTAATCAAAAGGTAAATGTGGAAATCTCCGCTTACGCATCGCCTGACGGAGGTTTGGAACTGAACGAAAAATTAGCGGGAAAACGGGAAGCCAATACAGATAAATTCCTGAAACAAGAATTGGCAAAGGCAAAAGCAGAAGTGCCCGTTTCGGCACACTATACTGCGCAGGACTGGGCTGGATTTAAAGAATTGGTCGAAAAATCCACTATCCAGGATAAAAATCTGATTCTGAGCGTACTTTCTATGTACACGGATTCGGAACAGAGAGAAAGAGAAATCAAAAATATATCTGCTGTATTTTCTGTGTTAGCCGATGAAATTTTGCCTCAATTGAGACGTGCCAGATTAACGGCCAACATTGAAACTATCGGTAAGAGTGATGAAGAAATTAGCGCTTTAGCCGCTTCAAGTCCGAAATCGTTGACAATAGAAGAACTGCTTTATGCCGGTTCCATAGCAACGACACAGGCAACAAAAGAAGCTATTTACAAAAGCATTACACAAATCTATCCGAATGATTACCGCGCTTTCAATAACTTGGGCGCCTGCGAATTTCAAAGCGGGAAAATAGCAGCAGCTGAGGCTAATTTTAACAAAGCGCTGTCTCTGTCCGAAAATGCGCCGGAAACCAATTTGAATTTAGGTTTGGCCGCTTTGACAAAAAGTGATCTCTCAAAAGCACAGCAGTTCTTTGGAAAAGCAGTTGGCGAAAACGGATTAAGCACCGCTCAAGGGCTGATAGCTGTTTCCAATGGGAATTATTCCCAGGCAGTCAGCGCTTTCGGCAGTACCGCAAGCAATAATGCAGCTTTAGCACAACTGCTTACGAAAGACTACAGCAAGGCTTTGGCTACGCTGAACGCCGTCAAGACTCCGGATGCTACAACATCCTACTTAAAAGCAATCATTGCATCACGAACCAATAATTCGAATGACGTCGTTGCTAATCTGAAGAAGGCCATTCAGTTGGATCCCTCGCTTGCTAAAAAAGCAGCTACAGATTTAGAATTTGTAAAATATCTTACCAGTACAGATTTTATCAATATAATTAAATAACTTCCAAACATACATAATACAGTTAACAAAATGTTTTTACTAAATTAATTCTGAAAAGAGTGACTCGTGAGAGTCGCTCTTTTGTTTTCTATAGGCTCTTGCTCGGCTCGGCGCAGCTTGGTGTTCCGAATCATTCTTCCAATTTTTTTCTTCGTTTTCGTCCAATATACACAAAAAATTGCTATCTTTGTGCAATCAAGTTAGCACATACTTAACACTAAATAAGATTGCGAATATGAATAAAATAAATTTAATTATCAAATGCTTTACGGCATTTTGCCTCATTCTGTTCTGTCTGACTTTATCGCTGCTTTCCTGTTCTAAAGAAGAAGTTCTACCTGAGGAAGAAGGAGAAGTATTGGAAGAAATCCCCTATTCTACCGTATTGAAAGTAGGGGCAAACAAGCCATTTAAAACCATCAGTGAAGCGTCGACAACTGCAGGAGACGGTACGCTGATAGAGGTTGACGCCGGGACTTATTCGGGCGATGTAGCCCTTTGGACGCAAAATAATCTTATTATTCGCGCTGTCGGAGGAGACGTTATGCTGGACGCCAACGGTAAAAGCTACGGAGGCAAAGGCATCTGGGAAGTCAACGGCGGAAGGATCAGGGTGGAAGGCATCACGTTCAAAAATGCCAAAGTGCCGGATGAAAACGGCGCAGGCATCCGCTTGACAAAAGGCGACCTGATCGTTGTTGATTGCCGCTTCCTGCGCAATGAAACCGGTATATTGACGTCGAATGACGGCGTATCCACATTGACCATCCGCAACAGCGAATTTGGATACAACGGCAATAGCGACGGATTTTCACATAATCTATACGTGGGATATATCGCCAAACTGTCGGTCTCGGGCAGCTATTTTCATCATGCCGACATAGGGCATCTGCTCAAAAGCCGCGCCGCGCTGAGCATAGTCATGTATAACCGGCTGACGGACGAAACCGATGCCGATTCCCGTGCCAGCTATGAACTCGATTTCCCTTCGGGAGGGCAGGCGGTGGTAGTCGGAAATATCATTCAACAATCGAAAAACACGGATAATCCGGCCATTATTTCCTATGCGAAAGAAGTGGTTGATAGATATCCTGCCAATGAATTGTATCTCTGTTACAATACGGTATTGAACAGTCGCACACAGACAGACGTACTGATCAATGCCCCTTTATCGCCCCCGATGCGTTTCGTCGTTTGCAATAATTTACTTTCGGAGAATATCCGTTTCCTTCCCGATCTCGCGTTCTATTCGGAAAAGGGTAATCAGACTTTCGTGTCAGGCGACCTGAACGCCGATTATTCGCCGACGCAAAATGCTTTCAACAAATGGAAGAACCTGCTCGAACCGAATATAGATAATACCCTGTCGACAAACCTGAAGACGCAAGGTATAAGTTTGATTCCTGCCAAAGAATACGTCCATCCCCTGAGTACAAAAGCGCTCAAGACCGCTCCCCAAATACCGGGAGCTATCCAGAATTAAGTCGGAATCAGAATTGGCTTCGCGCGAAACAACCACCGATCGACGCAGCTGTCATCGCTTTATGATGCGAAACGTTTGATATCGAAATACATTACCCTTGTCTCGTCTTCTTCGTCGTCCGACGGGTCGAAAACCAACTTTACTGTTGAAAACGCCATCATATTCATTTTGCAAAATTTATCCCTGCTTCGGCATAAGAACTCCTGTATGTCTTTAGAAACATTTCGTGAGACTTCTTAATTTCCTCAATTCTCTCTTTCGGGAGCGGCTCAGGATTCTCAATCTCTTTCAGTATGCGGATAGCGTTTTGACCGTACACTATCGGCGTTTCTTTTATAGGACGCGCCATAATCAGTTTATTTCAAATTGTTGTTACGACTACAAAGGTACAAAAATTAATTGAGAATTGAGAATAAATAGGCTTATAGGCTAAAACTTTTTTTAGATGCTATTTTTTGCACGCAAATGTTGCTTCACTGCTAACCCCCGCTCGCCGCAGGCTTTTTCAACTGTGCAATTTTTGTTTTTATAATGCAATTTTTGCAAGGCTGGAGCCTTGCTTTTAACTCGATGCAGGCAGAGCCTGCACCGAAGGGGAAAAATCATGATTCATTTTTATTTTACCTCCATTTTATAAAATAAACAAATCTGATACAGAAGTATTGTTTTGTGTCAATAATATCCTTTTCTGAAAAAAATAGCAAATAATTGTCATTGTCTATTTTTACGTGTTAATTTTTATGCGGAAATGGATTATTATTTTAAAATAAACTATCATTATATGGCACAATTTCTCTTGTTGTGAGATGCAAATGTAAGTATCTTTGCATTGTGATTCGTGAATATGCAAATTATGAATACAGATGACTTTTTCAGATGAATTAAATAAATGGTCAAATCAAAATAAGCATATTTTGCGATATAAAAATGAAGAATAACAATATTATCAACAATTTTAATACGTAATAATTAAAGGAATGAGAAAAATTATTTTTTTATGTTTAGCACTACTAGTTTGTGACGTGTGGAATATTTATTCGCAAGTAACATTTGGTTCATTTATAGAACCGGAAAAAGCTGCATTACTTGAAGTGAAAAATAAAGCAGCGGATGCTACTGATAACACGACCATTGATGCGGCAGGAGGTGGCATTGCGTTCCCCCGTGTGGCTTTGGTCGATAAAAAAACGCTGGAACCGTTTATTTCTACATCAGACCAGGACTGGACGAATGCTGGCCTGACTAAAATCAAAGAACATCACGCCGGTTTAATGGTATACAACATCAATGAATATGCCGGCACGGAAACCAACCCCGACAAGATATTCCGGCAAGGTATCTATACCTGGAACGGGAAACAGTGGAAAGAAGCCACATCGGGAAAAGACTCTTTTTTCAATTTGCCCTCGTTCCGTTTGCCGCTTACAGTGGGTGTCAATACTCCCTTCGATTTGTACGAAGAAGTGTACAAAAAACAATTCGCTTTGGTAAGCAGCCGTTTGTATGCACGTGAAGAATTGGACTTTGTCGTAACTTATTACGATGAAAATATATTGAATATAAGCGATTTGAATGTGGGCAATACGGCCGGCAAAATGGCTTATACGGTACTGGAAATGCCGGAAGATAACCCTGCCCCGCTTGTATTGATGAATGTCGTATTGGTTGTAAAATAATGAATTAAATAATTGAATAATAAAAAATATAATAATTGATATATGAAAATTTTAAATGTAAAACAAAGTGTAAAAACAATTATCTTGTCTGTAATTGTTGTTTTTGGAAGCGTAAATCTTACAGCGCAGGTGACAATCGGATCGGTAACGAATGTTCCGATGAAAGGTGCATTATTGGAACTCAAGACGAAAGATGCCCCTAAAACTATCACCGGTGTGACAGACCCTAATAATGCTACGGTAGATGCAAACGGCGGCGGATTGGGATTGCCCCGTGTAAACCTGACCGACAGGGCAACTTTGCAACCCTTTATTTCCACAACAGACCCGGACTGGGTGAATGCAAGCCAAACCAAAATCAAAGAACATCATGCCGGTCTGATGGTGTACAACCTGACCGACAATGCCACCAAAAACTTACACCAGGGCATTTATATATGGGATGGCGCCAAATGGGCGATAATGGGCGGAAAGCGTTTTTTCTACCTGCCTTCCTTCAATATCGAAGTAGACAAGGCAATCACCGGTACCCGCACTTACGACCTCTATGCAGAATATGAAAAACAGTTCAAGAAAGGAACCACCGGTTCACAATTTATCAGCAGCAATGTCGCGCTGACGGAGATTTCTTCGTTGGAAAACGGCCATCTGTACGAACCGAATGAATTGGATTATGTAATTACTTATTACGATAATAGTGTGATGACGATTAATTCTGTTACTAACGGGATTATGGCATATACCATAAATGATTTTAATTTCACGGAAAAAACGTTTATCAACGTAGTGCTGGTTGTGAAATAAATAAAAACAGTGTTATGAAATCTTTCATTTTAAAATTAACATTTTTACTCGCCATTCTGATTTTGTCGAGTGTCGCCGTACAGGCGCAAACGACTATGGGGAAAGATTTCTACCTGTCTGTTGGGAGGAATGGTGTTACTGTCATAGGCAGTTTGAATCTACAAGTTCGGCTGGTAGCATCAAGGGCTACTACTGTAACAGGAACATTTGCAGGAGGCAGCGGTCTGAATTTTACCGCCACCTTAGTTGCAGGCGAAGTGCGTACAATCAATCTGACGGAAGCACAAAGGACTGCCGTTTATTCAAGAGATACAGGACGTACTTCCAAATCGTTGCGAATACAAAGTACCGAACCTATATCCGTTTACGTATTGAGTCAAGCACTTGGCACAACAGATGCTACCAACGTTTTACCGGTCGATGCGCTGGGAAAGGAATATTACCAAATTTCGTATGCGCCCTACAATGCTAGTGCAGACGCCCGTGAAGACGGTTATACGGTTGTTGCCACAGAAAGCGGGACTGACGTTTCCGAAAATGGTACGCTAAAAACCACATTGAGTGCAGGACAGGTCTATTCCTTTTATTATACTGGAGATATGACAGGCAGACGTATTACTGCCAGCAAACCGGTGGCTTATTTTGTCAGCAACTCGTCTGCACACATTCCGGGCGGCAGCACAATAGCAGCTGATTGTCTGTTTCAGCAGTTAATGTCTGTTGATAGATGGGGAAAAAATTTCTTTGTCCCGCCTACCAGAAGAGGAATTGAGCGGGTGCGGATTGTCGCCTCTGAAAACGGTACAACCATTAGCCAAACGGGAGGAAGTATTATTACAGGTTCTTTGAGTTTGAGCAAGGGACAATTTATTGAATTGGAAATAAAATTGACATCAAGAGGTTGTTATATTGCTTCCAACAAGCCAATAGGGGTCTGTTCATATTTGCCAGGCTATGCATACTCAGGATTAACTGAACAGTCGGGCGACCCTGCAATTGCGTGGATTCCCCCTGTCGAACAATTTGTGAATCTAACGACCATAGCCCCATTTGTTCCGTTAAACAATAGTGTTTTGACAAATCATTACGCGCTGATTATTGCCGCTACCGCAACCCGCGACCAAACAATTATGGCTCTCGGAAATTCGACCACATTCACAGGATTAAGCGGAGGATCGTGGACAACAGGAGTTGGAACGCCGAGTTACTCCTTCTATTCCATTCCGCTGACCAATCAATCCTACACTTTTGCCAATCCAGCAGGGCTGGCGATTATGGGTTATGGATTGGGAACAGCAGAGTCGTACTACTATCTGGCAGGGTCTGCTGCACGCGACCTTCTGGCTGCTTTCTTTGTGAACGGAGAACATTACTTGGACGTCGACGGAAAAAAGTTTTGCGGAATTTATGACTTTCATATCACTGCCCAATTAGAGAACGTAAACCGAGGGATTGCAGGGTATTTGAAATGGTTTATTAACGGTACGGAACAACTAAGCGCAAGGGACGATGAGGACTGGACTTTAACCCTGACAGCAGGGAGTACAAATACAATACGTATGGACGTAATTGATTTGAATGGAGACACCCATAGTTACAGCACTACAATATCGCTTTGTAAATTGCTATTGCCTATTAATCCGCATAAATTAATAAT
>JAITQA010000110.1 GCA_031289145.1 Dysgonamonadaceae bacterium | reverse complement strand
AATTAATTCCGATCTGCACCGCCGTGCAGCTATTACAGCCAAACAGCACGGGTATACGCTTAATGCTTTTGTGAAAGAATCCATAGAGCGGAGATTAGAATATACGCATTGAATGCGTTCAACGTCGACTAAGAGAGCGAAGCGAACGCATAGAAGACATCACATAATCAATCACTTGCAATGTTGGCAAAATATTATGTACTAAACAGTAGATTGAATATGCGCAATTGTTTCCGTTACAATTTTTTTGTTTTCATCATCGTAATCCACCCGGACGGCATCGCCTTCCTTGATGTTTGATTTGATAATCATTTCTGCGAGTTCATCTTCCAAGTATTTCTGTATAGCGCGTTTCAGCGGGCGGGCGCCAAATTGTACGTCATAACCTTTGGAGGCAATGAATTCTTTGGCTTTATCGGAAATTTCCAAAGAATAGCCCAAGGCTTCAACCCGTTTGTAGAATCCGGACAACTCAATATCAATAATTTTATATATTGATTCTTTATCCAACTGGTCGAACATGACAATATCGTCGACTCTGTTCAAAAATTCCGGCGCAAAAGCTCTGTTAAGGGCTTTCTGAATCACACCTCGGAAAAATTCCTTGTCGTCTGTTGTCGAAGTACCGGTTGCGAAGCCGACGCCCCGGCCAAAATCCTTCAACTGTCGGGTTCCCACATTGGACGTCATGATAAGAATCGTATTTTTGAAATCAATACGGCGTCCCAAACTGTCGGTCAGACGGCCTTCGTCCATTACTTGCAGCAAGATATTGAACACATCCGGATGCGCTTTTTCAATTTCATCCAATAAAACAACCGAATAGGGTTTGCGGCGCACTTTTTCGGTCAGTTGTCCGCCCTCTTCGTAACCTACGTATCCCGGAGGCGCCCCGATGAGGCGGGAAACCGTGAATTTTTCCATATATTCACTCATATCAATACGAATCAACGTATCGGCGGAGTCAAACAGATATTCGGCTAATTTCTTTGCCAGATAGGTTTTGCCAACTCCTGTCGGACCTAAGAACATGAAAATGCCGATAGGTTTGTTCGGGTCTTTCAAGCCAATCCGGTTCCGTTGGATAGCTTTTACGACTTTAGCGACCGCTTCATCCTGACCGATTATCTTTGATTTCAGCATACTATCCATTTCCATCAATTTCTGGTTTTCGGCCTGGGCGATTCGCTGTACAGGCACGCCGGAAATCATGGCTACTACTTCGGCCACTTTATCTTCATCGACCGATTGACGGTTTTCCTGCAATTCTTCTTCCCATTTTGCTTTGGAAGCTTCCAATTTGAGCAACAATTGTCTTTCCTGGTCGCGGTAAGCCGCGGCTAATTCAAAATTCTGTGACTTAACAGCCTGTAATTTAATAATTTTTGTGTCTTCTATCTGCTTTTCCAATTCTTCGATGGCTTTGGGAACCACAATATTGGAAATATGGGTGCGAGAACCGGCTTCATCCATGGCGTCAATGGCTTTGTCCGGAAAATTCCGGTCGCTGATATACCTGTCCGTCAACTTGACACAAGCTTTGATGGCTTCCGGGGTGTAGGTTACATTGTGATGGTCTTCATACTTTTCTTTGATGTTTTCCAAAATTTGCAGGGTCTCTTCCGCAGTAGTCGGGTCTACCATTATCTTTTGGAAGCGTCGTTCCAGGGCGCCGTCTTTTTCAATGTTTTTGCGATATTCATCAAGGGTGGTAGCGCCGATACATTGGATTTCACCTCTTGCCAAAGCCGGTTTCAGCATATTGGCGGCGTCCATTGAGCCGGAAGCGCCTCCTGCTCCGACAATGGTATGGATTTCATCAATGAAAAGAATGATATTCTGATTTTTCGATAATTCATTCAAGATAGCTTTGATACGTTCTTCAAACTGCCCCCGGTATTTGGTGCCGGCAACAATAGACGCCATATCCAGATTAACAACCCGTTTGTCGAATAAAACGCGGGATACTTTCCGTTGCACAATCCGGAGCGCTAAGCCTTCTACTATGGCAGACTTTCCAACGCCGGGTTCCCCTATCAGCACCGGATTATTTTTTTTTCGGCGACTCAGGATTTGCGCCAGGCGTTCAATTTCTTTTTCCCGTCCCACAATCGGGTCTAAGCGATTCTCTTCTGCCGCTTTGGTCAAATCGGAGCCAAAACTGTCTATAACCGGCGTGTCGCTGTTTTTGTTACTGGGATTGTTTGCTTTCGAATATTCCCCTCTCCGTGAGAAATGGTCGTCGATTTCATCGTCATCGTCTTCTCCCGTAAAACCGGCGCCCATTTTGGGAGGCGTCATTTTTACGTCGTTTACTTCACTTTCAGACAGCAAATTATAAACGTTCTTATAATTGACCGAATACTGGTCTAAAATACGTGATGCCACCGAATTATTGTCTTTTAACATTGCCAAAAGCAAATGCTCCGTATCGGTTTCGGTACAATTTAAATTGATAGATTCCAAAACGCTGACACGTAACAAATTTTCTACACTCCGGTCAATCGTCAGTTGATTGTCGGAAATATAATTGCCTTCTTCAAATAGTTCACTGTCAATTGCTAACTTGAGATCATCGGTATCTACACCCAAAAGATGGATGATATGAGAGGCTTTGTTGTTTTTGTTGCGTAAAATTCCCAATAAGATATGTTCAATTCCTACGCTGGCATTATGCAATCGCCCGGCTTCTTCCCTGCTAAACAGGAGAATATCTTTTACACTGTTGGAAAAATTTTTCTTTATCATTTTACTTTACGTCTTGTTATTTCGATACAAATATATTAATTTTCTGTCAATTACCGTTCAAAAACTGTGCCATTATAAAATAAGTGCATAAATGACAGGTTTTTTATCCCACAACTTACGCAAACTTTCATCAGCGCATCAGCATATTGGCACATCAAAATAATATTTAGTCCGAAATACAAAAAAAATTTTCGTATTAAGAGAAAATGTTGTATCTTAGCGTGCTCTTTTAAGTAAGAAAAGTAAATTAATATTTAATAAATGACTGATAATCAGGATAGAATTATTCGAATTGATATTGAAGACCAAATGAAATCGGCCTATATCGATTATTCAATGTCGGTAATTGTTTCAAGAGCCTTGCCGGATGTACGGGATGGCTTTAAACCGGTACATAGGAGGGTGTTATACGGAATGAACGAAATGGGTAGTACCTCCGATAAGCCCTATAAAAAATCTGCGCGTATCGTAGGAGATGTGATGGGTAAGTATCACCCGCATGGCGACTCTTCTATTTACAATACGATGGCGCGTATGGCGCAGCCTTGGTCGTTGCGGTATCTTTTGGTGGACGGACAAGGAAATTTCGGCTCGGTCGATGGCGATTCTCCGGCGGCTATGCGTTATACGGAAGCCCGTATGAGTAAGTTATCCGAAGAAATGCTGGAGGATATCGACAAGGAAACAGTTGATTTCCAGTTGACTTATGACGACAAAGGAAGAGAACCTTCCGTTCTCCCGACCCGTATACCGAACTTGTTGATGAATGGCGCTTCCGGTATTGCAGTCGGAATGGCAACCAATATGCCGCCTCACAACCTGACAGAATGTATCAATGCCGTTTTGGCTTATATAGATGTGCGCGGAGACATAGACGTAGCCGGTCTGATGGAGCATATCAAAGCGCCCGATTTCCCGACCGGCGCTTCCATTTACGGATATGCAGGGGTGAGAGAAGCTTTTGAAACCGGCAAAGGACGCATTATCCTGCGCGGAAAAGCCGAAATAGAAGTGAAAGACAATCGGGAAAAAATTGTGGTGACTGAAATTCCATACCTTGTTAATAAGGCGGAATTAATCAAACATATCGCCGAATTGGTAGGCGAAAAGAGAATTGAAGGAATATCCAACGTCAATGACGAATCGGACCGCGAAGGCACCCGCATTGTTGTGGATATAAAAAAAGACGGCAATTCGAGCGTGGTACTCAATAAATTGTACAAACTGACCGCCTTGCAGTCGTCTTTCAGTGTCAACAATGTCGCTTTGGTAAAAGGCCGCCCGCGTACCTTGAACCTGAAAGACCTCATCCGGTATTTCACCGAGCACCGGATTGACGTGGTAACCCGGCGCACCAAATACGACCTCCGGAAGGCGGAAGAAAGAGCGCATATCCTTGAAGGACTGATTATTGCTTCCGACAATATTGATGAAGTTATTGCCATTATCCGCTCTTCCCAAAGTCCGAATGAAGCCATTGAACGCTTGATGGAACGCTTTTCTTTGTCGGAAATACAGTCGCGTGCCATTGTGGAAATGCGTTTGCGCCAATTGACAGGTTTGGAACAAAGCAAGTTACATGCCGAATACGATGAGATTCAAAAATTGATTGCCAACTTGAAAGACATCCTCGCCAATGAAGAGCATCTGATGACAATTATCAAGGACGAATTGATTGAAATTCGGAATAAATACGGTGATAAAAGAAAAACCGATATTATCTATTCCACAGAAGATTTTAATCCGGAAGATTTCTATTCCGACGATGAAATGATTATCACCATTTCCCATCTGGGTTATATCAAACGCACGCCTTTGGTCGAATTTCATTCCCAGAACCGGGGTGGCATCGGCGTGAAAGGTTCTGAAACCCGCGATGAGGATTTTGTGGAATATATTTATCCGGCCAGTATGCACGCCACCATGTTGCTTTTTACACAAAAGGGAAGATGCTATTGGCTAAAGGTTTACGATATTCCGGAAGGTTCCAAGACGTCGAAAGGAAGAGCCATCCAGAATTTACTGAGTATTGATCCGGACGATAAAGTGAATGCTTTTATACGAATTAAACATCTGAACGATAGGGAATTTGTAGGATCTCGCTACCTGATGTTCTGCACAAAGAAAGGCGTCATCAAGAAAACCTTGTTAGAAGCCTATTCAAGACCCCGCCAAAATGGCGTAAATGCCATCACTTTGCGCGAAGACGACCAACTGATAGGCGTGAGGATGACCAACGGAAACAACGAGATTGTCATTGCCAGCCGGAAAGGCAGGGCGCTCCGTTTTCATGAAAAAACGGTTCGGTGCATGGGACGGACGGCAGCCGGAGTGAAAGGAATAACCTTGGGTCTGCAAGGTGATGAGGTGATCGGCATGATTTGCATGAAAGATCTGGAAAAGGAAACCATCCTGGTTGTTTCCGAGCAAGGCTACGGCAAACGTTCCAAAATAGATGATTATCGGATCACAAACCGAGGTGGAAAAGGTGTTAAAACTTTGAATATTACTGATAAAACAGGCCCATTGGTCGGCATCAAAAACGTTACCGACGAAAACGACCTGATGATTATCAACAAATCGGGTATTACGATTCGTGTGAAAGTTTCCGACCTGAGCATTATCGGCCGGGCTACCCAAGGCGTCCGTCTGATAAATTTAGAGAAAAGGAATGATGAAATAGCATCTGTTTGTAAAGTGATTTCCGAGCCGGAAGTAGAGGAAATTGAAGCGATTTTGCATGAAAATAGTGATGAAAATGACGATTTTAATGGAAATATTGAAGAAAATGGTGCGAAAACAGATGACATTAACAATTAATTTGTATTTTTACGGCGTAAAAAAACGCAATAAATTTTAAAGTAGGGGATTCGTGCATGAAACATGTAATATATGATAGGGTAGGGATCTCATACCATTTTATAAATCAAATATTATAGAGAAAATATGAAAAAGTTATTATTTACAGGATTTCTGTGTTTTGCAGTTACTATCTCTTTTGCACAGAAAAAGGCAGTAAATTCCGCTAAGAACGAAATAAAGGGTAGCACACCCAATATTGCTGAAGCGCGGAATGCTATTAAAGAGGCTTTAACGAATCCGGAAACTGCCAATGAAGCAGAAACATGGTTCGTTGCCGGTCAGGTAGAAGACAAGCAGTTTGATATGGAACGGACGAAAGAGGTTTTAGGACAGAAACCGAATGAGGACGTTATGTATGGCGCCTTGGAAGGGACTTTACCTTATTTTATAAAAGCATCGGAATTAGACCAGCTTCCAGATGCAAAGGGTAAAGTAAAACCGAAATATTTGAAGGATGTTCGCGCCAGAATCAGAGCGAACCGTCAATTTTATGTCAATGCCGGTATCTATTATTATGAAAAGGAAAATTATCAGAAAGCGTACGAAAATTTCAAGCTGTTTGGTGATATTCCCAAAATGGAAATCTTCAATGATGATAAATGGACGATTGTGTCGACCGATACTGCTGAGATACAAATCAGGTATTATGCCGGTTTGGCAGCTGCTTTGATTCCTGATAATAAAGGAGCAATCGGTATCTTCAGTGAAATCAAGGACAGTGGTTTTAACGAAAATGATGTTTATCAACGCTTGTGTTACTTATATAACCAGGCCGAAGATTCCGTTTTATTTGAAAAAACAGTGAAAGAAGGTTTTACTAAATTTCCGACTGAGCCTTATTATGTGTTGAACCTGATTAATCTGAGTATTGCGGGAGGAAAAGAGGGTGAAGCGATTGCATATTTGGAATCAGCCATTGCACAAAGTCCTAATAATTCGCAACTTTATGATGTTATGGGGCAGGTTTATGAATCGAAAAAAGATTATGAGAATGCCATTGTAAATTTGCAAAAAGCCTTGGAATTGGAACCGGACAATAAAGAAGCGTTGTCCCATATCGGACGGGTCTATTTTAATATGGGAGTGGATACGCGATCGAAAGCCGATAGCAATTCGGATGCTGCTAAATCGAAAGCCGATAGCCAAAAGTCTTTGGATTATTTCAAACAAGCAATGCCTTTTTTCGAAAAAGCATATAGCTTATCGCCGGATAGCAAAGACGCTATTTATGCATTGCGTTCAATCTATTACAATTTAGGGATGGGCGATCAGTATGAAAAAATGGATGCTTTATATAATGCCGGCAATCAATAAGCCATGTATAGACAAGTGTTTTTGTTTAATTTATAAAATTCAGGTCAAATGAAAGAAAAAATCGGAAATAACGCAGGACGCATTTGGAAGCTATTGGACGAGCAAGGAGCAAAAAGTGTGAAAGAGCTGAAGAAAACAACGAAATTAGTTGACAAAGAGGTTTATGCTGCAATCGGATGGTTGGCCCGTGAGGAAAAACTAATATTTACCGAAACGGCGGAGGATATATACCTTTCTTTGGCGTAAAGTCCATGAAATTAGGTATATAAAGCAAGAAATCCGGTCATGAAGATGGCCGGATTTCTTGCTTTATTGTTTTTTTACCGACTGTATTTAAACCTTTTTCTTTTTCTTTTGTCAAAAAAACGTGTTTCAATTTATATTTATTGTAACGCTAATTTAAAAAAGTACAGATGAAAAAAATTGTTTTAACAGCAGTATTACTGCTTTCAATGTCGGCGCTTATTTTTGCGCAGCAACCTCGCGGAGGTAACCGTTCAACTCCGGAGGAAACAGCTAAACGTACAACCGAATGGATGACCGGCGAGTTGAAATTGACTCCTGAACAAGTAGTGAAGGTAGATTCTATTAACCTTGTTTTTGCTAAAAAACAGGCAGAACAATTTCAGCGTGGCGGACAGGGAGGCGACCGTGAAACAAGAATGGCTGCTTTCCAAAAATTGAATTCGGAAAAAGAAGTTGCTTTAGAAGCCGTTTTATCGAAAGAGCAAATGGACGCTTACAAAAAAGCGTTGGAGACACGTGGAAACCGACCCGGAGGGGGCGGCGGCGGCAGAGGTAATCGAGGCGGCGGCAACTAATAAAAAAATCCGGGCGGTATCGTCCGGATTTTTTTATTAATTGCTATTTCCGGCAGCGTATTGTGCGCTGCCGGATAAATTTGATAGCAGTTTCAGAAATTTCAAGCAAGAGGCGGAATATGATTCAACAGGAATGATAAATCATCGTTTTCGCCCAGTTCTTTAGGAGCATCGCCTTTTTTGAACAAACGGGCTGTTTTTGAACCGATTAAGCGGAAATCATTGCCTTCCATTTTCAGTAAAGTAGCTTCCCTCAATCCTAAAACAGATGCATTGGGATTGATTTCAATAAATTCTCTGATACGCATTTCACGGGTTTCTCCGCCGAAGCCTTCCGGATGAACATCCAAGTAATGCGGGTTTATCTGGAAAGGAATCAGTTCCAAAGTGTCGAACCCATGCGGGTCAATAATCGGCATGTCGTTGGTCGTTCGCAGTGTCGGACAGGCGATATTGCTCCCGGCGCTCCAACCGATGTAAGGCGTACCTGTCAATGCTTTTTTGCGGACAGGCTCCATGATACCCAAATCGTGCATCATCCGAACTAATTGCCATGTATTTCCCCCACCTACAACGATAGCTTGGGCTTGTTCGACAGCCGAAACAGGGTCCGGTGCATGGTGAATACTTGTGATGTGATGCCCCAGTTCCGAAAATTTGGCTTCTACCTTGGCCTCGTATTCATCGAAACTGAAAGTGACTGCCGCATAAGGAATAAATAAGGCGTTTACGGGTGTTTTACCCAGAAAATCCTTGATATTTTCTTGCGCCCAAGACAAATAGGTTTCACCCGGATTGGTCGAATTGCTTAGTAATAAAAGTCGCATAACTGTTTTAAATTAATAAATTATGCTGCAAGTTACAGGTAAAATTTCATATACACAAGTATTTTATAACAAATTTTCTATCATTCTTCGCATTTCTTACAGTTTGTTTAGTATATTATCAAATTCA
>JAITQA010000089.1 GCA_031289145.1 Dysgonamonadaceae bacterium | reverse complement strand
ATTTCAGATGTCGGATAGTCCTGCCTTTCAGGCAGTGGTGTTGTACCGTCTTTCCTCCGCAGGTCAGCGACCTGCGGTTATGAAAATAATGCCTTTCAGACATTTCACTTGATCCAAGTGGATAAGCAGTTTGTTTCATATGGCTTGCGCGGAGATAGCCGGATTTTGCGAAGGACAAAATCAACAGGAAAACAGCATTTGTAATTTTTGCGAAGGATAAAATCAATAGTAAAAATGCGTTTGTAATTTTTGCGAAGGGCAAAATCAACAGGAAAAGTACTTTCAAAATTTTTTGGAATGACAAAATCAATAGGAAAACACCTTTCAAAATTTTTTGGAAGGATAAAATCAACCGGAAAATGCCTTTCAAAATTTTTTGGAAGGACAAAATCAACAGGAAAAATGCTTTCAAAATTTTTTGAGAGGACAAAATCAACAGGAAAATACCTTTCAAAATTTTTTGGAAGGATAAAATCAACCGGAAAAATGCTTTCAAAATTTTTTGAGAAGACAAAATCAATATTAAACCGTTATGGAAACAAACAACTGGCTGGGCTTGAACGGCGCCATCTCCATCGAGACCTTCCTGACGGGAAAGATCAGTGTCCTCGACCTGAACGACGCCCAGCATTCAAAAGACGAGGCCAAGCTGAAGCACATCACCGAACTGTACAAATACTGGAGTTACTACTACCACATCCGCAGCGTGACGCTCTACGATTTCCTGACGAACCGCACACTGGATGCGGAGTTTGAAGCGATGGTGAGGAAATAACGCAGGTACTGACCCGGACAAGCCGGAATCAAAACGGGAAAAGCAACCCTTACCTTCCCCAGCGCCTTTAGTAGCATAACGATCACATAATTATTTCCTTATTCCCGGATAACAATATGGGGAAATATATCCGATCCTTTGCTACTAAGGGAATCTGATATGTATTTAAATGAAGGACAACAAAAAAAATAATAGTTCATTTTTTTGTCGTTATTGACCGGTTGAAATCAAAAGAATCATTACTTTTGTTGTTCAACAGTGAAATAAAATCATAACAATAAACAAAATAAACGAGAGACATGAGACTGATAAGGAAAAATATATCTTTGTGTCATTATAATGAGAATTAAATATGAATAATAAAATTTCGAGAAGGCGTTTTATCGCTACCGGATTAGTTGCAAGTGTGGTTCCGGGTATCACTTTTGCCGGAAGTAAATCATCGGGTGTATCCGAAAAGGAGAAAGGCCTGGTTTTCCTGTTTCAGGGCGATTCGATTACTGATGGCAACTGGGGACGGGATCTGGATGGCAACCATTTTTTGGGACATGGCTATGTATTTGCCATAGCCGCCCGTTTGGGCGCAGATTTCCCGCAAGCCGGCTTTACTTTCCACAATCGTGGAATAAGCGGGCATAAAGTATCTGATTTGGAGAAACGCTGGGATAAGGATACGCTGGCGCTTAAACCGGATGTGTTGAGTATTCTGGTGGGTATTAACGATGTCAACGCAGTTTTCAGGGAAAACCCCGATGCTTGCGATGTAGATGTATTTGAAGAAAAATACCGTTCGTTACTGCGTATAACCAAAGAAGCGAATCCGAATATACTTTTGGTATTGGGAGCGCCATTCATATATCCTGTCGGTGTTTATAAAGAGCATTGGGATTTCTGGAGCAAAGAAACCTCGATTTGGGCAAATGCAGTCGAAAAATTAGCCAATGAGTTTGATGCTGTGTTTGTCGATTATCCTGCCATGTTCGAAAAAGCTACAAAATTAGCTCCGATTGAACACTGGACATGGGACGGTTGTCATCCTTCCGTGCCCGGTCACGAATTGATGGCGCGTGAATGGATCAAACAAGTCAGTGCCAGGTTGAAATTTTTAAAGAAATATAAATGATGAAGTGTATGATGAATATCGATTTAAAACAAATGGTTACTATGCGAACATTTTTTGTTTTCCTTTTCCTGCTGCATGTAAGCGTTGTCTGTATGGCACAATCGCAGCTGAACGACTATAACATTGTCTGGAACTCGCCCAGCAGTAACTCTTCCGAATCCATGCCCTGCGGCGGTGGCGACATCGGGCTGAATGTATGGGTCGAAAACGGGGATATTTTATTTTATCTTTCCCGAAGCGGCACTTTCGACGAAAACAACGAAATGCTCAAACTCGGACGTGTCCGCCTGAAACTGACGCCCGGAATTACGGATAACAACGATTTCAAACAGGTTTTGCAATTAAACAAAGGCTGTGTATCGGTACAGGGCAACGGCACGGAAGCGGTTATCTGGGTGGATGTATTTCGTCCCGTTGTGCACGTGGATATTAACAGCAAACAGGGAACACGCCTGAAAGCCGGATATGAAAACTGGCGGTTCAAAGACTTTGTTCCGGTTGACAGGCAGTTTTTCTCCAATAGCTGGAAACAACCCCGCAAAGATTTTGATATTAAGACCTACAAGGATGTCGTAGAACCCGTATCCGATCAAATTGTTTTTTATCACCGTAACAAATCGGATATAGACGATATTTTTGACCTGACGGTAAGGCTGGAAGGAATGGAATCGGTGAAAAGCGAGATGTACAATCCCATTCGGAACCTTACTTTCGGAGGATACTTGAAAGGAGATAACATGACTTATTCCGGCGTAACCGACGGACATTACCGGGATACGGACTTCAAATCATGGAATCTGGAAAGTAACCGGATTTCCAACACTCATCACCTCGAAATAGGGCTTCACATAGACCGGAGCGCCGGGCCGGACGATTGGAAATCGCAATTGGAAAAGATACGGAAAGAGGCGGCGGCCAACAAAAAGAACGCCCGGAAAAAGACATTAGACTGGTGGCAACAGTTCTGGAACAGGAGTTACATATTCATTGAGGGAAATGAAACGGACGAGAAGTGGCAGGTAGCCCGCAATTATCAGGTGTTTCGATATCAATTAGGGTGTAATGCCTATGGCGAATGGCCTACCAAATTTAATGGAGGCCTGTTCACCTTTGACCCCGTACATATTGATAACACCAATACAGGCACTCCCGACCACCGGAACTGGGGAGGCGGCACCATGACCGCTCAAAACCAGCGATTGGTTTACTGGCCGATGCTAAAGAGCGGTGACATTGACATGATGAAACCCCAGTTTGATTTTTATTTGCGTTCGTTGAAAAACGCCGAACTCCGCAGTCAAGTGTACTGGAATCATGCAGGAGCCTGTTTTACCGAACAGATTGAAAACTTCGGATTGCCTGAAATATTCGAGTATCATACGGACAGGCCGGAGGGCTATGATAAAGGAATGCAATATAATTCGTGGTTGGAATACTTGTGGGATACGGTATTTGAATTTTGTATGATGATTATTGAAACGGAAAGGTATGACAATCGGGATATAACAGCATATATTCCCATGATAGAAAGTTGTCTTACTTTTTATGATGAACATTACCAATACCTTGCCCGTAACAGGAGTACACGTGTCTGGGATGATAACGGATGTTATGTCTTTTATCCCGGTTCAGCCTGCGAAACCTATAAAATGGCATACAATTCGACTACGGTGATTTGTGCCTTACATGTGATTATAACACGTTTGCTGGACTTGCCCGATGGTTACCTGACGGCTGCCGGACGCCAAAAATGGCAGGAGATGTTAAAACGTATTCCACCTGTTCCACTCCGGGAGATTGACGGGCATAAGGTTTTGTCGCCGGCAGAAACATGGCAATTTATCAACAACATGGAAGCCCCGCAATTATATCCTGTCTTCCCGTGGGGATTGTATGGCGTGGGTAAACCGGATCTGGAAATCGCTCGAAACACCTATTTATACGACCCGCACGTTGTCAAATACAGGGGTATAGCAAGTTGGGAACAATATCCGATATTCGCCGCCCGCTTAGGTATGACCGACGAAGCGGCCGACCTGATCAAACAGAAACTGAAGAATGCCGACCGCCGTTTTCCGACCTGGTGGGGACCGGGTCACGATTGGGTGCCCGACCATAACTGGGGCGGATCGGGAATGATTGGCTTGCAGGAAATGCTGATGCAGACGGACGGAGAGAAAATCTACCTGTTACCGGCATGGCCGAAAGACTGGAACGTATCATTCAAACTGCATGCGCCTTACCAAACAACGGTGGAAGCCAAAGTGGTGAACGGTGAAATCACGGAACTGAAAGTGACGCCGGAATCCAGACGGAAAGATGTCGTTTGTGAAATAAAAATAAAACAGTGAAACAATGAACAAGTTATTTCTATGTAGTATTTTATTTTTTACAGGTCTGTCGTTAGAAGCGCAGAACCTTCTCCCTGCTTCACAAGAGGGAAAACCTTTAACCGCTGCAAAAATGCAATACTTTTCGCTTTC
>JAITQA010000073.1 GCA_031289145.1 Dysgonamonadaceae bacterium | reverse complement strand
TATCACGGTTTGGTATTCTGGGATGTATTCGGCGCTGGCGGACCTTTCGGCAACATCGCTTTCAACACTCGCGCCCGTGTAGAAGGATTGCGCGACTGGGGAAATACGATCAGTCCGTTAAATTCTTTCCTGCTGATTCAGGGACTTGAAACGCTTTCGCTCCGCGTGGAACGACATGTAGAAAACACGCAGGCTTTAGCCGAATGGCTCGAAAACCATCCGAAAGTGGAATATGTCAATTATCCCGGACTGAAAAGCAGTAAATATTATGCGCTGGCTCAGCAATATTTCCCGAAAGGACCGGGCGCAGTCATTACTTTCCGTCTAAAAGGCGAACCCGCCAATGCAGATAAATTAATTGACAATGTGAAACTGCTCAGCCACCTGGCCAATGTGGGAGATGCCAAATCGCTGATTATCCATCCGGCAGCTACTACCCACGAACAACTCTCGCCGGAAGACCAAAAGGCATCGGGTGTTGAACCGGGTTTACTGCGGATATCGGTCGGTATCGAACACATTGAGGATATTAAGGCGGATATTCAGCAGGCTTTGGATAAGTTATAAAAATAATATTGTATTAAGATAATTATTGTACCGGGGTGACTCCGGTCGGGAAAAGGGTTACTTCGGTAACTCTTTTTTATGGGAAGATTTTCAAACCCTGTTTTTACTGTATTGCAAATTCGCTGCATTAGCTATTTGTTTTATCCAAACAAATCGGAATGAGTACCGGTATCAACAAGAACGATAATAAGTTCTTTATCTTTTTGCTGCCAAACCAGCAACCAATCAGGAGTTACATGACATTCCCAAAGTTCTATTTTGTATCCGGTCAACTTATGTGGATTGTGTTTCGCTTCCAAAGTCTCACCTTTTGCCAAAATATATATGACATTTTCGAGCAACTCCAGGTTTAAGTTTCTCGAATAGGCAAGTTTAACACTTTTATTGAATTTTCCGGTTACATCTATTGAGTAAACCGTGTTTTCAAAATTTGCCAGCGCTTCAAAAAAATCGGCAACTGTCTTACTTTTTTTTTGTTTCATATCTACACCGGTTTTTTGGCGGTGTGCACGCGATAAACTTTTCCTTTTTCAATATCTTCCAAAGCAAGTTCGATACCTGTCTTTTGGGGCTTTTCAACTGTTGCAAGTCCTAACTTCACGATACTGTTTATAAGCATTTTTACATTTGTATTGCGATCATCATAGTTTAATGTGATTGTTGCCATAACTTTATTCTTATAAAAAATTACCTCGCAAATTTACAATTTTCTTTTTATACCACAAAGTTTTATTCAAAAATAAGAAATTTGAGAATATGCTAAATAGAAAATACCTTAAAAATGGTATTTCATATTTCCCGTTTTAGTATTACTTTTGTCAAGTAATTATTACTTTTATTTTTTTAAAATATGCGTTTAGGCGAACAAACAAAAGCCGTTCATTCCGGCGAATTTCCCAATCCTGTGACAGGAGCGTCAGCTCCCGATATTGTCATGTCCACTACCTTTGTCACAAAAGCCGATACTGCTTTTTCGGTGGAAAGCATGGACGAAAACAACGGCTGGATTTATACCCGCTGGGGCAATCCGACCATTCACCAATTGGAGGAAAAATTGGCTGCACTGGAAGAAGCCGAAACGGCAGTGGCTTTTTCCAGTGGTATGGCCGCTATTACTGCTTTGCTTTTTCACCTGCTTCACGCCGGTGACCATGCCGTTGTCAGCGATGTGGCTTACGCCGCCTTGTCGGAATTGACCAACGAACTGATTCCGGCATTGAACATCGAAATCACCAAAGTCGATATGTCCGACACGGATGCTGTAAAAGCTGCCCTGCAACCCAATACGCGCCTTGTTTACATCGAAACGCCCTGCAATCCTCTGCTCCGGCTGACCGACATTGCGGCTGTTGCAGCAATTGCACACGGCGTAGGCGCAAAACTCATTGTCGATTCGACCTTTGCTACGCCCATAGCCACCAAACCGCTGTTGTTGGACGCGGATTTCGTGATACATTCCCTTACCAAATATGCCGGTGGACATGGCGATGCCTTAGGGGGTGTTGTATTGGGAAGAAAAGACGACCTCGCCTCTTTGCGTAAAAAAACGGCTATCCGTTTTGGCGGAACATTGAGTCCATTCAATGCGTGGCTGATTTTGAGAGGACTGGCTACGCTACCCCTCCGGATGCGTGTCCATCAGGAAAATGCCTTTCAAATCGCCGCCTTCTTAGCACAACATCCGCAAGTGAAGCGCGTTATCTATCCCGGATTACCCTCGCATCCGCAATACGATTTGGCGCGTCGGCAAATGAAAAACTTTTCGGGCATCCTTACTTTTCAGGTTGCCAACGGAAAAGAAACTGCCCGAAGATTGGCTGAAAAACTGAAAATCATTCATTATGCCGTATCCCTGGGGCATCACCGCTCGTTGATTTTTTACTTGGAAAGCAAGGAATTATTCGAAACAACTTTCAAATTTTCTACCCAAAAGCAGTTGGATTCATGGAATACCTTTGCCGGAGAAGGTATTTTCCGTCTTTCGGTAGGGCTGGAAGATGCCGAAGATTTAATAGCAGATTTGGAACAAGCGCTGAATGTTTGCTCTCCGGCTTCTCCTTCCGGGTTTTCAACTCATTCCGTGGCTAAGGAAAAACAATAACCTCGGCAGTTACCTCCTTTGCTGACTGTATATTTAGCTTTCATCTTAGAAGATGGAGAAAAAATGTCATTCGGAAAAAATATTGATGAGAAGTGAGACAGCACAGTGAAACCAATAAAATAATTATTTTTGCAATTAAATTTAAAACTATAAATATATATGAACACATTCACATCAAAAACCGGAAAACCGGTACAAAGTAAATCAAAGTTGATTATCGTATTAATTGGCGTGGTGATAACGGCGCTGCTGTTTGTTCCGTTCCTAATCAATCCCAACAGTTCTTACGAAGAAAAGGATGGTAAAATGTATTTTGGCAGCAAAGAATTAGTCGGTCTAAATCCAGATGAAGTCAGTATGATTGACTATTATATCATAAAAGATTCATCGCATATTTATTATAAAGACCAGATTTTAGAATGGGCAGACAGGGAAACATTCCGAATAATGAGACCTCCTTTTTTTATGGACAAAAACGGCATTTATTACGAAACGCACAGTTGGCTCAGCAAGAGAGAGATTAAACCTTTGGAAGGCGATTATGACAAGCCAACATTCCATACGGTTTCCAATTCCACGTTTTTCAAAGATAAAAACAGGGTTTACCAAATAGATATTTGGAGTGGGAGCAATGCGCCGCTCTCGGCAGTCGATATTCCCGAAATAGATGTTACGACTTTTGATATGGAAGGAAACAGTAATTGGTATGCCGATAAAAACCATGTTTATTTCGGTATATTTGAACTGAAACTTTGCAAGGAAATCGACAGAGCTACTTTTGAAACACTGTCTTTTCAGGTAGCTAAAGACAAAAATCATGTGTATTATTTAACGCGAAACTTGAAATCGGATGACAAACGGGCAACCGATTATGACGATTACGCAATCTTAAATGATGCCGATGCCCCCAGTTTTTTTATGATTGACGAACTAAATTATGAGGATAAAAACACTACGTGGAGCATTGAGCGATAGCATAGATTAAACAGTTTAAAATCATAAAAAGATGGACAAAACAGTGTTTGAACTTGTCGGTAAATACAAAATATAGGCAAGGATAAAAACGGGTATTATGTACAAGGGATAAAAACGCCAAAAAATAAAATCAAGTCGTTGTAACAAAGGAGGTCTGAATGGTGATTTATTGTGATTGGAATGTAAATTAAAAAAGAGTTAAGAGACAATGAAAACAGCACTTATTTATGGTTTTATGTTATTTGTTTTCTCTTATAGCAGTGACTTTCTCGCCCCACCTTATCGAAAGTTTAGCGTTATATTTTGAAAATTCGTATTTTTGGTCGTTGTTTAACCCTTCTAAAGCGTCAGCCGCCTGTTCGGTCAATAGGGCAAGTTTATCGTAATATTGTGGCAAATTTGCAGAGTCGGCATTAGCTTCAAAGTCGGCACATATTGCTTCAAAATCGTCGAAATACTTTGTCGCTTTGTCGCTTTTTAAATCGGGTCGGTCGGTTTTCTTGATTTCCACGCAAAAAAGCCCACACCAAAAAACCAATGCCTATAATAAGCATTCCCAAAGCTGCACCAACATTGCCAAACAAGTCGAAAACAGGCGACAGAATGCGCGGAATACGATAAATAAACCTTTCCTGAAAATAGGAAGTACCGATACTGAAGAAGCACACACCTATAAATCCGGCAGCGAGTGCCTCAACACGTTTTGCAAGGCTTGCTACTTTTGATGTTTCCATATAATTTATTGATTATTTTTTTGCAAAATTACTATTTTTCTTTGAAAAAAATCCCCAAAAAAATATAAATATATTATGTGATTATCGTATAGATTGCCTAAGTGTAAAATTATAACAAACCTTAACAAATGCGCTATAAATTCGCAGTTGTATAATTTAAAAGACGAATTAAAATAGGCAATAATATGAAAATAAATGAATTAATCATTTTCGCACTACTTGCACTTGCAGCAGGCGGTTCTCGCCGAAACCATAATCAAAAATCCACACCCTGCTCATTGGAACCGATGCATTCATTTATGGACTGAACAAAATGCCCTTGAAACGATTCAATCGCTCATTGCGCTATTTTCCTCTTTGTAACCTGCTGATATGGAAGCGATATAAAAATTCACGAAAACAAACCAATTAACTTTGTGATAAATTTGAAATGAAGACAGTTGAACACATACAAAACCACGCCGACAAAAATGCCGACGTGGAAAAAATCTTCTCATTTTGACTGTCTATGCTTGCACAAACAGCTGCAATACGCCAATGATAATCGCTATTAAACCGATAATTCTCTGATAAGGCAATAATTTGTTCACAATACCGGCGGAAGACCTTTTGAGCAAACCAATTCCCAAAATAATTCCCATAAGTAAACTTATAACGCCTCCCGAAAACCACAGAATCCAATACAGAGAAAAGGATTGAAAGTATGACAGCGAACTGACTACACCCATAATTCCCCAAATGAGCAAAAGTATACCTGCCCAACTCAGCGTTTTAGCATATTTTTCGCGTTTTTCACGCCCAATAAATGAAGGAGACAAAACGAGTGTCCCCAAAATAATGTTGATAATTCCAAATAACATAATTATTCTATTTTTATTTACAATTTCCTTTCTGATTCTACTCAATGAAGTATCCGTAATGCCCAAATAGGTAGCAATATGTTTTAATGAAGCATTCCGGAAAATATCCGGTTTTTCTTTCATCAATCTGGCATAACGGTCTTTAGCCTGGTCGGTAATCATCGAAATATTCCGTTCTTTCATAGCAAAATAACTTCCTACAAGCGTTGCTCGGCCTTGTTCCCGAAATGATTCGATGCTGTGGAACAGCGTTTGGAACATCTCAAAATCCAATTCCCAACAAACGCAATCTTTGGTAGCCTGAAAATATTCCCGCATGGGACGGCGTAACATGAACAAAACAATCAAAAAAACCGCGTTTATCTTGCGAATCAGACTTGCCCTTACAGCAATAAAAAAAGCGTGAAACTGTTCGTTGATTGCTTATTTTACTACGCTTGGCTCTGCAAAAACCATTTAATCCAAATAAGCGCAAACAGTTCAGGCCCGAAGACGTGAACTTCCGCAACCTTATTCTCGGATTGAAATTTTGCAGATTTTGAGTTGTGAGAACAGGAGCTAAAAGCTCAATTATTTACTATTCAATACTTAATCTTTCTATGTTACCACATTACTTTTTGTTTTATTAAAGTGCGAAGATAATACTTTTTTTCTAATTCACTTTTAATTGCTTATTTTTTCTACTCTTACGGGTTACAAATGTACTCTTTCTTCAATAACAAATTACGGACCGGCTATATTGTTTTGGCTTCATCCAGATATGTTCTTTAAAGACTCTTAAAAAATGGCTTAGCTTGGTAAAGCCCAGCCCGTAACCCATATCCGAAACAGATTCACTCAATATTTCTTGATATATTCCGACGGTGACACGCCGAATTGCACCTTGAATGCTTTGCTGAAATAGGAAGGGCTGTCGATGCCAATCCGGTAACACGCT
This sequence comes from Dysgonamonadaceae bacterium, assembly GCA_031289145.1. GTDB lineage: Bacteria > Bacteroidota > Bacteroidia > Bacteroidales > Azobacteroidaceae > Azobacteroides. The sequence goes on along the minus strand of JAITQA010000073.1, from coordinate 7,110 downwards.
TCCGTAACGGTGATGTCCGTGTTTTTGAGCAGATCGGCAGCTTTATCCAAGCGGATTTTGAGGATGTAGTGTCCCAAAGTCATTCCGGTGATGTTTTTGATTGAACTGTAAAGTTTAGAGCGGTTCATACCCAATTCGAGGCAAAGATGATCGACTGAAAAATCCGGATTGTTCATGTTTGTTTCCACCAATTCTGTCAAGCGGGTAAATAAAGCCTGCTGTCTTTCATCGAGCAACTCTTTGCGTTTACTCATCACGGATCGCGCCGGGTTGAATTCCTTTAGTTGACCGGAACGAACCAACAGGTTTTGTACGGTAGCTTTTATCAGCCTGATATCAAATGGTTTGGGAATATAGGCGTCTGCACCGCTTTCTATGCCTTCTATCTGCTGTTCGACAAGCGATCGGGCGGTAAGCAGAATGACCGGAATGAAACAGGTACGCAAATACTTTTTCAGATTGGCGCAAAGTTCTATCCCGTTCATTTTCGGCATCATCACATCGGAAATAACCAGGTCGGGAAATTCCGTGTTACATTTCTGGAAGGCTTCTTCACCATCGAAAGCCAGGATAATATTGTAATCGCGCTTGAAATGTTCGCGCAGTATCATCAATATTTCCTGATTGTCATCGACCAACAGAAGAGTTGGTTTATTTTCCATGCTTTCATCTGTCCGGTTGTCCGGCTCCGGTTGTTCGTATTCGATAGCATAATCGGAAAGATAAACGCCCAATTCGAAGGAACTTTCATCTACTTTTTCCTCCTTTTTCAGATAACTGTCGTCCAATGGAAGAGCGATAATGATTTCCGTACCGGTGTTGCGTTCGCTGCTTACAATAATTCCACCATGATGCAACTTGATCAGCGAACGGACAAGCGCCAATCCGATACCGGATCCCAAATGCTTGCTGGTTTTACTTTCAACTTGATGAAAGCGTTCGAAAATTTTAGGCAGAGATTCCGGCGTAATCCCCACGCCTGTGTCGCGAACAGTCAGTATGAGGTGATTGTCCTGTAGCAGATTTTCCAGACATTTGAATGAAGATTTGTAAAATGTAGCCTGCTGGTGTACATTGCCTGTGGAAGCGATTATATCAATTTTCCCTCCGGCTTCCGTATAGCGAATGCTATTGGAAAGAATGTTGGTAACGATTTTCCCGAAATGTTCTTCATCCAACCACAAACGGATGTCTTCTTCCGGCATCGAAAGTGTCATTGAAATACCGGAAGACGCCGCCCACTGTAGAAACTCATCGTAGATTTGAGTAACAAAATCCTGCACTAGAATACAGATAGTTTTCAAATGCGCTTCTTTAATATCGGATCGGTGAAAATCGAGCAGTTCATTGATAAGTTTCAATAGCTTATTGTTGTTTCGTTTAATAAGTCCGAAGTGTTTGTTTTCGCTGATGCCGGTTTCTTCTTCATTCAGTTCGGCTATCGCCGAGTTGATTAAGGTGAGAGGCGTCTTAAATTCGTGCGAGACGTCGGTAAAAAAATGCATTTTCAGTTGCATCATTTCTTCCTTTTGCTGTTCTCTTTCCGTTTGGAGGGCGATCGTTTGTTTCATCTGCATCCATCTCAGAAACGATTTCATAATCAGATAGGTCAGGAATATGCCGATCAAAGCGTAAATGATTCCGGCCCACCACGACAACCAGAAAGGAGGAGTCACTTGGAGGGTCATCACAGAAAGATCGCCTTCCCATTCTTTCCATCCGCCGGATTCAACCAAAAGTTTGTAACGTCCATAAGGTAATTTCTGGTAGGATACTCTCGGTTCTTTTCCCATTTCGATATAACGCCATTCCTTGTCATAACCTTCCAGACGGTAGCGATACCGAATGTGTTGTCCCGGATTGAAAGACAAGGAGGTGAAGTCGAGTGTAAAATCATTGTCCCGGTAATCAAGAACTAAGTTTTTGGAAAATTCGATATCCGAATCAACCAATTTTCCATTTATATAGACACGTGAAAAGAAAATCGGAAAAAAATTCAACTCGATAGTATTGGCTATCGGCATGAAATAGTTCAGTCCCTTGGCGCCGCCAAAATAGAGGGTTCCATCGATGTCCTCGCTCGAAGAAGAAGTTCCGAACATATAGCTTTGCAATCCGTCGTTGATATCGAAAGCATTGAAACGCTTCAGTTTAGTATCAAAACAAGCGAGCGAGAAACCTCCACACCAAACATTTCCGTATTTATCCACTTCTATACTCTCAATATCGTCGGAAGGCGCTCCTGATTCCATCCCATAAACTTCGCAAGTATAGTCGTAAGTCCCATCCGGCTTGTCTATGAGTGAGAAGCGGTTAAGTCCATTTCCCATAGAACCGATCCAGTAAACGGAATCGTTTTGTTTGTCGATGGGCCACAGGTAGTTACTGCTCAAGCTACCTGCCTCGTTCTCTTTGACAGAATAGTGTATAAAATCTTTTACATCTCCATTTTCTTTGAACAGAAGCCTGTTAACTCCGGAAGCCGAAGTGATTAGCATTTCCTTTTTTTCTTTGTTGGAATATATGTTATGAAACAAATAAGTTGGAAGGGCAAATTCCGTATCCTTGGTAAGCGTCAGGACTTTTATCCAATGACCGTTTTGTTTTTCAAAACATTCCAAACCTGCGTATGTCGCTGTCCATAAGCGTCCTAAAAAGTCAAAGTCAATGCAGAATACATACCTTGCCGTATATAAGACTTCTTTCACCCGCTTGCGCTTTTTGTCGATGATTACGACCGTATTGTTTACGGCTGCAAAAATATCCTCCATATCGGAATGAATACTCGTTACGGAAGGAAGCAGTTGAGGCGCATTACTGAAATTTTCTACCACTTTCTTGTTTTTACTGTTGAAACGGCTTATTCCTCCAAATTTTGTTCCCAGATATACATAGCCATCCGAACTTTTATGAATCGAACTGATAAATTCCGATTCGATAGTCCCTTCCGATTTAAATGGGCTGTAACTAATTGTCTGAAAGAATTTAGGACTCGTATTGGCATAGGATACACCGGCGCCCCAGGTTGAAATCCAAATATTGCTGTTCCTGTCGAGAAAAATGTTATTTGGATCATTCCCAATGGAATACGCATTCAACGGCACATGTTTGTGTTCGATCATCAAAGGTGGATTTCCTTCTTTCGCAATCTGGAGAATTCCATAATCGGAGCCAATCCAAATGAATTTATCATCCAGATAGAAAGTCGAAACATTGCGGCGGGAATAGGGTATGCGTTGGATGGTTTTTAGTTCTGTGGCGCTGATTACATTGTATTTGACAATCATGTCCCAGTAGGCTATCCACAAATTACCATCCTTGTAATGCATCTCTTTTACATTCCGACCGGGCGCTTCTTCGGTGTATCCGGCAAAATAAAATTCTCCATCACTTCCCCTGCTATAACAACTGATCTGATCCCGTCCTGATATCCATACATTTCCCAACTCGTCGCAAGTCAACTTCGGTCCGTATTCCTGTGATAAAAACGCCTGTTCGTTCCCTATTTTGCAGGCTGTAATAATGTATTTGTTTGTGTCGGCGTCATAGCGCACTTTGCCCAGACGGATGCAGTCAAGATCAGTGATAAGCCACAGAAGATTATCATAACTACTTTTGATAGAACGTATTTGATGGTAAAAATCAGCATTCTCCGGATCGTCTATTTCCACATCAATGTATTGTTTTGTGCGAATATCAAAGCAGGCTATACCGGCTTCAGTTATCATCCAGAGAGAATTTCCGATAATTTCGATATTATAGACCCGGTTGTAGTAAATCGCATTCGCTTTAGTATTGGCGTAACGGTAAGAGTCGATCGAATAACCATCGTACCGGTTCAAACCGCGATGCGTGCCAAACCAGATATAGCCGATGGAGTCCTGAGCGATGCAAGTAACATTGTCATGAAGCAGTCCTTCGTTGCGCGTAAGATGACGAAAAAGCAATCCTGTCTCTGCATGTATTCCGCTAATGCACAGATAATAGAGAATGAAAAAGAGAACGGAAAATTTGTAGTTATGCATGTAAGAGCATTATTTTTGTAAAATCACGATTCCATCTTTTTTGACCTCCGAAGAATATTGAACAGTAATAATGGATGAGTAATTTAATTACAAGAAAAAACCTTTGATAGGTTTCGCCTTTCTGTAAAATATTTTTGTAATACGGCAAAGTCCATATCTTGCGTTTCCCGTCCGATGCGATCGCGCTCTTTCCGCATATATTCTACGGCTTTAAAGTCCTTGATAACTGTTTTGTTTTCCTGTTTCATATTTATATCTCTTTAGGTGAACGAATATCTATTGTTGTGTATCCGTATTTGATATTAACGGAATTATAATCTCTTATCTTCATTACATTTACGATATGTTTAAAGTTCCAACTTACCAATATGTCCGCATGATGAGTTGTAGCAAGAGCAATATGAAAACAATCTTTGCGGCTTGTTTTTCCGACAACATCTTCAGTAATATATGCGTCGGCAAGTTGGATGGATTCTTCAGTTAAGTTTACCTTTTCTTTATAATTTTCAGGAATATCATCCAACAACTCTCTCACAAGCTCCGGAGCATTAATCAATTCATCTTCCGTAACAATGGAAAATAATATCTCAAACTCACCCTTTATGATACGTTCAAACAGCGGTTTGGTATCGCTTTCAAACTCGCTGTCGTAATATCCGCCTATTACAGAAGTATCAAATATAATCTCAACTTCTTTCCTTGCATAACGATATTTTTTACAAAGTTACGAATATTCTCCTTATATTCGAGCACAAAACCCCAAAAAGATAGTCAATATTTAAGTTTATAAACTATAATCTTTCAAAATAAAGCAGTCGACTAAGTGGGACATCGAACTGCTCCGTTCTCCCACCTTTGTAGATTTTCCCTTGCTCGTCTTTCCATTTTCCTTGCGGGAGTTTCACTGTCCGTTTATTTTCCTGTGTCACCACCGGGGCAACCAAATATTTATCTCCCAACATAAACAGGTCTTTACATTCGGCAAAACCCTCGTTAGGGAAAGCATATTCCAGGTGCCTGACAATGGGTTCGCCTGTTACGGCTGATTGCTTGGCAAATTCCAAAATATAACCACCCATTTTTTTATGTAATAAAGCTGCATTACGAACAATCTCTTTATTTTCCGAGTTCAGAATCCGCCAGGGCGCCACGGAGAACTGCATCATGGGCATTAATGCGTGTACCTGTGCAGAACGGACAATTAAATCTTGATTAAATTGGTCGTTATTGATTCCCAGAAACGAGGTAAATTGACCTCCTCCAATCATATCGGGACAAGTATAGGCGTAACCCAACAATCCGGCGGCAATCATATCGGGAATTAACATTTTAACAGCCTCCCACGAATAATCTTTATCGCCCAGCCGTTGCACCAGCGCTTCTCCTCCCATTTGCCAACCGGCGCGGTATTCGTTAAATGCAAATTGCGTACCTATTTTTGCCCAAGCCATGGTGTGGTCAACCGATTTGGTATTTTTTTGATAACTATCAATGCGGTCGGGATTATAAAATTGGTTATCGCCGGCGTCGAATTTGAATCCGTCAATACCGTATTCGACTTGCATAGTTTTTAATTGCGCAATAAAATAAGCGGCTGCTTCGGGATGAGTCAAGTCGTAACAGGCGCTTGCTCCGTTCCACCAATTGATTATCGCAGGAATATCACTTCCTTTTTGTTTGAGCAAATAAGATTTACTCTTTAAAAAGCGGTATTCGGGACTGTCGGCGCTGACGAAAGGACAAACCCACAGCATGACTTTAAATCCCATGGCGTGTAATTGTTCGACCATCTCTTTGGGATTCGGAAATTTGTCGGGTTTAAATTCAAAATTGCCGTACTGTTTTTGCCAGTTATCGTCAATCATTAAAACGCCCTCGGGAAAATGGTTGTCCACAATGCTTTGTGCATATTTCATTATATCAGCTTGATTTTGGTCATACATCAGTTCAATCCAGGTATTGTACTGAGGCATAGTAAAAAACAAGGAGTCGGGTAAAATGCCGGTGGATGGAAAATGTTTTTTTGCAGCCGTCAGATAAGCTTCTTTCAAGGTTTTTCCTCCTTGTTGAACGGCTATTTCTTCATAAAAAGATTCTATTCGTATCGTCTTGTCTTTGATTTCAAAACGGAAAGGGGAATCGCTCCAGATATATCTTCCCTGATTGGACAGAAAAAAGGGGACTACTTGATTATTGCCGTTTTGCAAAGCTAAATCGAATGTTTCGACCGTTTGCAGATAAGGCATTTTCGAACCGAAAGCGACTACTCCCCCCCACCAATATTCGTTATCTTCCATATTCAGGAGGATTTGGTGTTTGACCTGCGCATTCGACACAACATAAAAAAAGCAAAGACAGAGGAATAAAAAGTTTTTTTTCATGATTTGTTGTTTTTTATAGACATTCCAAGTTTATAGACATTCCAAGTTTTGTAAACTTGGAATGTCTTGGTGTCGTCTATGGACACCCGGAAAAGAATTTAATAATTCTACAATTCCGTGAATGTCAAGGTAAATTTCTTGTTATTTGCCGGAACGAGCGTATAATTTTCTCCATCCATGGTTTCTTTATTCCAAGTGAAACCATCTTTCAAATCAACACTTACTTTGTAGTAAGCGCCATCCCCGCCGGGAATAGGAAATTTAATTCCACTGTCATCAAAAGGCGTAAGGTTCTCGAAATATTTGGATTTAATCATCATTTGCGATATTTCGGGATTGGTTTCCGACACTGCAAAAAGTTTGAAATCACCTGCCCAAGGTAATACATAGAGTGTGCCTGCATACACATTGCTTGTTCCTTGTCGATATAAAGGCATAGCTGTTGCCGGGTCCCAATTATTGCGCGGGTCGCCGGGATGTTTTTTCCAACACCATCCGTCCAGGTAAATCGTTTTCGGATAACCGGATTCTTCCCTCACGTAAACATGACCGGAAAAAGCGTCAATGCGGATATAATAATTGCCTGTTTCCTGTGTCACTTTCCAAGTGCTGTTTCCACTTCCGGAGAAAACATCCGGGTCGCAATACAATTTGGCTAAATCAATTCCATTGCCGGTGACGGATGCGTCTTTGGTAAGCGTGAA
>JAITQA010000039.1 GCA_031289145.1 Dysgonamonadaceae bacterium | reverse complement strand
TACTTCACAATTACAATGCATTTATATTGCATTTACTCTGCATGGTAATTACATTAATCCCGCCCTTGCTTATTCTCAGGGCACATTTATATTGCATTTACTCTGCATGGTAATTACATGATAATTGCATTGTCTCCAAAAATAGTACATACGGAAAAACCGGATACCCATGTACTTCCCCGAATGCTTACAATTCAAATTTAGTTTAGAAAGTTCAATTTCTTTTTGTTGATCTACCGGATAATCCAGTAATTCAAAACTTAACAAATTGGAACAATAAACAAGGTTGATATCGGTATTCAGTCTACAACTATCCAAAGCCAATTTTATATTCGTTTTTATTTTCGAAAAACGATCTTGTACGTATTTTGGAATATTATTCGGCAGCTTTTGTGAACAACAAACAGTTACCACCATTAGCTGCAGCAATGTAAAAAATAATTTCTTTTTCATGATTTTATTTGTTTCATTATTTATAAATAATGTTATGGCATAAAAAGTCTTTCCGTATTTATTTGATAATTATCTTTATTTGTATTCAACCAATTCAATAAATTATCGTATTGTTCTTCATAAAAAGGTTCTAAAGAGGAACCCTTAGGATACTCTATATCTATATCTTTAGTTTCTTCATATTCAAATACAATGGGATAATTGTTTATAACTTTATAAATACTAATATTACTTTTCTCATTTCCGATAATATTTAATTTTATTATTTATGATAATCCATTGCCATAACCAGAAAGTATGCACGGGTGGCGACATCATACACTTGTAAAAACTGCGACCGGTTGCCGCTGATGCACATCCGTCGATAGATGTTCAGCGTCGGTTGCTGCATGTCCGTTTTTAATCATTTTTCTGAACTTTTATATCCACCAGAATATAAGAATGTTCATTACCGTTTTTTATCATTTCTTTTATCAAAATAGCCCCTTTTCGTCCGTCTGATGTTTCAAACAGTACCACTCTCGGCAAAAGCGAATCGGTGAAAAATTCATTCCCATAGCTCACGGAAGCAACAGGCAAATCTTTCAGGTAGCTATCGGTAGTCATTGATTTGAACTGTTCCACTGTAAGTTGAACAACCTCTCCCATTTCTAATTTATTAATAAATCGGGTGGCTTGTGCACCCGGAATGGCAGCCAGTGGCGTATCGGGCAAATTATCGGGCGAAACAAATAAATTGTAAATATAATTTGCATTCAGGCCCAAGAAAGCAATGTCTATCAACATCCCGTTCCGAGCATCTATTTCCGAACGTTTAAAAACCTGTCTCAACCGGGTAGAATAGACTGAACCGATTGTTTCCTGAGCGGTATTAATTCCCAACCGGATGTTTGGGTGGGTACGAAGATTTGAATTGGCTTTAATGCTTATATTCTGTGATAGTTGTTTTTGCTGCTTCCCATTCGAAACATACAGGTAAACCGTGTAATCGCCTTCTTTTGAAAACAAAATTGATGCGTCCGGAGAATCGGCTCCTGTTATTTCCGCTCCTTCACATTTCCATTCAAGACTTTCTACGCCTTGTAAAGATGTTTCAAAGCTAGCTCGTAAAGGCGCTTCCATATCATCAATATCTTCAAAAGAGGGAAGAATGGAAAACGAAGCATCTAATGGCTCTTTCACTTCAATATCCCGACTTGCCATGAAATCGGTGGCGCCATTGTTCGAGAGTAAAAATATACTGTATTTTCCTTCCTGTGTATAAGTGACCGGAGGTGGATTCTTTCCTTCATAAACAGCCGGTTCCCCGCTTTCAAATATCCATTTGTAGAAAATGCCGCCCGATGATAAGTTGGTTATATCGAATGTGGCCGACGCATAGTTGTTAATTACTACTTCCGCCTTAAAATCAAGCCTTACAATGCTATCGACACGAACAACAACAGTCTTGGTTTTACGGTCATTCAAACTCCACGCCTCCAAAGTTATTTTGTGTTCACCGGGCGTAGTAAAAGTTACACTTTCGGGATTCTTCAGATTTGAAACGGATGGTTCTCCGCCTTCAAAAGTCCATTGATACGCATCGGCATTTTGGCTGTTATTTTTCAATGTGACCACAAGAGGAGGTGTAGAGGATGCCGTTCCTGTTGCATAAGAGAAATCAACTTCAACAGGAACAAACTGCTCTTGATGGCAAGCGTAAAACAATGCCGATACAGTTAATAAACAAAAAACGGCTTCAAAAGATTTTTTCATCATCGTTCATTCAATTTTTATTCATTTTTTAGTCTTTATCCGACAAAGATAATAATTGTATTGCAAATTATTGTCTCTTTTTATTTTTTTTCAAGTTTAATTTATCAACAGCTTGTTTTTATATGACGAAAGTTTCCAACTTTTAAATCAAACCCACTCGTGAATTTGTTAATTCCGAACAAATCTTTTACCTTTGCAACATTTAGTGCAGAAAACAAAAAAAGTACGTATGAAATTTACAAAAATGCATGGAGCCGGAAACGATTATGTTTATATCGACTGTTTTCGGGAAAAAGTAGAAAACCCTACGGAATTGGCGATAAAAGTAAGCGATCGGCACAAGGGAATCGGTTCTGACGGATTGATATTGATAATGCCTTCCGATACCTGTGACTTCAGGATGCGCATGTTCAATGCCGATGGTTCGGAAGCGCAAATGTGCGGCAACGGGTCGCGTTGCGTAGGTAAGTTCGTCTATGATAAGGCTTACACCAATAAGAAACAGATTACGTTGGAAACCCTGGCCGGTGTGAAAGTATTGGAACTGTTTCCCGTCAACGGAAAGGTTGAGAAAGTGAAAGTTGATATGGGAACGCCCACGTTGCATGTCAAAGATATTCCTGTCGTGTGGAATGACACACAACTCATTGACAAAACGATTGATTTTGAACCGGAAAAATATGCTTTAACCTGCGTTTCCATGGGTAATCCACATGCGGTGATCTTTACGGAAGGCATAGATAAACTTGATTTGGAAAAGATAGGAAAAAAAATCGAAAATCACCGGATGTTTCCTGAACGGGTCAATGTGGAATTTGTAGAGATTCTTTCGCCTACATACGCCAAGATGCGTGTCTGGGAACGTGGAAGCGGAGAAACTTTGGCTTGCGGAACAGGCGCTTGCGCGGTAGAAGTAGCTGCCGTCCTGAACAACAAATTAGAGCGAAAAGCCACTATTTCCTTGCTGGGCGGAGACTTGGAACTTGAATGGGATAAAGACAACGAACACGTATATATGACCGGAGAAGCCATCACGGTTTTCGAAGGCGAGTTTTAAAAAAATATTTTATGCTGAAATTAAACGAACATTATACCGAAATAGGTAATAATTATCTGTTTGCGGAAGTAGCAAGAAGAGTGAAAGAATACAAGGAAAATCATCCGGATAAAAAAGTGATCAGTCTGGGAATAGGAGACATCACCCAGCCTATTGTTCCGGCTGTCATCAACGCAATAACCCAAGCGACCGCTGAAATGGCCAAGTCGGAAACCTTGCGGGGATATGCGCCTTATGAAGGATATGATTTTTTGGTGCAAGCTATCCTGAAGCACGATTTTACCGACCGGGGTATTGCGGTTGAAGCCGATGAAATATTTGTGAGCGACGGTGCAAAAAGCGATACGGGAAATATTGGGGATATACTGAGCCCCAATAATCGGATTGCAATTACCGACCCGGCTTATCCGGTTTATGTGGATACCAACAAGATGGCCGGACGGGAAATCGAATTGTTGCCCTGTATCCCTGCCAACGGCTTTGTACCTGCATTTCCCCAAAAACCGGCCGATGTGATTTATTTGTGCTATCCGAACAATCCTACCGGAACCGTATTGACAAAGGATCAGTTGAAGTTATGGGTGGACTATGCGGTAGAACACCAATCGCTTATCTTGTATGATGCTGCTTATGAAGCTTTTGTTTCCGAAGCGAATGTACCGCACAGTATATTCGAAATAGAAGGCGCCCGGAAAGTAGCGATTGAGTTCAGGAGTTTCTCCAAGACAGCCGGTTTCACTGGTTTGCGTGCCGGATATACGGTAGTGCCCAAAGATTTGACTGCCAAGACGTCGAAAGGTGAAATCCTTTCTTTGAATGCCTTATGGCGGAGGCGTCAATCCACAAAATTCAACGGTACCGCCTATATCATTCAACGAGGCGCCGAAGCGGTTTATTCGCCGGAAGGACAAGGCCAGACCAAAGAGACCATCATTTATTACATGCAAAACGCCCAAATCATCAAATCTGGCTTGGAAAGTCTGGGTTTACAGTGTTATGGAGGGGTGAATGCACCTTATATCTGGTGCAAAACGCCGGATAACATGACTTCTTGGGCATTTTTCGATTTGCTTTTGAATAAAATACAAGTAGTAGGAACGCCAGGGTCCGGTTTTGGGGAAGCCGGTGAAGGTTTTTTCCGTTTCACCGCTTTCGGAAATAAGGAAGATACCCTGGAGGCTGTCGAAAGAATCAAGGCGCTGTATGCCTGAAATTACGTATCATCTGTGCTTTTGGCATGATTTTTGCATTGAATTATTGTAAACTCATAATGAGAAACAAACTAATATATGTTTAATTCAAATAATTCAAATTTTATGAAAAAAAAATTATTAATTCTAAGTATTGGATTTCTATTTTCTCTAACAGGAATAGCACAGACCAAGAATGTAGATGTTGACAACTATTACTTCAATTGTGCTTACCGCGCAATACCGATTACGCCGCTTGATCCTCTTTTTTATTATTACTCGGTAATTATTAAACCAACCGCTTCTGCCAGGAAGAATATTTTGGTATCGGAAATAGCGGATGCTGTGTTCGTAGAAGGAGAAAGAAGAGCGGATGTTTCTACAAACGCCGATCTGACAATCGAACTGAATATAGGGAACATCGTTGTTAAAAGCAGCACAGTAAAAGAACGGACGGAAAGTGTGAAAAACAAAGATGGAAGCGTTAGTACGCAATATTATTATTCAGTTGGCGTTGTTTATACTTTTGAGTCTAATTTTGTGATTGAAACACAGGATGAAGTATTGAAAAAAAGTGGCATTTTTTTCCCGGAGGGTAACTTGCAGTATAATACAGATGAGTACAAAACAAGAAAAGAAGCAGCTGATTTTTGGAATAATAACCGGGAAGTACTGATTGCCGATTTATACCGCAAGCATTCATTAGAATCAGCGGATAAGGTTTCTTCATTTGCCTCAGATAATTATGGATTTCCCGTTGTTCGAGGAAAGGATATTATTAAAACAATTGATGAAAAAAAACATGATGAAAACGAAATATTCAGAAAAGCAACTGAAACATTAAAGAGTCTATTGGAAGCCATGACTCCTAATGTTCCGATGGACAAAGAAAGAGCAGAGGGTTTGATTGAATATTTCAAGAGTATTCCGGCAAAATATACCGACCCCAAATCGAAAGCCGATAAAAATTTAAGATATGCCGCTTATTACAATTTATGTAAAATCTACATCTACTTGGAAGAACCGGACAAAGTAGGGGAATATGCTGATTTGATACTATCCAATGGCCAGGATACAAAGGATTGCGAACGCATGCAAAAAGCAGCCGAAGAAGTACGAAAAGCATTAAACAAAACAATTGTTAAAACAAGGCATTTCTCTCCCGATCAATATTATCCGGAAATAGAAGAATAAGTAATTCTTTTTATTCATGCCTGTGCAAATTAAAGGCCTCACTTTTGATGAGGCCTTTACTATTTGTGATACCGGCGGCGATTACCTTTTCCCTTTGTTTTTCCCCTGCAGTCGCTGTTGTTCTTTCAGCTGGGCTTGTTGTTTCCTTTGTGCCTCTTCCAACCTTGCCATGAATCCGGATTTCTTTTTCACCGGCTTCTTTTTATTGGCTTCCAACTTGGACAATATCGATTCTTCGTTGACGAAATGACGGAAAAGCAAGGTTTGCAGGATGGATATCAGGGTAGAAATGCAATAGTAATAGTTCAGACCGGCAGGATAGGAATTGAGGATAAACAGCATGAAAACCGGCATGATGTACATCATCGTTTTCATTCCCGGCATCTGTTCCTGGCCTGTACTTGCCTGCTCCATATTGAATTTAGTATAGAAAACATTGGTGACCGTCATTAGCAGGCAGAATAGACTGACATGATTGCCAAAATACGGCGTGACAAACGGAATATAGGCGCTCCAACTGAGGATGTCATCGTAGGTTGCCAAATCCTTGGCCCAAAGGAAACTTTCGTGACGCAGTTCAATGGCGGTCGGGAAGAACCAGAATAAGGACAACAGGATAGGCATTTGCAAGAGCATAGGCAAACAACCGCTCATCGGATTGATACCTACTTGCCGGTACAATTCCATGGTTTTCTGCTGCCGGTTCATTGCATTTTCCTGTCCTGGATATTTTTTGCTGATTTCCTCAATCTGTGGTTTCATCACCCGCATCTTGGCAGAAGACATGAACGATTTGTATATCAACGGGAAGAGACACATTTTAATAATCAGCGTCAAAAGGAAAATGGCTAATCCTATACTTGAAATCCAACTAATCAGCCAGTCAAAGATAGGAATGATAATCCACTTGTTTATATAGCGAAACAAATTCCAGCCCAGCGGGACTAATTTTTCCAACTGCAAATCTTGTCCTTGAAATTTGGTTTTATCGTAGTTCTTCAGCAGGTTGTAGTCATTCGGACCAAAATAGAAGTTCAAGGGAATTTCCTCGGTTGTTTCAGGGTCAAAATCCACACTGGTTACGGCCGAATAGTCTTTCAAATATTTGGGGTTGTCTTTTAAGTGAGCGGATATCAATTGGCTGGCTTCAAAACTACCTTGTGCAATGAGAACAGATGAAAAGTATTGGTCTTTGAATCCGATCCATTTGAGTTTGGTAGGGATATTTTTTGCATCATCTTTCGATTCTCGCAGTTGTTCTACGTCATCACTGAAATATTTATAGTTTAATCGGGCATAACGGTCTTCAAAACTTCTCCCTTTTTCTTGTTGACGAATTTTTTGTTTCCAACTGATATCCAAGGTTCTACTTCCTGAAGAAATGATCTTCCCTATATTATTGGGTACAATAGCAAAATCGACCATATAATCATCCGGATGCAAGGTGTAGATATAGTCGATTGAAGCATCTTCACCTGCTTTCAGACTCAGTTTTACCTGCAAAGAATCGACGGAAGCTACCGTAAAATACAAATCTCCGGTATTAATAACCCGGTTATTGGCAGTGACTAAAGTGGTCGAAAAAGCCGATTCATCTCCGTCAAAAAGCATAAGCGGTTCATTTTCGTAATTCCTAAAGTTCTTTAACTGAACGGAATATACGCGCCCTCCCTTGGTTGATATTTTGATTATCATCAATTCATTTTCCAAAGTAAAAAAAGATTCTTCCCCTTCTGCCGCTACAGCGAAATCACCATATTCCGAGACCAACTTCAATTGTTGTACCGAATCCGAAACATTTTCGAAAGCGAGTGAATCACTGTTTTGTTGCGCACTCAGTGCGGCCGCCTGTTGTTCGGCGAACTGATTTTGAGCGACAATGGCGATAGAATCCTGATATCGCTTTTGTGCTTCAATCTGTTCCTGGCTGGGGCGGTTGAGATACCAGAAACCTACTAATACGAGAATGATTAATGCAAAACCTGTAACTGTATTTTTATCCATTATATCGAATTTGTGTTATTTTTTCTTTAACCGGTTAGCACTAACTTTTTGTTGCCGCTTCAATGAAACTTAGAAATAACGGATGAGGTTTGACAACAGTGGAGTTATATTCCGGGTGATACTGTGTTCCCAGAAACCATCTTAATGTGGGAACTTCCACTACTTCCACCAAACCGGCTTTCGGGTTGATACCCGTACATTTCATACCGTTTGATTCAAATGCCGTTTTATAATCGTTATTGAATTCGTAGCGGTGCCGGTGTCGTTCGCTGATAAGTTCGCTTTGATAAGCCCGGTAAGCGATCGAATCCTTTTCAAGCCGACAATCGTAGGCGCCCAAACGCATGGAACCTCCCATAAATGTCAGGTGTTTCTGCTCTTCCATCAAGTCGATAACCTTATAGGGTGTAGTAGTATCCATTTCCATAGAATTAGCATTTTCGAGACCCAGCACATTCCGGGCATATTCAATCACCATACATTGCATTCCCAAGCAGACCCCGAAAGTGGGTTTATTGTGCTCTCTGGCATATTTTATAGCGGAAAATTTCCCTTCTATCCCTCTTTGTCCGAATCCGGGAGCAACCAAGATGCCATCCATTCCTTCCAAATATTCGGCTGCATTTTCATCTGTCAGTTTTTCGGAATGAATAAACCGCAAATCCAATTTCCGGTGGTGATAAGTGGTCGCCTGCAACAAGGATTCATTGATGGATTTGTAAGCGTCCGGTAACTCCACATATTTACCTACAAGCCCAATTTTGACCGTTTTTTTTGCTGTTTTCATGTTGGTAAGAAAACTTTTCCACCGAGTCATATCCAATTTTCCTTTGACAGGTACGCCCATTTTACGAAGTACAATCTTATCCATTCCCTGAGCAGCCAGTACAATCGGCACTTCATAAATGCTGGGGACGTCATAAGACTGGATCACTGCGTTTTCATCCACATTGCAGAATAGCGCCACTTTATGGCGTATATTTTCCGAAAGTTGTGTCTCTGTCCGGAGTACCAATATATTCGGAAGAATTCCCTGTTCCTGAAGGGTTTTCACGGAATGTTGCGTAGGTTTTGTCTTCACTTCTTTCGCGGCGGCAATAAAAGGAACATAAGTCAAATGAACACAAAGGCAGTTTTTTCCTAACTCCCAGCGCAATTGACGGACACTTTCTATATAAGGAAGCGATTCGATATCGCCTACCGTGCCACCTATTTCTGTGATGATAAAATCGTATTCTCCCGTATTTCCCAAAATCATGATATTCCGTTTGATCTCGTCGGTGATATGGGGAACCACCTGTACGGTTTTGCCTAAGAAATCACCTTTTCGTTCCCGGTCGATTACATTTTGATAAATGCGGCCGGTAGTGATATTGTTTGCTTTCGTAGTAGGAATATTGAGGAAACGCTCATAATGTCCCAGGTCAAGGTCAGCTTCGTGACCGTCGATGGTAACATAACATTCGCCGTGTTCATACGGGTTGAGCGTACCCGGATCAATATTGATATACGGGTCAAATTTTTGTATTGTTACCCTGTATCCTCTGGCTTGCAGGAGTTTGCCTAACGAAGCGGCAACAATCCCCTTCCCCAAAGAAGATACAACTCCGCCTGTAACGAAAATATATTTTGTTTCTGTCACTGTAGTGAAAGTTTGCTATTAAGCGAGCAAAGTTACAATTATTTTTTCTAATAAAAAAAATGGTCGCAAAAAAGTGATTATTTATTGAAAATATTGGTAATTATTAAAAAAGAATTACTAACATTTGCCAATGTAAAAAGCCTAAGCTTTTTTGATTGTTGAGAACCGAAACCTTTTAAAAATTATATAACTATGAAAAGAAAATTATCGGCCTACAAAAATAAAACAAGCAATATCCTGTGTACGTTTCTCCTGCTGCTTGCCGGAGGATTCAATATTTCCGCACAGGGCCAGGTCAGCCTCCGGGCTTCCTACCCGGTGCAGGCAGCCGCTTGCAACCGAAGAAAGTGACTTACATGTCGGGCCATGATGATATCGGCACTTCGAATCACAGGATGACAGGTACATTTTTGGGTAATATGGAAAGATATTACATTGTAGATTCTATTTTTTGTATCAATAAAAAGAAAGATAAAATCATCGCCACAATATTAAAGAGGTGCTTGGATGATTGTGTCCAAGTCATATTATGAATGAGTATATAAAAATTCGGTACATTGTCACATTTATTTCCGGAATTGCATGGCAACCCAGTTGTTTTCTTCCTTGAAGCCGACAAACGCCAATTGTTCACTTTTGCATTTTTCCTGAATGATTGCCATGTCTTCCCGGTAGAATCCGCTTAAGAAAAGGTTTGCGTCCGGTTGCATGCAACCGGCGTATACGGGAATATCGTTCAACAGAATATTGCGGTTGATGTTGGCGAAAATAACAGCATAACTGTCTTTTCCCAGCAAGGCGGCATCGCCTTTGTTTACCCGGATTTCCGGTGTATGATTCAGTTGGATATTTTCCATAGCGTTTTCGTAAGCCCAATGGTCGATGTCGATGGCCGTGACCGGACGAGCGCCCCGTTTAGCGGCCAGAATAGCCAGAACTGCTGTGCCACAGCCCATGTCGAGAAAAGATTTATCCTGCAAATCCAATTCCAGCAGATAGGAAACCATCAATGCGGTGGTGTAATGATGGCCGGTTCCGAAAGCCATTTTCGGGTCAATCACAATATCGTAAGGCAGGGAAGGAATGTCTTTGTGAAAGGAACTGTGTATCACAACCTGCTTGTCTATGATAATCGGACGGAAGAAATTTTTTTCCCATTCTTCGTTCCAATTTTTGTCGGGTATCCACTCCGCTTGATAATCGACTTTGATATCCGGCAAGGGGAGGTTTTCCAGCGCTTCGGCAATCGCATCCTTGTCGTAGAAAGTTTCTGGGATATAAGCGTCTAAGCCTTTTTCTGATGCTACAAAACTCTCAAACCCAATCTCCGCAAAAACTGCGGAGATTACATCTCTGTTTACTTCTGTGTCGGGCGTAATCGCCAGTTTTAATTCGTAATAATTCATGTGTTAATAAATATATCATCACTTACCAAAGACAAAATTACGGAAATTTTCTGTATTGCAGACGATTTCTGCAAAGAATTTGACCAGAGGAGGTCAAAAATCATCAAATATTTGTTATCTTTAAGAAAAATAGTTATTTTTGCCATGAAATAATAAATGCATCATGATTACACGCAGAACTTTTTTGAAAACAGGCGGAATGGCTACCGCCGGACTTGCTTTGGGCGGATTGAATACGTTTACTTCGACAGCGGCAAGTACATCCGGAATAATGGGCGCTAACGACAAAGTAAACCTTGCCTGTGTAGGGATAGGCAATAGGGGCGCCGAAATTATCAACGATTTCAGCCAGACAGGTCTGGCAAATATCGTCGCGCTGTGCGATGTCGACCTGGGCGCTCCACATACACAGGCGATGTTAAACAAATTTCCCAATGCCAAACGTTTCAAGGATTTCCGGGAAATGTTCGACAAAATCGGAAACGAATTTGATGCGGTCAGTGTAGCTATCCCTGACTTTGCGCATTTTCCGGTCGCCATGCTGGCCATCTCAATGGGGAAACACGTTTATGTGGAAAAACCCATGGCAAGAACATTCTATGAAGCGGAACTGATGATAGCTGCCGCAAAAAAGAACAAAAAGGTTGTCACCCAAGTGGGAAACCAAGGTCATTCCGACGCCAATTATTTCCAGTTCAAGGCATGGAAAGACGCGGGAATCATCAAAGATGTAACGGCGGTTACCGCCCACATGAACGGCGACCGCAGATGGCATCCCTGGGGTTCCAATATGTCACGCTTTCCTGAAGCACAGCCTCTTCCTCCCAATATGGATTGGGACGTTTGGTTGACTACGGCTTTGTATCACGACTACAATGAAAAATACCATCCGGGAAACTGGCGCGGTTGGTACGACTTCGGTATGGGCGCTCTGGGCGATTGGGGTGCGCATATTCTGGATACCATCCACGAATTTTTAGACCTGGGCCTGCCCGAAGAAGTGATTCCCGTAAAAATCGACGGACACAACGACTATATCTTCCCAAAAGCCTCTACCCTACTCTTCCGTTTCCCAAAACGGGAAAATATGCCGCCCGTAGACATAACCTGGTACGATGGCGTCAATAATATCCCTCAAGTACCGGAAGGTTATGGCGTGTCGGAAATCGATCCCAACATCCCACCGGTGGCCGGAGGAAAATTGCAACCCGCCAAACTGAACCCCGGCAAAATCATTTACAGCAAAGAATTGATATTCAAAGGCGGAACACACGGCAGCACCCTTTCAATCATTCCCGAAGCCAAAGCCAAAGAAATGGCGGCGAAATTACCGGAAGTGCCGAAAAGCCCTTCTAATCATTTTGCCAACTTCCTGCTGGCATGTCTGGGCAAGGAAAAAACACGTTCTCCGTTCGAGATAAACGGAATCCTGAGCCAGGTATTCTCCCTGGGAGTGATGGTACAACGGATGAATACAAAGATTATTTTCGACCGGGAAACAAAGCAAATCACCAACAATGCATTTGCAAATTCCATGCTGACTCAAATCCCGCCCCGCAAAGGTTGGGAACAATTCTATAAATTATAAAAAAGAAAAAAGATGAAAAAAACAGGCTTATTAGCGCTGGTGGTGTGTATCTCAGCCTTGGGATTCATAACCGAAGCGCAAGACAATACCCTATCGCAACAAGAAATCAGTGAAGGTTGGAAATTGCTGTGGGACGGAAAAACAACCGAAGGATGGAGAGGCGCCAAACTGGATGCCTTTCCCGGCAAAGGCTGGGCAATCCAAAACGGAACCTTGCACGTTTTACCAAGCAACGGGGCCGAATCGGCCAATGGCGGCGATATTGTCACCACACAGAAATACAAAAACTTTATCCTGAAAGTCGATTTCAAAATTACCAAGGGCGCTAACAGCGGAGTCAAATATTTTGTAGACCCCGGCCTGAACAAGGGTGAAGGTTCGGCCATCGGTTGTGAATTTCAGCTATTAGATGACAATAACCACCCCGACGCCAAACTGGGTGTGAAAGGAAACCGTCTCCTGGGTGCATTGTACGATTTGATTCCCCCCAGCAGGTCGGATGAAAGGTACAACTTCGACATCAATCAATTCAATACTGCAACCATCATCGTCAACGGCAATCGCGTACAACATTACCTGAATGGTTCAAAAGTTGTCGAATACACTCGTAATACACAAGAATTCAATGCTTTGGTAGCATATAGCAAATATGTCAACTGGCCTGATTTCGGCAATGCAGCCGAGGGGCATATTCTGCTGCAAGATCATGGTGACGAAGCTTTTTTCAAGAACATCAAGATAAAAGAAATCAAAAACGATATCTTGCCTCCCGAAACAGGCGAAAAATTCAAATTGGGAATGGCCGGCTATACTTTTGTAAAATTCGACCTGGACAAGACTTTGGACGTTATGCAGAAAGCTGACGTACACTATCTGTGTATCAAGGATTTTCATCTACCGATGAAAAGTACCGATGAAGAAATCGCCGCTTTTCATGCCAAGTTGGCTTCAAAAAAAGTGACCGGCTATGCCGTAGGCCCGATTTATATGAAGTCGGAAGCCGAAGTTGACAATGCATTCGCTTATGCCAAACGGGTGGGCGTGAAACTTATCGTTGGCGTTCCAAATGTCGAATTGCTCCCTTACGTAGACAAAAAAGTGAAAGAATACGGATTCAACTTCGCCATCCATTTGCACGGACCCGACATCGCCATCTACCAGGATGCCGACGAAGTCTGGAGCCATACCCAAAATTTAGACCCGCGCATCGGTATGTGCTTCGACATCGGTCATGATTTGCGAAACGGAAAAGACCCGGTCGCCGATCTGCTGAAATACCATTCCCGCATCTTTGACATTCACCTCAAAGATGTTACCGGTAACACAAAAACCGGTCATTCGACCGAAGTCGGCCGAGGTTTGATTGATTTTCCTGCGTTTGTCAGCGCCTTGAGAACCGTAGGATACAGCGGAAGCCTCAGTTTGGAGCACGAAAAAAACATGGATGACCCGTTTACGGGAATCGGCGAATCAATCGGTTATTTCAGAGCGATTATTGAGGTGACGAAATAAATAACTTTCTTATTTTTTAATCAGTTCGAAAGTCCGGCTCTTTCCCGCCGCTTTTATTGTCAGTATATAAATACCCTTGTTTAGGGACGAAACATCAATGGAGTTGTTTGTCGCACTTACTATCTGTTTTTTGACAAGAGAACCGGATAGTGTATGAATTTCTATGCTTCCGGTTGCATTTACCTGAACGGTTACTAAATCGGAAGCAGGATTTGGATAAAAGGCGACGGTTTCAGTCTGCACGGAATGAATACCCGTTCCTGCGACCGCGTCGGCATCGTACCACAGATCAATATTGAAAGTTGTATCAAAAAAGCCGCCGAAACTTCCCAATGTCATATAGGGAACATTATTGATGACAAAAAAAGTTTCGGACGAGAAATAATTATCTAACTTAAAAACATCACCTAAAAATTCGAAATATTCTTCACTTGCGTTGTATTTGAAGAAGTCATTGTAAACAGAAAAATAGGGAATACCGCCCGATACATAACTCAAAATAACATTAGAACTCAATCTTGAACTGTAGGCCTTTCTGCTCCAAACATTCGTCTGAGGGTTATATTCAAACATGCTGTCAAAGCCGCCAAAAACACTCGGCACAGGACCGCCTCCCGCAATATAGCCCAAACCATTTAAACTGAAACCGGCAGCGAGCATTCTTGCTTCACCGGAAGGTAAGGCCGCAATAGCTTTCCAAGAGCCGGATTCGTATTTGTAGAAGTCCCCTTTCAAATTCGTCCCATCATATCCGCTTCCAACATAACCGACGCCATTGATGGAGAAACTAACAACACCATAACGGGCATCGGGAAAATCGGCGATTTTGCTCCATGTATTGTTAGCCGGATTATATTCGTAAAAATCCTTGAAAATGCTACTTCCATTACCGGAACCAATTCCTACATAACCTTTTCCATTGGAAGAAAAAGCGACGGAACGGTAGCGTGCTTCCCCTGGAAAATCGGCGATTTTCGTCCATGCATCTGCCGAAGA
The DNA here is from genome assembly GCA_031289145.1 of Dysgonamonadaceae bacterium. Lineage (GTDB taxonomy): Bacteria > Bacteroidota > Bacteroidia > Bacteroidales > Azobacteroidaceae > Azobacteroides. Next base: position 61,539 of record JAITQA010000039.1, on the reverse strand, counting down.
ATCATATTTCCAAAAATCTTTATAGAAAATGTTTGCATTATTTTTATAGGCGTATCCCGTGCCAATGTATGCAGCATTTCCTATTACAAAAGAAACCGCATTATTCCGACCTTCTCCGGGGAAAGGTTTTGTTTTCTTATTCCAGTTTACAGCCATAACTGCATCAATTGTTCCAAATGCAAAAAATAAAGTCGTCAAGACCAAAACAAATAACTTTTGAATTGTTTTCATAATTGTTTAATTTTAATTATTTAATAAATATGCCATGGGACAAAGTTACGAAAAAATTAAAGAAATAAAAAACAGATTGGACAGAGCGGGTGATGTCCGCTTCGCCATCTGCCATCAAATTGCCCGGCGCTGTGGTCAGAGTGGCATCGGTATGTATATTTTAAGATTGATCTTGCCGTTACTATGGTTATTTTTTTGATGGTTGAACGAAATATTATTACTTTTGCATCAAAAAACAACATAAAGTGGGTATTATTATAAAGGAACTTCATACGGAACAAGTTGAGTCTATACTCTTTAGAAACGAGAAAATCGTCTTGGACGAAACTGTTTTGGAGAATGTGGCAGCCGGTTTTGACTTTCTTCAAAAATTTTCCGAAAAAAAATTAATTTACGGCATTAATACCGGATTCGGCCCGATGGCTCAATACCGGGTAAGCGATGAGTTCCGTTCACAATTGCAATACAATCTGATCAGAAGCCATTGTACGGGCGCCGGCGCTTTGTTGCCCGGTTTATATGTCAAATCAATAATGTTGGCCAGACTGAACGCTTTCTTGCAAGGCTATTCGGGTATCCATCCGGAAACGGTGCATCTCTTGGTCGAATTTATCAACAACGATATTTATCCCCTTATCTTCGAACACGGCAGCGTGGGCGCCAGCGGCGATTTGGTGCAATTGGCGCATATCGCCCTCTGCCTGATCGGTGAAGGAGAAGTAATACACCAAGGAGAACGGCTTCCGACCCAAACGGTGTTCGATAAATTGGGCTTGAAGCCCATCAAGATGCATATCAGAGAAGGACTTGCCTTGGCCAACGGCACTTCAGCCATGACGGGAATCGGTATGATCAACCTGATTTACGCCCGGAAACTCTTAGATTGGGCGATTGTTTCGTCTTGCATGGTCAACGAAATCACCGCGGCCTTCGACGATTATTTTTCCCCGGAATTGAACCGCAGCAAAAGGCATCCGGGACAGCAAAAAGTGGCGGAAAAAATGAGGCGATTCCTGTCGGGTAGCCGCAGAATCAGAAAACGCGATGATTTCTTTTACAAGCAACGTACAGAAGAAGAATATATTAAAGACAAGGTACAGGAATACTACTCCCTCCGGTGCGTCCCCCAGGTATTAGGCCCTGTATGGGACGAAATAGAAAATGCGGAAAATGTCCTGCTCAATGAACTGAATTCGGCAAGCGACAATCCGATTGTCGACCGGATAGCGGGCAATGTTTTCCACGGCGGCAATTTCCACGGCGATTACGTTGCCTTTGAAATGGATAAACTGAAAATTGCCGTCACCAAACTGACCATGTTGGCCGAGCGGCAGATGAATTACCTTTTCCACGACCGGATAAACAACATCCTTCCGCCCTTTGTCAACTTAGGCGTAAAAGGGCTGAACTACGGTTTGCAGGCAGCGCAATTCACCGCAACCTCTACCACGGCCGAATCGCAGACCCTTTCCAATCCCATGTGCGTACACAGTATTCCAAACAACAACGACAACCAGGACGTGGTAAGCATGGGAAGTAACGCCGCGCTGATTACCAAAACCGTAATTGAGAACGCTTTCCAGGTGATGAGTATTCATTTCATGGCCATAGTACAAGCGGTGGACTGCCTGAAAATCCAAGACCAATTATCGGATAAAGGTCGGGAAATGTATGCCGACATTCGTTCTTTTTTTCCTGTATTTATAGAAGATACAACAAAATACAAAGATATTGAAAAAATGAATCTCTACTTGAAAGAAAAAAACATCAAAAAATAGAAAATGACCATGATAAAAAAATACGCATTAGTCACCGGCGGGTCGAGGGGAATCGGGAAAGCAGTCGCCCTCAAATTGGCCGCTATGGGTTTTCATGTGATTATCAATTACAAATCCCATGCGGAAGAAGCGCAGAAAACCTTGGACGAAATTGTTGCCGGCGGAGGAGAAGGGCTATTGCTGCCTTTCGATGTAGCGAACGAAAATGAAGTCTCGGAAGCTTTAACCGCCTGGATAGAACAGCACAAAGACGCCTATATCGAAGTGCTGGTCAACAATGCCGGCATACGCAAAGACAATCTGTTGTTCTGGATGACGGACGATGAATGGCATCATGTCGTAAATACAAGCCTGAACGGCGCCTTTTACGTGACCCGGATATTGGTAAAATATATGTTGAACAAAAAATCCGGACGGATCATCAACATCGTGTCCGTATCCGGTCTGACCGGCATGCCCGGCCAGAGCAATTATTCCGCCGCCAAAGCCGGACTGATCGGACTCACAAAAGCCTTAGCCATGGAATCGGCCAAGAAAAACGTAACAGTCAACGCCATCGCACCGGGATTTATTGAAACCGACATGACGAAAGATTTGGACCGGGACGAACTGAAAAAGAGGATACCGGCCGGCCGTTTCGGAAAAGCGGAAGAAGTAGCGGAATTAGCCGGATTCTTAGCATCGGACAAAGCCTCATATATCACCGGACAGGTTATTTCGGTCAGCGGCGGATTATAGTCGGCTACTTGGATACATGGACAAAATATAAAGGTTATGATCCGGAAATGGCTTGCGGTATTGATAATGGCTGTTTTTATTCCGCTGTTGGGAATTTTTGCATTGGAAGCGCTAAATCAGCTATTAAATGCATTTTTTTTCAATAAATTTGTTTTATCATAGAGAAACTTGTATCTTTATGCCACCAATAAAAAGGAAATGAACCTTTTGCGGGTTCTGTATGATCTTTTAAAAACAAATTATTCGCGTATGAAAAAGAATCTTCAAGTATTACTTTTTGTCATATTCATATTGACAAGCCATTCGTTTTATGGGCAATTGCGCTATTTGGGATTGGAAGCCGAATTGAGCGGGAATCCTCCAATAGACCGACATGCATTGTTGCTGAATCCCAAAAGCAAAATCATCGACAATTACCTGTTTGTTCCAACGTGGAATGGGATTTACAGGAAAAATCTGGACGTAATAGAAAATACCGAGTGGGAAATGTATGCCTTTAAAGGTATGCCGGTGAAAGATTTTGTCAAAAACGGCAGCCGGATATTAGCTATTACAGCTAAGACGCAGGATAGTTTACTCTTGTTATCCAATGACAATGGAATGTCGTATATCAATTACACATCGGATCATTTTTTTGAGCATGAACGTGATCATGAATATGGGCATGTAAATCACCTGTATCGAATATCGCAAAATCCACAAAACCCCAATTCCGTAATTGTATTGCATGCATTCTATGGCATATCAAAATCAACCGATTTTGGGCTTACATGGCGTAATCTCAGCACGGTGATTGGCAATTACCAGGAAAGATTCGTTGACTTTCATCCGACAGATACTGCCACCATGTATTATGCGGGGGAAAACATGATATTTGCTTCTTACATAAGGGCGTCTTTCGATGATGGTTTAACATGGTCAGAAGTCGATAATATTTACTTGGGCGATAACTGTACGCACTATCTGGCTTTTCACCCAACGAATCCCAACATCATACTTACAGCGGGAGAAGGTCGTATTACCAAATCGGTCAACAAAGGCGTATCATGGAATTTAATACCTTATTTGAATGATGGTGAGGACCGATTTAAATTATACTTGTCCAAAATTATCTATAACAACGCAAATCCTGATATTTTATATACGACAGGCTATGGCTCTTATTCTAACGACTCTGTCCAGATTTATAAATCAACGGACGGCGGGGAATATTGGTCGTTAAGTTATAAAGAATATCTTAAAGATTGTGGCGGAATTTTGGATTTTTTTCAATATCAAAATCGGTTGATATTAGTTACGATGAACAGAGGCGTTTATCAACTCAATTTAGATTTGTTGTCTCATGTCCAATTGCCTAATTTGCAATCCATTGACATCTATCCCAATCCCGTCGCGGACGGCTTTTATGTTAACGGATTGACACACTCGGCTCAACTTGCATTAGTGGATGCTTCCGGTTATCGGATATTTTCAAAACAAGTTGTAAATGGAGAATATATTCATGTTAATTTTTTACCACAAGGTTTATATATTTTGGAGCTAACTACCGACAGGGGAATAATACGAAGGAAAATCATTAAAAATTGAATAAATAAAAAAACAGATTCTCGATTCCGAAAAATCCGGTCGGGTTTTAAAATAGTTTCCGGTTTTTTTAATACCTTTGTGCCTTTGTAAGAAAATTATATAGTATTGATGAGAAGAGTTGTCATTTCCGGAATGGGAATTTATTCCTGTATCGGCAAAAATCAAGTTGAAGTTTTACATTCCTTATACGAAGGAAAATCCGGCATTGGTTTGGATATGAACAGAAAAGAAATGGGGTTTCGCTCATCTTTGACTGGTTTGCTGACTGTTCCCGACCTGAAATCCCGTTTAGACAGGAAACAAAGAACCACACTTCCTGAGGAGGCTGCTTTTGCTTTTGTAGCCACCGACGAAGCGCTCAGGCAAGCCCGGTTGGATATGGACTTCATGGAGAAAAATGCCGTAGGCATACTCTATGGCAACGACAGTACGGCCGAGGCTATCATACAGTCGGTCGATATCATTCGGGCCAAACAGGACACGACTTTAGTGGGTTCGGGGTCTGTCTTCAAGTCGATGAATTCAACGGTTTCCATGAATTTGTCTGTGATATTCAGGTTGAAAGGCATCAATCTGACCGTTTCAGGGGCTTGTGCCAGCGGCTCTCACGCAATAGGCTTGGGCATGTTGTTGATTCGGCATGGATATCAGGATATTGTGGTTTGTGGAGGAGCGCAGGAAATAAATGCTTATGCTGTAGGAAGTTTCGATGGAATAGGCGCTTTTTCGACACGTGAAAATGAACCCTCCAAAGCCTCTCGCCCTTTCGACAGGGACAGAGACGGTTTGGTGCCAAGCGGAGGCGCTGCGACAGTTGTTCTGGAAAGTTATGAAAGCGCCGTCAGAAGGAATGTTCCCATTTTGGGTGAACTGGTCGGCTACGGATTCTCGTCCAATGGCGACCACATTTCCAATCCGAATATCTCCGGCCCACAAAGTTCGTTGGAGATGGCATTGAAACAGGCCGGAATGAAAACCGCCGACATCCCTTACCTGAACGCACATGCCACATCTACCCCGGTCGGCGACGCCAGGGAAGCGCGGGCGATTGCCAATGTGTTTGGAACTACGCAAAAGACTTGCGTAGCATCGACCAAAGGAATGACCGGTCATGAAATGTGGATGGCGGGAGCCAGCGAAATCGTTTATTCCGTCTTAATGATGCAAAACGATTTTATTGCGCCCAATCTGAATTTCGAAACACCGGACGAAGATTCCGCCCTGCTGAATATTCCTTCGCAACGAATTGATACCCGGTTCGACGCCTTCCTGTCTAATTCATTCGGTTTCGGCGGAACAAATTCGAGCCTGATAGTCAAAAAAACAATAAAATAGTTAATGTAAAATATACAATATGGATAAAGAAACCATTATTTCTAAAATCAACGCTGTGCTGGCGGATGAATTTGAAATCGACGAAAGCATCATCAAGCCGGATAAGCCACTGATGGAAACTTTGGAATTAGACAGTCTGGACTTGGTGGATATGGTCGTTTTAATCGAAAATAATTTCGGATACAAGATGAAAGCGGAAGATTTTGTGGGAATGATTACTTTCTATGACTTTTATGAATTTATTTTCAAAAAAATACAGGAAAGAGAAAACGGATAAACCCGCCTGGGGAGGAAAATCCAGAGGCGGCTATTTCGGCTACCGTTTTTTTATTTGCCTCATCAATCGTTTGGGTATCCGGTTCGCTTACTTATTTCTGGGCCTTGTCGTTGTTCATTTCATTCCTTTTGCTCCCAAAGCCACCAAATCCAACTGGCAATATTTCCGGACGATTCAAGGTTTCGGTTTTTTCAAATCCGTCGGAATGTTGTATCTTGGTTATTACCGGTTTGGGCAGATACTCATTGATAAAATCGCAGTGCGATCGGGCCATGCACAAAAGTACCGGTATGAATTTGAAAACTACCCGGCTTTTCTCGACCTCTTAGACCATTCTCATGGGGTAATTCTGATTGGTGCGCATGCCGGTAATTGGGAAATAGGCGGAAATTTTTTCGGCGAGTATGCAAAAAAAATAAATATTGTCATGTTCGATGCCGAATACCGGAAAATAAAAACAGTCCTGGACAAAAATCTGAATCCGGTTTCACACAAAATAATTCCCATATCCGAAACGGATTTTACGCATATCTACCAAATTAAAGACGCTTTGGAAAAGGGCGAATACGTTTGTTTCCAAGGCGACCGTTTCATTGGCGACAAATCGACCGAAAGCGTCAATTTCATGGGAAAACCGGCCCGATTTCCTTTAGGGCCTTTCCTTTTGGCAACTCGCTTCGACGTCCCGGTCGTTTTTTATTATTCGATGCGCGAAAAAGGAATGAAGTATAAATTCCGGTTTACGATGGTAAATATGGATAAAAACAAAAAAAACAGGCAATTTAGCCTTGATTTATTAAATTTATATGTAAATTCGCTGGAAAAAATCGTACAGGAATACCCCGAACAATGGTTTAATTATTATGATTTCTGGAAAAAATAACACTATTTTCGAACAAAAAGCAAGACAGGTTTTAGCAGCGGGAGAAGCCGTCAAAGCGTTTATTCCCCAACGCGAACCGCTTGTCATGGTCGATGCTTTTTACGGAATCGAGGGAAGCCGGTCATATTCGGGTCTGACCGTCGAGAAAGACAATCTTTTTGTCGAAAACGGCTTGCTGAACGAATCTGGCATTATCGAACACATTGCACAATCCTGCTCCTTGCGGGTAGGCTATTTGTGCAAACAGCAAAACATTCCGGTTCCGGTCGGTTATATCGGCGCCGTCAGGAAAATGAAAATCTACGATTTACCGCAAGTCGGACAGCAGCTATACACAACAATCAACATGCTTTCGGAAGTATTCGATATAAGTTTGGTCTCAGCTGAAGTAACCGTAAATGATATACTTATAGCCGTTTGTGAAATGAAAATATCTTTAGCTAACCAATCATGAAGAAAAAAACCGCAAATCCCGCTTTAATCCACCGAACGAGTTGTAAAATCCGTTTCAGTGAAGTAGACTCCATGAATGTAGCCTGGCATGGCAGCTATGTGAAATACCTCGAAGACGGCCGGGAAGCTTTCGGTATCCGTTATGGCATCGGCTATTTGGATAGCTATCGCGCCGGTTACAAAACGCCCATTGTCGATTTGCAGATTGCGTACAAAAAACCGGTTACTTTCGGAGAGACGATTACTGTTGAAACCCGGTATATCCCTACCGAAGCCGCCAAAATCCTGTTTGATTACATCATTTACAACGAACAGGGAGAGGAAATTATAATCGCTTCCACCATCCAGGTATTTTTAGATGAGACCAACCGGCTGGTCTTGCAAAATCCGGATTTTTATTTGGCTTGGCAGAAAAAATGGGGCATACGATGAAATCTGTTTTTGTTGTTTCGGACAACATCATCAGTTCGCTGGGTTTTACCACAGCCGAAAACAGGGCTTCCATCCTGGCGTCAAAAACGGGAATTGCCCTATCGAACGACCCTTCAATCTATCCCGACCCTTTTCAGGCCGCACGATTCGATTACGATAGATTACATTCGCTGATAGGTCGGTATGGTCTGACGGAGTACAATCTTACCGAAGCAACAGCTATTCTGTCTATTCTTTTTACAATACAAAATACGGATATTGATTTGTTGGGAACGGAAGACCTGCTTGTTTTGTCTACAACCAAAGGCCATATTGCGGGTTTGAGCGGCAATATTCCTCCGGAGAAAGAGACGTATCCGGCTTACACGGCCGACAGAATCGCCGCCTATTTCCAGATGAAAAACAAAGCCTTGGTCATCTCAAACGCTTGTGTATCGGGCGTGACGGCGCTGACTGCCGCTTGCCGTTTCCTGAAGACCGGACGTTATGAAAATATTATTGTGACCGGAATTGATTTTGTCACGGCATTCACTGTATCCGGTTTTCAGTCGTTCAAATCAATAAGTCCGCATCCCTGCCGTCCTTACGATAAGGCAAGAGACGGACTTTCCATCGGTGAAGGTGCAGGCAGCATCCTGCTGACCAATAAACGGGACCGACTTGCCGGAAAAAAAGCGCTAAGACTGCTGGGCGGATCGACCACCAACGACGCCAATCATATCTCAGGCCCTTCACGCACCGGCGACGGTCTGAGCCTGTCTATTGAAAATGCCCTGAAATTTTCCGGTATCGACCGCAGGGACATTGATTTTATCAACCTGCATGGAACCGCCACCGTCTACAACGACGAAATGGAATCGAAAGCGCTGAAACTTTCCGGCCTTTCCAATGTGCCTGTCAACAGCCTGAAAGGTTATTTCGGGCATACCCTGGGAGCTTCCGGTCTTATCGAAACCATTATCTGCCTCGAATCCTTGCGAAATCAAACGCTCTACGCCACCTTGGGCTTCGAAACGCCGGGGACGTCCGAACCTTTGAATGTCGTATCCGAACACCGGAAAACGGAACTGCATACTTTTATCAAAACAGCTTCCGGCTTTGGTGGATTCAACAGCGCTTTAGTTATCACAGATAGAACGGATTACAATCCTGCCCACTTCCTGTCTGCCGATTCTTCGCCCGCGATAAGCGATGCGCCATTCATTTATACGGTCAATGCAAACCAAATACGCCGGAATGAAACGCCCGTTTTTGAGACCGGAAAAGACTTGGCATTTCACGATTTCATCAAGACCGCTTATAAAAATCTGAACATAGACTATCCGAAATTTTACAAAATGGACGATTTATGCAAATTGGCATTTATCACTTTCGAATACCTGCAAAAAGATATTCCGGATTTTGACAAGCGGGATAAGGACAAAATCGCCTTGGTATTTTGCAACGCCGTGTCATCGCTTGATACCGACATAAAACACCGGCAATCCATTGCCGGAAAAGGCTGTTATTTCCCCAGTCCCTCCGTTTTTGTCTATACATTGCCCAATATCATGCTGGGCGAAATTGCCATACGACACAAGATACAAGGAGAAACCATTTGTTTTGTGAGCGAAGAAAACAGTATCGCCGGTTTGAAAAATTATATCCGGATGTTGTTTGAAACAACAGATACGGAATTGGTCGTTTTCGGGAAAGTGAATTATCTGGCCGGAGAATACGAAGCGGAAATGTCTTTCTGCCTTTCTTAGTTTAGCGCCACCCTGTGTATGGGCAGAACTTTTTAAGAAAATTATGAGGAAGGGCTGTTAACAATTGTTTTGTATTTGGAGGGGCTGCAATTGAAATGGGACTTGAAGCATTTGCTGAAATAGTAGGGGTCGTCGAAGCCTACTTTGTAGGATATTTCGGAAACAGTCCAATTGCCTTCTTTTAGCAATGCAGCGCTTTTGTTCAAGCGTTTTATTTTTAGTAGTTCGTTAGGCGAATAGCCTGTTATGCCTTTTACTTTCTTGAAGAAGATGGTGCGCCGGGTGTGGGATAGTTCTATGAATTTGGTGATTGTGAAATTACTGTTTACATAGTTTTCTTCCAGAATTTGCTCAACTTTTTCGAAAAAGGCTTTGTCTTGCTTGGTGGTATGAACCGATATTTCATCTACTACAAATTCTTTGGAAAAACGTTTTTTCAATAACTCTCTTTGTTCAACTAATCGCATGACTCTTTTTACGATATACTTCAGGCTAAACGGTTTGGTTATATAGGCGTCCGCTCCGCTCTCAATTCCTTCTAATTGATATTCAATAGAGGAATTGGCGGTGAGCAGAATAATGGGGATATGGCAGGTCTGAAATTCTGTTTTCAGTTGGCGGGTTACTTCAAAACCATCCATCTCAGGCATCATGATATCGCAAATAATAATGTCGGGATTTGTTTCTATGGCTTTTTGTAATCCTTCTTTCCCGTTTGAGGCGGTGTCTACGTTCAAATACTTGCAAAATTCATCTGTAAGGAAGATGCGAATGTCGTCATTATCTTCAATGATTAGCAACTGATAATCGGCAAGGGTTTCGCTGTCTATCTCCGAGTTATCATGAATTAACTCTGCATCGGAAACGGATGATTGATAATTCTCCTGAACAATGTCGGGATGTGTATTATTTACAAAGTTAGCGCCTTTATACGTTTCTTTTTCCGTAGATAGCGCTACATTGAAAATAGAGCCTCCATCGGGATTTGCTTCGTAGTTTATCTTTCCTTTATGTACATCTACAAACTCTTTCACCAAAGATAAACCAATGCCTGTACCGGAGGTAGAATAGTTTATTTGAGTAAAACGCCTGAATAATAAATGTTGTTTTTCTTTGGGTATGCCGATACCATTATCTTTTACGGAGATGGTGCAGGTGTGTTCCATCATGTTTTGTGTGAGTATAAGTTCAATTAAACCATTCTTCGGTGTGAATTTAAATGCATTTGACAGTAAATTATACAGTATCTTATCCATTTTTTTCCGGTCGATATAAATGAGTAATGATTCATCGGAAGACGTGAACAAGTACTGAATGTTTTTCTGGGTGGCGAGTTCCTGAAACTCGGCATAAATATTCCACGAGAAGGCAACAATATCAATACTTTCCAAATTAAGTCCTAAAACGTCATTTTGCAGTTTCCTAAATTCCAACAATTGGTCGATTAAACGTTTCAGATTAGCGGAATTTTTACTCAATACATTGATTTGTTTTTTGACAGGGACAGACAGTTCGTTATAATCGTTTAGTTTTTCTACAGCTCCCTGAATCAGCGTAAGAGGGGTACGAAACTCGTGCGAGATATTGGTAAAGAAAAGCAGCTTATGATTCGTTAATTGCTTTTCAACTTCGACGGCATTGTTGAGGCGATTGAATTTGAGGATGATTCGAAGCGCCATATAAAACAATACCCCTGTCAATATAAAATAGATAATATAGGCAAATGTTGATTTCCGGAAAGGCGGTGCGATGATTATTTCAAGTGAAGTTATTTCATCGCTCCAAACGCCGTCGGGGTTTGCGCCCTTTACTTTAAATATATACTTCCCATGAGGCAGATTCTTATAAGTGGCCGTATTAGCAGGCGCAGGTATGCTCCATGATTTATCATAATCTTCCAGGATGTAGGTATATTGATTTTTTTCGGGATTGCGCAAGGTTAATGTGGCAAATTCAATTGTCAGGGTGTTTTGCTTATAACTGAGCTGTATATTCTTGGTATAAGTGATGGATTTATCGGAAGGCGAATGTTTCATTACATTCCAGTCAGAACCGTCAACCTGCAAGCCGGTCAGTAATACCGGAGGGATGTGGCTATCCGGTTTGAATTTATTGGGGTCGAATACCAATAAGCCGTCCAGATTACCCCATAGCATCACCCCATTTCTTCTTTGGCAATAAGCGCCTTCGTTGAAGATATTGCCAAACGATTTTTGAGCAAATTGATAGGTTACAATGGAAAAATCAGCTTTATTGAACCGGGAAAGTCCGCTGTCGCTACTAATCCACAGATGATTTTCGTGCTCTAAAATACCTAATACATAATTATCAGGCATCCCATTATTGACGGTAAACGACACAAAATGTTCCGCTTCTTGAGGCGTAGCTTCCACAAATTTATTTAATCCTCCCCCCGCTGTTCCAATCCAAATCGCATGGTCTTTGTCTTCGTGTATGGTTTTGATGTCGTTGCTGCTTAATGACCGGCTTTGATTCGCATTTGCCGTATAACAGGTATACGCTTCCGGGTTGCGGATAAGTTCGTCCGGGTCGAATGTAATGAGTCCGTCACTGCTTCCTGCCCATACCATTCCATTCACATCCAATAACAGGTAGCGAATCAGGCTTTTGCTACCTTTATCCCGGATAAAATGTCGAAAAGAAACCGTAGGTCCCGATTCTTCCACCAACGATAATCCACCCCCAAAAGAGCCTATCCACATCCGGTTTTTATTGTCTGTAATGATATGGAAAATCACGTCATGGCTCAACGAAGAGGGGAAACGTTCCTGATGTCTGAAATGAGCAATCTCGCGGAATGTTTTGGCGTCGTATACATATAATCCGTTCCCTTTTGTTCCTATCCACATACGTTGTTGAGTATCCTCAATCAATGTGTATGGATTGAGGCTTTCACCGATACATTTTCCTTTGGTTAGTTCCGGGTTATACACATACAGACTTCCGTTTTTTGTGCCTACCCATACATTATTATGCGAGTCTTCGTATATGGTTCTTACATTATTTGTTTTCCCGATGATGGCATGGGCTTCCGGACGGATAATACGGATATAATCGGGCGGTTTTACTATCCGTATGATACCGGCATACTCGCTACCTACCCAAATCGTACCGTACCGGTCTTCGGTTATCGATAAAAGATAATCAGAGGCTATGCTGTTGGGTTCGGAATTATTGGTATAATTGACCAGGTTGTCGTTCGCGGGATTGTATGAAAATAATCCGTTCCCGTAGGTTGTTATCCATATCATATCCGAAGAATCAATAAAGACGGTATATCGCTCCAGGTCTATCATATTGGACATACCTTCGGGTATCAATCTCATTTTCTTTACCTCTTGCCGTTCCCGGTTATAATACCACACGATTCCGGAATGGTTATAAATCCAGATACCCTTATGTTTATCTACAATTAAACGTATATCACCCGTTAAATCTGCATCCTTATTCAGTTCCGATTTTTTGAACGCTTTGGTATGAATATGAAAGGTTAAAAGTCCTTGCGAGCGGGTTATCAGCAGCAATTCGTTTGTTGAGAGGCACGCCATGGCAAGCAAGGCGTCTTGGGGTTCGTAAGGCGCTTCTGAAAACTTTTTTTGCTTCCTGTCGTATATTACCACGGTCGATTCCATTGTTGAGAAAAACAGTTTGTCTTCAATCTCAACCGCTTGTGTAAAAGAATAAGGCCTACTTTCCGAATAAAAGTCTTTCCGCGCATTTTCGTTTATGCGAATCAGCCCATGTTCTCCGCCAATCCAGATGGCCGCTTCCGAGTCCTCGAATAAAAAATGACATTCACCGCCCGACACCACCTGCGGGAGAATTGTTTCTTGTTCAAATATATTTGTGCTGTTCTTTCTCAGCCTCACCACTCCGTCGGTTCTTCCCCAAAGCCATATATCTCCATCGGTTGACTCGTAATAGGATTCATATCTAAGTGGTTTGCCTTCATTCCCTTTACTATGAACGGAGGATTCGGTAACCGGATTGTAACAACTAAATTCGTTTCTGTACGTCTTAATCCACAAATACCCGTTACGGGCTACAAACATATCTCTTATCCGTATATCACCCGGTGCATTTGTATCTCCCACCTGTGACCGGTATGAGCGTATATTGTAGCCGTCATACCTTTTCAGTCCATCAAGCGTTCCTGCCCAAATAAACCCGTTTTTATCTTCTACAACAGCTCTCACCGTATTTGGCGATAGGCCGTTTCGGAAGCTTATTTGAGAAAAATAGAGTTCGTTGGCACTAAGAGAAAGCGACAAAAGGAAAAAAATGTATAGAAATGTATGTGCTTTTATCATGTTGAGCGTTTCTTCTTGTGTATTAGTCAGACAAAAGTAGTAATAAAAATGGAAATTAGTACAAATTGGATTAGATTCCATTCTTTTGAACCATTTTACAGGATGCGAACTGTGATAAATGTGTAAACTTGCCATAACATTCAAATCAATTTGTATAATAAAAATATAAATTATTAAATCTATTAAATTATGAATTACAAAAAGAGTTTAGCGTTAATTTGTTCATTTAAAACAAAGGTACTAACATTGATGTTATATCTTATGGTTTTCTCTTTTGTACACGTGGCTTATGCCCAGCAGAGAAGTGTGCAGGGAGTAGTTGTAGATGAATACGGCGATCCTTTAATAGGCGCTGCCGTGGCATTACAGGGAAGCGGTATTGAAACCATTACGGATGTGAATGGGGCTTTTAGCATTCAAGCACGCAATGGCGACATTTTGAGTATTCAATATGTTGGCTACAAGGAGAAACTTATTACGGTTGACGGAAAATCGGAAACACATGTCGTCCTACAGGAAGACGCCAAACTGATTGATGAGATAGTAGTAGTAGGTTACGGAACGCAAAAGAAATCGGACGTAACAGGCGCCATGATCAGTATCAATGAAAAAGAACTGTCCTCAAGGCCTGTTGCCAATGCCTTCGAAGCCATGCAGGGAAAAGCGGCCGGGGTGGATATTACCTCGAACGAACGACCGGGTGAACTGGGCAATATCAACATTCGGGGTATCCGCTCGTTGTCGGCCAGTAACGCTCCTCTTTATGTTGTCGACGGTATTCCTTTGATGTCGGCCAGCGGAATAGAGACCATCAATCCGATGGATATCGAGTCAATAGATGTACTAAAAGATGCTTCGGCTACGGCTATCTACGGCTCGCGCGGAGCAAACGGCGTTATCATTGTGACAACGAAAAAAGGGAAAGAAGGCAAATACACGATCAACTATTCCGGTACGCTGACGGCTGAAACCATTCAAGACCGAACCCAAATGATGAACGCGGGTGAATACCTCGAATGGAGGCGCTGGGCTTATTATTACGCCGACCCGGCAAGATATCCGCGAGGCGATCAGCCCACACAGGAGAATGACTATCAAATTTTTCTTGGCGCTAACGACCCGTTTGCCTGGGCGAACATTGCAAAAGGATGGACAGGCGGCTCATGGGACGGTTCAAAGGTAGCTACTACCGATTGGACGGACTTAGTCACACAAACCGGAATCAGCCACGAACACTCGTTAAGCGTAAGCGGGGGTACGGATAAAATGAAGTTATATGCTTCTATTGGTTACCTCAATTATGAAGGGACTATGAAAGGGCAAGACTACGATCGTTATACCACAAAGTTGAGTATGAATATAAGTCCCAAAAAATGGTTCGACATGGGCGCTTCTATCTCGGCAACCTGGAGCAAACAGCAATATGGCCAATCAAATACCGGCGGACAGGTATCCGGGCCGGGAAGCATTTACGCCGCGGCAAACAACAATTTCCCGTATGCAGTTCCCTTTGACGACCAGGGCAACCGCATTATCTATCCCGGAGGAGATGATATGGTGAAAACAGCGGTTGACGAATGGAAGTATACCGACAACGAACGGCAGCTATTCCGCGCATTGGGTAGTTTTTATGCACAATTAAATATTATAGATGGACTGAAATACCGGTTTAACTTCGGCCCTGACTTCAGACACAGGCGCAACGGTATTTTTATTGATGAACAGTCCGTCAACCGGAACGGATCGCCCAATTATGCCTCGGTCGAAAACAGGCAAGACTTTTCATGGACGCTCGACAACTTGATTTATTATGATAAAAAAATAAGTAACCATAAGTTTGGCGCTACCTTATTACAAACGGCTTCGGCGTGGAACTATGAGACTTCCTATATGCGGGCTTTGGGTATCCCCTTGTCAAGTCAAAAATGGAACGCCTTGACGACGGCCAATGTTACCAGTCTGGATAATTGGAACTCTTATTTTGAAGAGCGACAACTCATGTCGTATATGATGCGTTTCAACTATGGTTTTTCCGAGAAATACCTGGCAACCGTTTCAGGACGTTGGGACGGCGCTTCCCAGTTAGCCGACGGTCATAAATGGTCGTTCTTCCCCAGCGCTGCGCTGGCCTGGCGTATCGACCAGGAAGAGTTTATTAATACATACGAATGGCTTAGCCAACTAAAGCTACGCCTGGGTGTAGGCGTAACCGGAAACGCAGCGGTTGACCCCTACCAAACGAAAGGCGAAATACAATCTTTAGTCTATCCTTACGGCTCAACGCTTGTCAATGGATATGTTACGTCAGACCCTATTGCAGGAGACGCCTTAGCAATGGCTAACAACCAATTGGGTTGGGAAAAAACAACGCAATGGAACCTGGGTGTTGACTTTTCTTTCCTGAAAGGCCGCATATCGGGTGTGATTGACGGTTATACATCCCATACCGCCGATTTGCTGATGCGTATGACAATCCCCGCCTTGACCGGATATACTTCCACATACGCCAATATAGGCGAAACAAAGAATATTGGGGTTGATATTACATTGAACACAGTAAACATTCAAACAAAAGATTTTACCTGGCAAACCGGCATTAGTATTGCCTGGCAAAAAGACGAGATTGTTTCGCTGGCCAATGGAAAAGAAGACGATATTGCCAATGGATGGTTTATCGGTCAGGCTGCCGGCTATTTCCTGAACGGAACAAACTACTGGGGCGTCATTTATAATTACGAAAGCGCCGGTTTGTGGCAGGAAGCCGACCGTGCCGAGATGGAAAAATTCAACGCCAACGGACACTCCTTCCAGGTGGGAATGTCGCGTCCGGTCGATCAGAACGGAGATTACAAGATTGACCCGAATGACGACCGCGTCATTATCGGCCACACCCGACCCAGGTGGACGGGAGGTATGACAAATACCTTTACTTATAAGGACTTTGAACTATCTGTTTTCTTATATGGACGCTTAGGCTATACGGTAAATACGGATGGCGAATGGCAGGGAGGACGGTATGTACAACGCAGCATCAGCTATTGGAACGAGAACAATAAAAATGCCGATTACCAAAAACCCATCTTTAATGTGGCCGGAGGTGACCCGTACTATAACATACTGGGGTATCGCTCCGGATCGTTTATCAAGGTGCGGAACATTTCGCTGGGATATAACGTTCCTCGTCATACCATTCGTAAGTTTGGCGCAGAAAATTTAAAGCTGTATGTACAAGCAAAAAATCCGGGCATGTTGATGTCTAAGATTGATTGGTTGGATATGGACCTTGGGGGATCTACCTGGAATCGTGGCTTCACGTTTGGGCTGAATATAGGTTTTTAAATTTTATATAGATGAATAACAGAAAAAAAACAAGATCATGAACAAGTTTAAAAAGATAATAATATGTTTAGTTGTAGCCGGTTTAACGACTACTTCGTGTAGTGATTTCCTGGAAGAAACCCTCGAAACACAAAGAAGTACCGAGTATTTTAATACGCCGGAAGGCTTAAAAGAACTGGGAGCCGGATTGTATTATGGGCTACGTTTCCATTTTGCCTACGAATGGTCGTTTGCTACGACCAATTATGGAGTGGATGAATTTCGTGTGGGTGGAGACGCCTCGAACCACATGTGGAACTCCTACGACGGTAGTTTTACTTCTTTAGTCACGGCCGTAAATGTCAATACCGTAATGGCAAATACCTTATGGGACAATATGTATACCAACATTAATACCGCCAATACGATTATCGAAAAAGCGCCGACCGTATTGAGCGATATGAACGATCAAAATCTCTTGATGGGAGAGGCCTATTTTATGCGGGCCTTTGATTATTTCAAATTGGTAAAACAATACGGGGGTGTACCCTTAAAACTTACACCCAGTACAAGCGTTGAAAGAGAATTTGAACGCAATACGGCCGAAGACTGCGTCGCACAAATCATTAGCGATTTTGAAGAAGCCTATAAATCTTTACCCGCTAATCCCGGCATGCCGGGTAAACTGACCAAGTCGGCAGCGGCGCATTTTTTGGCAAAAGCCTATCTGTTTCGCGCCAGCGAGATAAACGACAGTTGGAACACCACGACCAAAAACGCAGACTTAAGCCGGGTGATTGCACTTGCCGACGAAGTAATAGCGAAGCATCAGCTGGCGCCTAACTTCTCCGACCTGTGGAATTATACCGAACCGGACGGACCAAACGAGCAACTTAGCGAAATCATTCTGGCCGCTCAGTTTACTTCGGCTTCCGCCTCAAGAGGTAAATATGCCAATCAAGTGCATCTGTATTACCTGTCTCAATATCTGAATCTGCCGCACATGATGCGGGATATTGCCGGAGGGCGGGAATACCAACGATTGCGGACAAACTATTATGCGTATGATGTGTACGATCGCGTCAATGACTCCCGGTTCTGGAAAAGTTTTAAAACCAAATATGCGGTAAATAGTCCAACCAGCACTGCTTACGAAAAGGGCGACCTCTCAATTATTTATATCATCAACGATCCGGGCGACCCCCGTTTCCCCAGCACGGAAGCCGCGGCAAGTCTAACCGACACAAAGACAGGCAAGCTTATTCCCAGCGTGTTCATTCGCTACCTGACGGATGGTACGCCCGTTCTTTCACAGAATCAGTACCAGAATCGCTTTGCTTCGTTAAACAAATATATTGACGGTTCTCGTGAAGCCGTTGGCGACGGTATGGGTTATCGAGATGGGATATTAGCCCGTGCAAGCGAAGCCTATTTGCTTGCCGCTGAGGCTTTAATTCGACTGAACAGGTATAGCGACGCCTTTTCGTACATCAATAAATTGAGATCGCGGGCTGCCTACAAGGAAGGTGAGGACAGGGCGGCTTACTGCGACGGAGGAGCTGCTTATAATTCGAGCGCAAACCCAAGCGGTTATGCAAGTTTCGGTACAACTAATTCGTATTACAAGGAAAATTCATATTACGAATCAAACAATATATCGAAAACTACGGCGGCTACAAACCTGGAAGTAAATAGCGCCTCGCAACTACCTGCTGCAGACGAAAAGATTATTGCCGACTTAGGCTATACCGACGAATACAACCGAATGATGTGCTTCTTGCTGAACGAACGTTCCAGAGAACTGATGGGCGAGTTTCATCGTTGGGAAGACCTTTCACGCACGAAAACATTGGTTGCCAGGGCAAAGGCCTATAACCCGGAAGCCTCTCCCAATGTCAAGGACTATCATTGTTTGCGGCCTATTCCGCAATCCTATTTAGACGTGATACAAAGAGGCGGGAAAGCGCTGACGGCCGACGAAAAGAAAGCCATGCAAAATCCCGGATATTAAGCCTGTTTTTGAATTAAATGATAATAAAGAATGAAGAAGGTAATTAGATTAGCCGGGGTAGGAATTTTGTTGTTTGCTGCTGTTGCTTGTCGGCAGCAGCAAACTCAACAAGGAGAAATAAACGACTCGAATACGCCCCTCCATCTGCTCACTCCTGCTTATGACATACCTTACAAAGAATGGAATACAGACGAAATAAAACAGTCTTTGGACAGGATTCTGAACTATTTGCAAGCGAACACGCCAACACGTTTGGTGAATAAAGAAACGGGAGAAGAGATTATTGACCGCACGCAAATAGACCGGAATACACAGTTGGAACAGAAGGCTTTTCGGCTGGCCAGTTATGAGTGGGGGGTTACGTATTCGGCTATGCTGGAAGTAGCCCGGGCTACTAACGACAGCCAATACGTCGCTTACGTGACCGAGCGTTTCCGTTTTCTCTCGGAAATGGCGCCGCTTTTCACCCGACTGATGAACGAGCAGGGAGTGACAGACAAGCAGATGAGGCAAATCCTTTCGCCTGCCGCGCTGGACGACGCCGGTTCGATGTGTGCGGCGATGGTCAAAGCAAGCAGCCTCATGCCTGAGATAAACCTTGATATCCTGATTGCTAACTATATGGACTTTATCGAACATAAAGAACATCGCTTGGCCGATGGTACTTTTGCCCGGATGCGCCCGCAGGCGAACACAGTCTGGCTCGACGATATGTATATGGCCATACCGGCGCTTGCGCAAATGGGCGCTTACACCGGCGATTCGAAGTATTTTGACGAGGCCATTCGGCAGGTTCTGCTTTTCTCAGAACGTATGTTTGTGAAGGAAAAAGGCTTGTATATGCACGGATGGGTAGAAAGCGCCGAATATCACCCGGCTTTCCACTGGGGACGCGCCAACGGATGGGCCTTGCTGACCTTGACGGAGGTACTGAACGTATTGCCCGAAAACCATCCGAAGCGCAGCAAAATACTGGAACAATATAAGGCGCATGTGAGAGGGATTGTCGCGTTGCAGTCGGGAGAGGGATTCTGGCATCAGTTGTTAGACCGGAACGATTCCTACCTGGAAACGTCGGCAACCGCTATTTTCGTTTATTGCATCGCAAAGGGAGTCAACAATGGCTGGTTAGACGCCGTTTCCTTCGCTCCCGTAGCCCAGTTAGGATGGAGCGCTGTGGCTACTAAAATAAACGAAAAAGGACAGGTGGAAGGCACTTGTGTAGGGACCGGCATGGCTTTCGACCCGGCGTTTTACTACAACCGACCGGTAAACGTACACGCCGCTCATGGCTACGGCCCCGTATTACTTGCCGGAGCAGAGATGATCAATCTCTTACATAATTTCTTCCCCCGGATGAATGACAGCGCCATCCAATACTATTCCGTCAAACAAGACGCCTCCGCTCCCATTTTTAGTGTAAAAGATTAATCAGTATCAAGATTATCAAGGTCATCAAGGTCATCAAAGACCTTGATGATCTTTATTGTTAACTCATAGTTTTGTTCTGCAAAAAATAATGATTATATTTGCATTAAAATTTGTGAAAGATGCATTTTATCAATGAACTGAAAACGCACATTATTGAAGAGCTGAATTTAGAAGAACTGACTCCGGACGAAATGGATATTGATGCGCCTTTGTTCGGGAATGAAGGATTGGGATTAGACTCCATAGATGTATTGGAACTGATTCTGATTCTGGAGAAATATTACGGACTGAAAGTTGGTACGCCCGAAGAAGGCAAGCAGATTTTCCGCTCGGTTCGTACTATTGCCGATTACATCACAGCCAATCAACCACAATGAGGATTGTTGTTTCCGGAATTGGAACGGTCTCTGCTATTGGCTTAAATGTTCTCGAAACACTTCACGCTTTTGCCGGGAAAAAATCCGGACTGAAGCCGCTTTCCTTGTTTGAATCCGAACATAAGGGAAAGTTGCCTGTAGGAGAAGTGAAGGCCGATAACCGGATGCTGGCCGAAATGCTGGATATCCATCCGGGGAAGACTATTTCGCGCACAGCCTTGTTGGGAATGCTTGCAGCGCAGGAAGCATACAACGACGCCTTTCTGCCTTACAGGAAAAACGAAGGTTTGCGAATAGGTTTTATCTCCGGTACTTCTGTCGGAGGCATGGATTTGAGCGAGCATTTTTATGCCGATTACCTTCAATCTCCGACCAAGGGAAGGTTGCGACAAGTCGTTTCACACGACTGCGGCGACAGTACCGAAAAAATTGCCTTCAGCCTGGGAATCAGCGATTATGTCAGTACCGTCAGTACGGCCTGCTCGTCCGGAGCGAATGCCATTATTGCGGGAGCGCGGCTGATCAAGCACAACTTTCTGGATTGTGTGATTGTCGGAGGAACCGATGCCCTTTGCCGCTTTACCCTGAACGGTTTCGCTTCGCTGAAAATTGTGGACGAACAGCCTTGCCGACCTTTCGACGAATCGCGCCAAGGCTTGAATCCGGGCGAAGGAGCCGGCTATATTGTCCTCGAGAAAGACACAAATCGATACCCGCAATCGTATGGATACATCCTCGCCGGCGCCAACATCTGTGAGGCTTTTCACCAAACGGCCTCATCGCCCGAAGGGGAAGGCGCCCTGCTTGCAATGCAAACAGCCTTACAGAACGCAGACCTGCAAGCCGGACAAATCGATTACATCAACCTGCACGGCACAGGTACGCCAAACAACGACTTGGCCGAGGGAAATGCAGTCAGAAAACTCTTTGGCGCTACCCCACCCAGTCTCAGTTCGACCAAAGCGTATACGGGTCATACCTTGGGCGCGTGCGGTGGAATTGAAGCGGTATTCTCTCTGCTGGCAATCAAATACGGTTTGGTTTTACCAAATTTGAACTTCACAAACCCCATTGCCGAACACGGATTGATACCGGAAACCGAATACCGGGAACACCGGAAAATCAAAACCGTGATGTCCAATTCTTTCGGCTTCGGCGGAAACATGTCAAGCCTGATTTTTTCTGCCGTATGAAGGAAACAGTTTATATCACCGGCGCAAGTTCCATAAATCCACTATCTCTTCAAGAACCGGATTACAAACTTTACATAACCGACCCCGCCGCCAGAAGACGGATGAGCCGGGCGGTGAAAATGGGCGTTACGGCAGCTTTGCAGTGTTTATCCGGCGCAGGGGAAATGCCCGGCGCGATTATTACCGCTACCGGCTTGGGTTGCCTGAGCGATACGGAAAAATTTCTCCGTAACCTTATCGAAAACAAGGAAGAATTGCTGAATCCTACCCCTTTTATTCAATCGACATTCAATACAGTCGGTTCGCAAATCGCTATGTTGACGAAAAACAGGGCTTACAACAACACGTATGTTCATCGCGGCATATCTTTCGAGAACGCCTTGTTGGACGGGATGATGATGCTTGCCGGAGGCGAGGCGGAAAATGTGTTGGTGGGTAGCTATGAGGAACTTACCGCTACATCTTTCGACATCCAATCCCGACTGGGATTTTTCAGAAAAGGCGGAAAATCCGGAGAAGGTGCACAGTTTTTCCTTTTGTCGGCCAAAGAAAAAAGTCCTTGCATCCTTCGGGATTTGGCTTTTGCTTTTAGGCCTGCTCCCGACGAGTTGCCGGAAAAAACAGCTGCTTTCCTGCTGAAAAACAAGCTCTTAAAAACGGATATTGACATGCTGATTTCCGGTGACGGAGGAAATGAAGAAGAATTTACATGTTACGATAAGATAGAAAAAAACTTTCCGGAAACTCCGGTTGTGAAATACAAACACCTGACCGGCGATTATCAGACCGTTTCGTCTTTCGCCCTGTGGCTGGGCGTACAAATCATGGGAAAAGCCGATTCGCCGAAAAGAATACTGATTTACAATCATTTCCGGAATATAAACCATACCTTTATATTATTGGAAAATAGTTTGCATCACACGATTTAATGGCGTTTGCCCGGCTGTTATACCCTATAACTACTCCGTTTTACCGGTAGTTTTGTGTTTCTTTTTATTTTCTTCCTTTCTTTTCAGAAAATACGACAGCGCAATGATGATTGCAATGCTTACACCAATCGTAATATAATAGCGGACAAAACCGGCTCCGCCGCCCGAATGTCTCGCCGGATGAGTAAAATATGCCATTGCAGCAAGATAAATCAGCAATGCAATCGGTACTGTAATATGCCTTTTCATTCTATGTTTCATACGTAAATATACAGGTAAAGTATACTTCAAAGGTAGCAAATATTTCCAAATAATTTTATTTTTGCCGATAAAATTGTACATTTGCATAAATTATTAAGTTGTCTTAGCATGAATATTGCAGCCTTGGTATCGGGAGGGGTTGATAGTTCGGTCGTTGTACATCAGTTGAAAGAGGGAGGATATGACCCTGCTGTTTTCTATATTCGGATAGGAATGGAAGACAAGGATGGTTATATCGACTGTCCATCCGAAGAAGACATAGAAATCACAACTTATATAGCCAAGAAGTACGGATGTCGGATGGAAGTGGTCTCACTCCACGAAGAATACTGGGAAAATGTTGTCAGCTATACAATTGAAGCCGTCAAGCGAGGACTGACGCCCAATCCGGATATGATGTGCAACAAGTTGATTAAATTCGGCGCTTTCGAACAGAAGTGGGGAAAAGAGTTTGATAAGATTGCAACCGGTCATTATGCCACCACCACGGAAATCAACGGCAAAACCTGTCTTTCCACGGCGGCCGATAAAGTCAAAGACCAGACCTATTTTCTCGGACAGGTAGATTATCTGCAAGTTTCCAAATTGTTGTTTCCAATCGGTCATCTGCAAAAAAGGGAAGTCCGCAGAATTGCAACAGAGCAGCTTCTTCCGAGTGCAACGCGCAAAGACAGCCAGGGTATCTGTTTTCTCGGAAAAATCAATTACAACGATTTTATCCGCCGTTATTTAGGGGAATTTCCGGGAAAAATTGTCGAATTAGAAACCGGCAAGATACTGGGCAAACACAAAGGTTATTGGTTCCATACCATCGGTCAGCGAAAAGGACTATACCTGAGCGGCGGTCCCTGGTTTGTGATTAAAAAAGATATTCAGCAAAATATCATTTACGTTTCTAACGGTTATGACCCGGAAACGCAATATGGTAAAACAATCAATCTCCAAGGTTTCGGCTTTATCACCGAAGACCCCTGGGGTGATTTTACAGGAGAAAAAGAAATTGCTTTCAAAATCCGGCATACACCGGAATTTACTTTTGGGAGAATCCGGCGAATCGGAGATATTTACCGCATCGAATCGGAAGACAAAATACAAGGAATCGCCGCCGGGCAATTTGGCGTAGTGTATGACAAAGATTGCAAACTTTGCCTCGGTAGCGGCATGATTATTGATGAAACAAATTAAATTTTAATGATAATGATAGATTTTATAAACACTTATAATTTGACAGGCGTCTTGATAGGACTGGCTACTTTTTTAATTATCGGACTTTTCCACCCATTGGTAATCAAGGGCGAATACTACTTCGGCGTAAAATGCTGGTGGGTCTTTTTATTGATGGGAATAGCCGGAATTATCGGTGCAATACTTGTTCACAACCTTATTTTATCGATTTTGTGCGGAGTTACAGCCTTTTCTGCTTTATGGGGCATCGGTGAACTCTTCGAACAAAAAAAACGAGTTGAGAAAGGCTGGTTTCCGAAAAGGGATAAAAAATCCTGATACAGAAAAACCATACCAGGATCTTAAATGTGAACGGGCAATTTTCTTGAAAAATAATTGCTGGAACATTTGGGTATATAACAAAAATGCTATATCTTTGCGGTGTAATTGTCGTTTTTTACTGCACACGTCATTGCGACTGCGAGGAACGAAGCAGGAAGCAATCCAGCAAAAAGGTGCAGATACCGGATTGCTTCAGCTTTCGGCTTCGCAAAGATGAAATGCGACAATTTGGAAAGCATCCATTCCATGCAACCTTAAAAAAACAAATTATGTACGTATGAAATGGTCGGAATTAAAACGCAAAGCAATCGAAAAAGGTTGGTATCTTGAAAGAAACGGCGGAGAACACGATATTTACGTTCACCCGGAGAAAGATTACAAGATTGAAATTGAGCGACATGACTCAAAGGAAGTGAAAACAGGATTGTATTACAAACTAAAAAAGCAAATAGGGTTTTAAGCCTTATCTGCTCAGAAGCAAAATAATTATGGTAACAACAGCATTAATTGAAAAGGGAAAAGACGGTACTTTCGGGATATTCACACCGGACATTAATCACACAATCATAGGTGAGGGAAATACCGTTGAAGAAGCCAAAGCGGATTTTGAGAACTCTGTAAAAGAAATGATTTTATCTTATGTAGAAAACGGGCAGGAAATACATGAAGAGTTGAAAGATATAGAATTTGTCTATAAATACGACATTGCTTCTATGTTTGATTATTACGATTGGATTAACGTTTCGCGTTTTGCAAAAAAAGCGGGTATAAATTCTTCGTTGATGCGTCAATACAAGTCCGGACAAACGTATATTTCCGAAAATCAAATAGGAAAAATAGAAAGCGCTTTGCATCAATTAGGAAACGAATTGACAGCAATCAAACTCTGATTTGTTTTTTTATTACACAAAGAAAAAATCCTGATATGGAAAAACCATACCAGGATATTAAATGTGAACGGGCAATTTTTATTCTACCATTCCTTTAATGCGGACTACTATCCGTTCAGGATTCCCTGAAGTATTGATGGCAACCGTTTTATCAAATGGACCCGGACGGCCATTGGGATTAAAAGTAGCCACAACATGACCTTTTTTACCCGGTTCAATCGGCTCTTTGGTATAAGTTGCAGCCGTGCAACCGCAACTGGGCACTACGTTCGTTAATACAATCGGCGCTTGGGTATTGTTTGTTACGGTAAAAACGGCATCCAATTTACCGGCGTCTTGTTTAACATTTCCGAAATCATGAACAGTCTTATCGACAGTGATTTCACCTTCTGTAGCAAGCCAAACGTTGTTATCTTCCGTTCTCAAAGGATAATTAGGAACACTTGCCATCATACATACACCTGCTAAAGCAGGGATAATTAGTAAAAATTTCAACATCTTTTTGTCCATCTTTAATCGTATATTTATTGATGATTATTTTATTCTCTGTATAATCCGGGTACAAAGTTAAGTAAAATATATTTATCTTGTTCTACTTGACCGGCTTTTTTTACTATCCGTCGACGAACTATTTCCGGAAGATTCCCTTCTTGATGAAGAAGGGGTAGTTCTCGCTACAGTCCTATCTCTTTCATTCGAAGAAGAAGTAACTCTGTTCTGATCGCTACGATCCTTGTTTTCGACATTGCTATTCCGCACGGATTGTGTTTCTTTATTCACAGACCGGCTTTCTTCATTTCTATATTGCCCGCTGCTTTTTTCTTCACGATTGTTGTTGTTTGTCAATGAATTACGATCTCTATCGGACGTAGCCTTATTTTCCGCTATCTTCCCTCTTGAAGCCTCATTATTATTATAGGATGCTCTGTTGTTAGCGGAGCTTACCCGTCCACTGTTTGGCGTGTTATGGAAAGAAGAGCTACTGAAATTCTGCCCTCTATGTGCCGGATTGTGGTCGTAACCATAAGCATAGCCGGGACGATTTCCTATATTATGCGGTTTGTGATAATACACCGGCCGACCGTAATAATCGTATCTACCTTTGTAAAATCCATAAGAAAAGCGATAATGTTGAGGAAGCCAGCAAGCATTCATCCATCTGTAACCGTATGGTGTGTATTCCCAATAACCTGGAATCCAAATTGCATCCAGATAAGGAGGCAATATCCAGCCACCTTGTACCAAAACATAACGTCCAATGGCATAATCCCATGTATAGTAGTCATCTACCCATACATAACGATCGTGTGGAGCAGGATAACGATGCGTGTTAACTCCTATCTCCAAATTAAAATTGGGCGCCAACGGAATATTAACATAAAAACTGGCATTTACATGTACCTGGGCATTTGCGTTTAAACCAAAAACAGCAATTAACAATACGGCCCAAAAGGAAAATAATTTCGTTTTCATAATTTCAATTATTAATGATTAGTACTATATTTTTTCACTCTTTGTTAATATGACTGACAAAAACACCAAATGTTTAATGTTAAAATCACAATAATTGTTAATAAGTTTCATTTAATCACAATCACATTGTACAGCAACCAAATTCCTGTCTCCAAAAGCATTGTCAACCCTGGCTACATTCACCCAGAACTTATTTTCCTGAATCCAGTCTAAAGGGAAAGCGGCTTTTGACCTCGAATAAGCATGCTTCCATTCATCGGCACATATTTCATATTGCGGGTGAGGAGCATTAACAAGTACATTATCTTCCTTATCTGCTTTCCTTTGCGCTACTTCATCAATTTCTTCACGGATAGTCAGCATGGCTTCCACAAAACGGTCCAATTCCCGAAGGCTTTCACTTTCTGTAGGCTCTATCATGAGTGTTCCATGGACAGGAAAAGACAAAGTAGGGGCATGAAACCCAAAATCTATCAACCGTTTCGCAATATCCGTTTCGGAAATACCCGAATAATCTTTTATGTTCCGACATTCGAGAATTAACTCGTGCCCTACCCTACTCCAAGCGCCTTTGTAAACAATACCGTAGGCTTTTTCTAATTTGGCAGCCAGATAGTTGGCGTTCAGTATAGCGATTTGGGTTGCCAAACGCAATCCTTCAGCGCCCATCATCCGGATGTATCCGTAGGTAATGGGCAGGATGCCTGCACTTCCGAAAGGAGCAGCAGCTACCGTATTCAAATCAGAACCGTCTTTGACAGGATGTGAAGGCAAGAAAGGAATCAACTGCTTGGTTACGCAAATCGGCCCTTCGCCGGGACCTCCTCCACCATGCGGAATAGCAAATGTTTTATGCAAATTCAGGTGACATACGTCTGCTCCGATAAATCCGGGATTGGTCAATCCCACCTGTGCGTTCATATTGGCGCCATCCATATAGACTTGCCCCCCATTGGCGTGAATGATTTGACAGATTTCCATAATATTGGTTTCAAAAATACCATGTGTGGAAGGATAGGTAATCATCAGGGCAGCTAAGGAATCTTTATTCTCTTCCGCTTTGATTTTCAGGTCATTGATATCGGTATTGCCTGATTCGTCTGTTTTAACGGTGATGGTTTGGAATCCTGCCTGTATAGCGCTGGCCGGGTTGGTTCCGTGAGCGGATGCCGGAATCAACACAATATTCCGACTGCCCTGCCCTTTCGATTTCAAGTATCCCCGGATAGTCATCAAACCGGCATATTCGCCTGCTGCACCGGAATTTGGCTGAAAACTGACGCCCGGCAAACCGGTTATTTCACCCAGGTAGGCAGCTAAGTTTTCGATTAATTCCCGGTATCCTTCTGCCTGGTCTTCCGGAGCGTATGGATGCAATCCTGTAAATCCGGGATTGTTCAGCGGCAACAATTCCGAAGCGGCATTCAGTTTCATCGTACAAGAACCCAATGAAATCATGGAATGTGTAAGGGAAATATCCCGTAATTCCAATTTTTTAATATAGCGCATTAATTCGGTTTCCGAACGATAAGTATTGAAAACCGGATGCGTCAGATAGGGAGTAGCGCGAAGGAATCGCTTATCAAAATAAATTTTTCGGGGAATTTCAATACCTTCATTCAATTCTTCCGGCGTAATAAGCGGTTGTTTTAGCGCTTCTGTAAAAATATAGAGCAATACGCCGATATCTTCCGTCAACGTAGTTTCGTCGATACTGATTCCGATAGCTCCCGCTTCGAAATAGCGCAGATTGACCCTGCATTCGAGGGCGGTTTCCTGCAAAACGGCTATCGAAGCATTTTCCGGTAAGCGGATTTTTAAGGTATCGAAAAAGAAGGTGTTTTCTTGTACGTAGCCTAATTTAGCCAACTCTTCCGACAACAAACCGGCGAAAGAATGGACTCTTTCCGCTATATTTTTAAGTCCGGTCGGTCCATGATAAACAGCATAAAAAGAAGCCATTGTGGCTAATAATGCTTGAGCCGTACAAATATTGGAAGTCGCCTTTTCTCGTTTAATATGTTGTTCACGGGTCTGCAAAGCCATGCGATAGGCTTTCTTTCCATAAACGTCTTTGGAAATACCGATGATTCGTCCGGGGATAATGCGCTTGTATTCTTCTTTGACAGCCAAATAAGCAGCCGATGGCCCACCATAAAACATCGGTATTCCGAAGCGTTGGGAAGTTCCAAAAACCACATCTGCACCCCATTCACCGGGAGGCGTCAGGATACACAAGCTCAGTAAATCGGCAGCGACGGCAACTTTCACACCGGCAGCATTCGCCCGGGCAACAAATTCGGTATAATCTGCAATCGAACCGTCGGCATTGGGATATTGCACTATGGCGCCGAATACTTTGTCTGTAAATTCATAAGAATTGTAATCTCCGCATTGCAATTCGATACCATGTGGGGCTGTCCTGGTTTTCAAAACGGCAATGGTTGAATCGAATACATGCTTGTCCACAAACAAGATATTGGCATTGTTTTTGATTTGCTCCCGGTTTCTGGCGCCGAAAAACAGGTTGGCCGATTCGGCGGCGGCAGTAGCTTCATCCAGCAAAGAACAGTTGGCAAGAGGGAGTCCTGTCAAATCACTAATCATGGTTTGGAAATTGAGCAAAGCTTCCAAACGGCCTTGTGAAATTTCAGCTTGATAAGGTGTATAGGAAGTGTACCAAACCGGATTTTCAAACACATTGCGGAGGATAGCTGCAGGCGTGACCGTATCGTACCAACCCAGGCCGATATAGGAAGTGAAAACTTCATTTTTAGAAGCGATTTCAGCAATATGCTCGGCATATTCGCGTTCGGTCATCGCTTCCGGCAAATCCAATGCTTTGGGTAAGCGGATATTTCCGGGAATAGTTTCGTCAATCAATTGTTCAAGATGGGAAACGCCTAGTGTAGAAAGCATGGTTTGTACATCTTTTTCAGCCAAGCCGACATGGCGGCAAACGAATTCTTTACTCATATTTTTATTTACGATTTACTTATTTATAATTACAATATGTTTAAATGCGGATTATACAATTTTTCTTCCTCGATGGTCGAAGGTTCTTCGTGACCGGGATAGACAAGGGTTTCTGCGGGCAAAGTCAAAAGTTTTTCCCGGATAGAAGCAATCAATTCCGAATGATTTCCGCCCCACAAATCTGTGCGGCCGATGTCTAAATGGAACAAGGCGTCACCGGTAAAAACACATCCGTCTTTTTCGGAATAAAAAGAAAGACTTCCGGGCGAATGTCCCGGTGTCTGAAAGACTTTCAAAGTGGTATTGCCAAAAGAAATTTCATCATTCTCGTTGAGATAATCACCGGCCAATACCGGGTCGTATT
The DNA here is from genome assembly GCA_031289145.1 of Dysgonamonadaceae bacterium. Classification (GTDB taxonomy): domain Bacteria; phylum Bacteroidota; class Bacteroidia; order Bacteroidales; family Azobacteroidaceae; genus Azobacteroides. Next base: position 31,017 of record JAITQA010000039.1, on the reverse strand, counting down.
TGATGGGAGAAATGCGGGACATCGTTTTTTGCATCGGCTCATCACCCGAATTATACTTTGGTTTCAATCCATAGTTTTCATACACGAAACGATTACCCAATACATGGTCGAAATGCAGGTGGGTATTCACTAATTGTTTCAGTGTCAAACCATTATTTTTGACAAAATCAGACAATTGCGCTTTTTCGGCGGCTGTCGATGCACCGCAGTCAATAACGGCAGCTTCTTTTGTCTCGTCATACAAGAGATAAGTGTTTACCATTACCGGATTAAAAACAAAAACTTTTATTTGTAACATAACAATAGTTTGTAAATTCGAAATTTAAAAAGGTAAATATACTGTTTTTTTTGTCAGAAAGAACGTTTCTTCGAAAAAATCGCTCAGTTCGTAAACGATGGCTTTATTCCTGAATGGAAAAATTTCGGCTTGCAAATCCCCTCCTTTTAAGCAGATATAACCATTTGGAAGGGCATTTCGTTGTTCTTTTGCTATATTTTTTTTGCCAACTTTCACCAAATCGGACAATGGCATTACGGCACGGCTAAGCAGAAAATCGAATTTTCTTTTTTCGTCTTCTATTCGTGACCGGATACATTCCACATTTTCCAATCCGATTTCGGCAGCAATATTTTCGGCTACTTTTATTTTTTTCCCAATACTGTCCAACAAGACAAAACGTACTTTCGGAAATAAAATCGCCAATGGAATTCCCGGAAATCCACCACCCGTACCAACATCTAAAGCCGTTGTACCATCCGTAAAACGGATAACTTTGGCAATCCCCAACGAATGAAGAATATGCTTCTCGCCTAAATTTCCAATATCTTTGCGAGAGATAAGATTGATTTTTGCATTCCAATCCGTATAAAGTCCCGTCAAAGCCGAAAACTGATATTTCTGGTTTTCTGTTAATTCAGGAAAATATTTTTCTATAACCTCCATTATTATTGTAAGCCTGCCAAAGAAGAAATCGGACTATCCTGAATCAGATAGATACTAAATTCCCGGTATGGAATGAATACTTTTGTGACGCCAATGAAAAAAGCGGCAATTTCATATTCGTTAAAATAATAGGTAATACCTTCATCATCAATAGTAAAATTACCGTTCGGCTCTAATTCCCTGATATTGATATAACCGGTATTTTCCAATTCTTCCACAGTCTCAACACCGTTCGCTTCTGCAATCTTCCGGATAATAATGTCTGCTACATTCTTTTTGTAATTAACGCCTGCAAAATCCTCCTGGTTCAGCAGTTCGCCGGTAAGGGTATCCAAAACATAAGCGGATATACAGTGCGAGCCATGCGCTCCACCTTCATATACTTCATTTTCAACTATAAAAGAAATGAAATTATCTTTTCTGAAAACAATTTCGTTTTTGAGGTGCTGATAGTATGAAAAGCCGGTTTCATCTTCCGAACCATAATCTTCCGGATTGAAATTTTCCGAATTGAACAATGCGTCAAAATCTTTGATGTATTGTTGGGTATAGGCTTCAATTGCTTTCTCCGGAGACAGGGAGGAAAACTGCTTTGACAGCATTTTCTCAACAAAAACAGCTTGTATTTTTTTCTGTTGTGAGGTGTCTGCAAAAGATTTCGGATAAACAAATGAAATATCCAGATGACATTTTAAGTTACCGGAGGTATCATTCGCAAAAAAATGGGTACGGTCCACACGAATAGTGTCGAATACAGTTTCATTACTTTTTACGCTGTGTTTACAAGAAAAAACAGACAATAAAAAATAGGCCGTAACAAACAAAGCGATTGTTTTATAACAAATTTTCTTCATAAATAAAGTTCAATAAAAATTTTCCACAAAGATACAAGTTCTTTTTTTTCTATAATAATAAATAGCGATTTTTTTTTGTCTTTTTAGCTGTGAGCTGTCTATTTTCAGCTATTTTTTATACCTTAGTAATATATAGCAATACAAAAGGATAAGGATAAGGATAAGCAAAAGCATAATTATACTATTTTAAATTTATTTAATTACCTGTTTATACATAAAATGCAAAAAATGCTTTACCTTTGCCGCAATATTTATAAATATATTATTAGCGTATGAAAAAGGTATTACTTTCAGCAGTCATGGTTTTAGCCTTGACAATTTCTGTTTCTCTTACCGTTATGGCTCAGGACAAAAAAGAGAAAACACCGGCAAAAGTAGAGAATAGCGACAAAAAAGAATGCTGTTCGGAACATAAGTCAGAAGGAAAAGATTGTTGTGCAGAAAAAAAATCCGACGCGAAGGCGGGTGAAACAAAAGCATGCTGTGCAGAAAAAAAATCCGATGCAAAAGCCTCTTCTTGCACAAATACAGAAGCGGTAGCCGAAAAAAAATCTGCTGGGAAAAAGTAAATTACCTGTTGCACATTTCTTTGAATTCGCAATAGGTGCAATTATTTACATAAGCGGTCTGTTGAAACGGAATTTCCGGATTAAACAGATCGCTTATTTTTTGTACAAGCAATTTTTCAAATTCGGAATTGAGGTTTCTAAAATCTTCAACAGGTTCTTTTTCATATATTATTACAGGGGAATAATTTTCTTTGCCTGCATCCTGCATATACAACAAAGCCGGCACTATAGGCAGTTGAAATTGCTGTTGCCGTATCAATATCGCTGCATAAACAAAGGTCTGGAAAATATGTGACGCCCGTTTATCTTTTTCCGTGACCAATTCGGCTAAGGTTTTGTAGGGTTTGGCCGATCCGCCTGTCTTGTAGTCGAAAATCTCAATTTTACCCTCTTTTTCATCCATCCGGTCAATAATGCCACCGATTTTGAGTTTCACACCGGCTGTATCCAAATCGAAAAAATCATAATTTTTCCATTCCAAACCGACAATAGTAAAGGGTGTACGATTCTTGTCAAACGCTATCAAACGCTTCAGCATCTTACAAATTACACGGAAATTAATCAATTGTTCCCCATTATATTGCGATTCACCGACTACTCTGCCCATGAAATAATGCTTTTCGAAAGCTTTGGCAACCAATTTTTTGACGAGGTAATCCGAATCCGCCGATAAATAAACATCCAACTGTTCTTTTCGCACCGTGAAAGGCGAAAAGTTTTTTTGTTCTCCAATCCGGCCTATATCCCGATACAACAATTCAGCCGAATGATGAAAAATCGTTCCGAAAACGGAAGCATCCAATTCATCGGATAAATCATCAGCGCTTTCGTACCCTTTTATTTTTTGCAGGTAAAAACGGAGCGAACAATCAATAAAAGTATTCAGGCTGGAAGGGGTAAGGGGACTTGCTTCCGGATGGGTGTTAAAATCGTATTTATGCTTGATTTGCCGGATAATTTCTCCGGTTTTAGGAATAAGGACAGGTAGCGCTTGCAAAGGGTTTATTTGCGATTGAAGCGTAAATCTCTCAATGTTTAAACGCCTGTCAATCAGCAGTTGGAGGAGAAAACGGCTCATTTCGGCTTTTCCTGTTTGCGTTTTGTCCGTATTGTAAACAAAAGTGATTTTTTCTGCCCGTTGAATCAAACGGTAAAAATAGTATGCGAAAATCGAATCCTGATGGTCAATGGTAGACATTCCGAACCGTTCGCGCAGAAAATGAGGGATAAAGGAATTTTCGTCATTATTACCCGGCATAAATCCTTCGTTTACAGTTAAAATAAGCAGATTTTTGAAATCTAAAGCACGTGTTTCCAAAAGGCCCATCACTTGTAGACCTTTGACGGGTTCTCCATGGAAAGGAACCTGAATCGCCGCCAGCATTTTGCGTATCAAACGGAGAAAAGTCGGTTTTTCCAATTGCCAGGCGCCGGACGACAACAAACCATACAGCCGGTTGATTGTTTGGTAGGCCCTGAAAATCGATTCACTGTACAATCCGTCATAAACGCCTTCGAAAAAAGGCTTGTTCTTATACGTTTTTCCCAAAATTTCTATAACTTTCAGCAGGTAAAGGCATAAATCGACAGTAGTAGCGGCGTAGGTGAAAAGAATTTCATTTTTCAATATCTCACTGCCGGGAAAAAAGATATGGTTGTGCACAATGGTACGTTCCGTTTCTCCGGCTTCCGGAAAAATAAGCGAAGTATAAGGGTGCCGCAATACCTGCAAAACCTGTTTGTAATGAAAAGCGCCGGAAGATACATACGCCTTGGTCTGGAGTTCGGTCAACGCCCGGATAAAAGCGGCAACAGGCGTTTGGGTAATCGGAAACCCCATGGTGATATTCACATTTTCCACTTTTTCCGGAGGAATGGCATGCATTACAACGGGCAATATCGCTTCATTGCAAAGTACGATAGCCGAATCCGGGTCCGTGAAATCGGACGGCTTTTGCAGGGAATCAATCCAAGCAGGTATAACACCCGATTGTCCGCTTTCGGAAAAAGAAGCCAAAAACCGGATGTCTTTTTTCTGTGCCAGAAAAGAATCGAAACGGACAGCAGGCATTGCCGAACCGAAAGCGCGGATATTGTCTGTAATAAATCGTCCCGCTTCTTTGTCAAGGTAATAAACATCGTAATCCCAATAAAACAAAGATTTGTCTTTCAATCTTTTGAACAAAGATTTTTCACACTTGTTCAAGACGTTGAATCCGACAAAGACATATTGTTTGCCCTTAAATTCAAGCGTTTCATCCTCAATAATTTCCCGCATCAGCATACCCGGATAGGCGACGGACTGCGCTTTCAGTTTTTCCCGAAATGTATGATAAACATCCCCAAGAATATTCCAAACAGACCAAAACGCATTTTTCAAAACACTTCCGCCTGAGAATACATTGTCAAATACATCCTTGAAATGGCGACTGAGCGCTTCCCGTTGCGTTTCGGATAAATGAGAAAAATCATCTTTTAATTGATCCAAATCCAGCAGATTACCGAACAGCGAACGGACGTCAACTAAGTTTTTGTCCACATCATCGAAATCTTTCAGGAGAATTTCCCCGAAAAAGAAAAACTCATCCAATGTTTCCGTCGAAGGATGCTTGTTTCCGGCATTGTAAACTTCTATATACGCTAAATACAAGTCACCTGTCAGTTGAAGCATATCCGCTTTGTGATATGCGGACGCACGCTCAAAAAGTTCGTCGATAGTGAGATATTGCGGCGCCCAAAGCGGACGGTTGACGGCTTTGTACAGGTACCGGTTGAAAAACAAACGCGCCCTTTTGTTGGGGAAAACAAGCGTCACCTCTGCCAAATCGGTTCCAAACCGTTTGAGCAAGTCTTCTGCAACAAGTTTGAGAAAAGGGGACGAACAGGAATCATTCGGCATAATAAATCATTCAAGGTAGTGTGTAAATAACAAACAAATCGTTTTCCCATGTAATCCGGTACCGATTGTCTGCGAGAAACTTTTCAAAATAATTGATACTTTCCATCTTGTAAAAGTAATCGTACGCATTTTTGTCGATATCCGTTTTGTGATGCGTAAAATTAGTCGTCCAATAGCCACCTATCGGCTGACATTTTTGCCTCACAACAACCGGCAAAGGAATTTCAACCACCGATTTATCCAAATGCTTCCGGAATGCATCCGGGTCATACACCCACACCCACGGATTTCCTATATACGGCTTTGTCTCAGTTAGATAATGAATCATCGGTAAGGATTCGAAACAAAACAAATAATCGCCTTTTTTTACATATTTAGCCAATTCCGACAAGAGGATATCAATTTCTTTTACTTTTTCTTCAGTGGCAAAAACTGTAAATTTATCATTTTTTGCCCTGAATCGTTTCTCAAGCCGACTTCCTCTGTCGTAATAAGCATTCCGGGATACCACATAGAGACCGTAACCCACATAAAGAAAATAAAATACAGAAAACAAAACGAGATAAGAATTGTTTTTACGCCGGACTTTATAGTGAATAAGCCGGTAAACATGATGTACCGCCATAAAACCGGCTAACCAGACACAAAAATATCCCATATTCATTACCCCGACATCACTTCCCAAAGGAAGACAGAACATGATAATCAATGATGCGACATTCAATAAAATAATAGATTTGTTTTTTCTGTCTATATAACAGGAAACAAGCAATGGGGAAAGTATCAGTGCATAATATTTTTCGTTATTGAAAGCAAACAGGGAAACTGTAATTGCCACACAGGAAAAGCAAATGATAGCGGCGGCTTTTATCCATTTACTGTTAAAACGGTTGTATACACGGGAAAACAAAAAGACAGAACCGGCAAAAACAAGCGTGTAGAGCGCAATATGTACATAATTACGCACATAAACCGTAAGTAATTTGGAAAAATTATGCGGACTATCGGCATGGGAGCCTTTGGAAAAAAGATTGTCGAAAACACTTTGCGTGAAAATATCCAAATGGCCGAGTATCAGCATCAACAACAAGACCAAACCGATTCCGGCCAACAATCCGGCGGCACTATACAATATGTTTTTCCAAAACCTTTTACTGTTTCTTTCATAGTAAAAATCGATGAAAAGCAGACCGGCCAAAGCAAGCATGCTGATGTTGGGAATTCTTGTAAAAATATTCACACCACAAAACAAAGCGCCCCAAAACAAAGCGCGATAATCGCCCGAATGTAATCCTTTCAGTATCCAATAAGCCGAAACGGCAACCAACAAGGCTGTCAGGTAATCGTGAAAGAAAACCATTATCCCGAAATTACTCATCAGCAAGACCAGAAAAACGGCTATCGGAATAACAACAGGCGCTATGTAATCCTTAACCGTCAGCCAGGTAAAGTAAATGGTTAAGACAAGCGTAATGACGGTGAAAATCCGAAAAGACAAGATACCTCCGAAACCGAATAAAATCTGCCACACGCCTCCGACTACTCCGCCTAAATAGTAGAGAAACTGGTATTCAACGGAAGACGGACAAGTAAATATCTGTTGATAAACGGTTAATGCAGACCCTTCGTCGCACAGGTCAAAACCTTGTAAGGACAGGATTGCCTCATAAATAAACCCGAATACAAGGGTCAATGCCAACATGCCCTTTTGAGAAGATAAGATTTGCTTATATTTCGCCGTATTTTGCATTTTTTTCTCGAACAGTTTTAAAAACTTTGTTGTTGTATACAATGGAAAGTGCAAAGTTATAAATAAAACCTGAATATTTTGTGTGTTTGCGAAGGATAATTCACGAATAAGGTATAAAACAGATTTTTATTATCTTTGCACCGGAATTGGGTAAAATTATAATAAAGCATGTTCGTTTTACAAATTAAAAATCCGGCTTCCATCCGGGATGCCGCCGAGGAATTTATCCGACAAATGGACCGGCGTACCGTTTTTGCTTTCTACGGAAAAATGGGTGTGGGGAAAACCACTTTTATCAAAGCCGTATGCGAAGCCTTGGGCGTATCCGATGTGATTAACAGCCCTACTTTCGCCATCGTCAATGAATACCGTTCGGAGACGACCGAAGACTTGATTTACCATTTCGATTTTTACCGAATCAATTCAATTGAGGAGGCGCTGAATATCGGAACGGAAGACTACTTCGAAAGCGGCGCCCTGTGTTTTATCGAATGGCCGGAAAAAGTGGAAGCCTTATTGCCGGATCATACTGTTTTTGTGGAAATTACGGAACAGGAAGACGGAGTGCGTCAGTTGTCGTTCCTGTTACCGTAAATTTTTCCTTTCGTTTGAGCGGCTAAAACCGCAAGACAATATTCGCCAGCACATTCGTTCCCGCTTGCGGAAAATAGCTCTTTTCGGTGTAGGGTTCGAGGCTACCGTCGGCTTGCCGGTAATAGCAGGACCATACCCAGCCGTTGCTTTCGTATTGTTCGTTGAAAATATTGTTTACCAATAAGTTGATTGACAATTTTTTCATGCCTTTCAATTGGAAATCATAAGCCAATCGAAGGTTATTCAAAAAATAAGCGTCGATACTTCTTTCTTTTTTGCCGGTTTCGGCGAGGTTTTGGTCTGTTGCTCCGGTATTGTCCAAGTATTGTTTGCCGACATAATTGGAATGGAATCCGGCGTTGAACGATTTGTATTCGAAGGAAAACAGACTGTTGGCGATTACATCCGGCGAATAGGAAATATTGGTAGTGCCGTAGTTATCGGCTTGTTGTGCAGCTTCCGCATTGCCGTCGGCATCGTAAACCACCACATATTCCGTATAGTTTTTGATTTTATTCCGGCTGAGTGTCAGGTTTCCGTCCCATTTCAGGGAAGGGAGTATCCGGATACCTGCCGTCAGTTCGATGCCGGTGCGATAACTGTCCGGGACATTGGAAGTCAGGGGTTCGCCTATCTCGTTGACTTTTCCGTTCAGCACCAATTGGTCTTTGTAAAGCATGTAATACAAGTTTACGCCGACGGCAAAAATCCGGTTGTTGAATTTATAGCCTAATTCGTAATCGGTCAGACGTTCCGGTTGGGGAATTTCGTTGACGCCGGCATCGGTATAATTATTCCGATTGGGTTCGCGATGCGCTAAAGCCGCAGAAGCATAGACTTGGTTGCCGGAATTGATTTGGTAAAACAGACCGCCTTTCGGATTGAAAAAGCGGAAATTTTCACGGACATCGAGGTTTTGCATTTCCGCTATCAACCAATCCCAGGTATCGTTTTTTCCATTGATTTTATAGTCAATGCTTCGGAATTGTAAATCGCCATACAGGCTCAAGGCTTCCGTGAGTTGATAATTTCCTTTCAGGTAAATGTTGGCATCGAATTTTTCGCCCTTGCTCCGGTAATATTCCTGCTCCGGGAAGAAACGGTTATCGTTGGAATAATTTTTGACCCAGGTAAGGTATCCGAAATGCCTTCCGTCGTAACGGTTAGCTCCTCCGCCTAAGGAAATATTCCATCGTTCGCGCTTGTAATCCAAAGAAAAAATCGCGCCGCCGAAATCATTATCCAAATGTTTTTGCCGCACCAAATCGCTTTTCTTCACGGTTTCACCATCCGAGACGAACGGATTCAAACCGTATTCTTGCAGGCTGCGTCTGGTTTTGTATTCCTCGTAATAACCCAAACCTTTGGTGTAGTGCAGGGAAACGTTCAGGTTCAGGTTCGGATTCAGCACTTGCAGGAGGCTGAGCTGGTAATGCGTTTGTTGGTAATTGTCCGTTTGATTTTTGTAATACAGGGGATTTCCGTTTTCATCATCCCCTATATAGCCCGAAGGGTTGTAAGTCCTGTTGGCTTCCGCCGCAGCGTCTGCCGGGAAGAGGATGTAATCGGGAACGCCATCCCAAGCATGGTAAGTTTTTTCTTTGCCTCCAAAAGTGATGAATTTCAGCAAAGTGTTGTTGTTGAAGTAAGCGCCTTGGGCAAAGTAGGATTTCAAATCGACGCTTGCCCGGTCGATAAATCCGTCGGAATTGATGGACGAGAGCCGGGCGTCGAAAGCCCAATGCTCGTTGATGATACCCGTTCCGGTTTTGAATGTCGCTTTCGCTGTATTGAAAGAGCCATAGCTCCCGTTAAATTCACCGTAAGCCTCCAACGGGATATGACCTGTTTTCATGTTTATCGAAGCGCCGAAAGCGCCTGCGCCATTGGTGGAAGTCCCGACGCCGCGTTGTACTTGGAGGTCTTCGAGCGATGAAGCAAAATCCGGCATGTTTACCCAGAAAACGCCATGCGATTCGGAATCGTTCAGGGGAATACCGTTGGTGGTGATATTGATGCGGTTGGCATCCGTTCCGCGGATGCGGAATCCTGTGTAACCGATGCCTGTTCCGGCATCGGAAGTAGCAATAACGGAAGGTGTCAGCGTGAGCAGAAACGGTATGTCCTGTCCGAAATTATACTTTTCGACGGTTTGCTTGTCCATATTGGCGTAAGCTACCGGCGTTTTGGCGCCAGCCCGGAAAGAAATGACTTCTACTTCCCGGAGGTTCATTACTTTGGAACTGTCTTTTTCAATTTCTTCCGCAAAGACTGCGGTCAATGGCAATGCGCTTGCCAGAAAACATAGGAAAACCCTTTTCATTATAAAAACATTTTGTGCCGAAACTGCATAAAAAAACTGTTTCGACTAATTAAACAAAAAAGGGGAAATGAGATGGAAATTTCGATAAGGAAATTTTGCCGGTCGGCGGCAATCTTTGTCCCTCCGCAGGAATTAACCTGTTCAGGTTCAAAGGGTATGATCTCAGCCCGAAAGGGCACCCCTAAAGATATCGGTGACAAAGGTAGATAAAAAAATGCAAATTTTGCGTTTCTTCTTGGAAATATTAATTTTTATTGCTAAGTTTGCAGTCGATTTTAGTTGAGAGGCGATATTATTGATACTAAAATTTTTTTAGTGTGAATAAGCTATACAATATTAATTGTCAAAGGAGTAACGAAGATGAACAGGATTTTTTTAACCATATCGGCGTTTTTTTACGCTCTGTGTGTAAAAATGCAGTATGTAAATGAATTAGCAGTGGATATTCAGTATTCGGGCGATGAGAAATCGTTGAATGAATATCAGAGCGCTTTGTATGATTTCTTTTTAAAATTATAATAATAATGACAAATAACAACAAACGTACCTTTTCCATAATAGCGCTTTTTCTCGCTATTTTTATTTTAACCGGTTGCGGATCTACAAAAAAAGTACTTTATTTTCAGGATATTGACGAAATACCACCGGGATATGACCAATACGCAAATACGGCAAAATACCAGTCGCAAATAATAGAAAACGACAATCTGAGGATTACCGTTTCCGCATTAAACGAACTGGCAGCAGCCCCTTTCAATGTCAAAATGGAAAACAGCGGAATGTTTAACGCCAACAATATAGAATTAAGCGGTTATTTAGTGGATGAAGAAGGAAATATCAATTTCCCCGTTATCGGTAAAGTTCATCTGGCCGGATTGACGAAAGCAAAAGCAGAAGCCTTGCTCGTAGAGAAAATAGCTCAGGAAATTGAAAATCCGGTGGTCAATATCCGGTTTCTCAACTATAAAATTTTTGTCTTAGGCGAAGTCTCCAGACCCGGTGATTACATCATCCGAGACGAAAAAATTTCTATTCCGGAAGCCTTGGCTATGGCCGGCGATATGACCATTTACGGTAACCGGAACGACGTCTTGATTTGCAGGGTCGAAAATGGTGAAAAAAAGTTTTTCCATGTGGATATGACTTCAGCTTCGCTTTTCTATTCGGATAGCTACTACCTCCAGCAAAACGATATCCTCTATGTGCAACAAAATAAACGTATTGCCAGAAATGCGTCTAACTTCACGCCTAATTTGTCGATTATCGTGTCGGTGTTGTCCATATTGGTAACAGCCACATCATTCTTCTTTCGTTTCAAATAATTAAATCAATACAACATGGAATCTATACAGAATCAAACAGACATTGAACTACAGGAAGAGATATCTGTGATCGAAATTCTTTTCCGGTATTTACAGCATTGGAAATTTTTCATCATTTCACTTGTAGTTTGTGTCGCAATCGCAGGGCTGTATTTGCACTATACTACCAGTGAATACAAAGTTTCTGCAAAAGTATTGCTCACAAACAGCAAAAATGCCCAGCGCAAAATGGAATACAATGCTTTTGAAGATTTAGGTATTTTTGTTCCCAATAATACTTTTGACAATGAGGTGGAACTGGTCAAATCCAAGTCCTTGCTGCTAAAAGTGGTCGACAGTTTGAAAATCGGCGTTTCTTATTTCAAGGAAGGAAAAATCAAAAACCAGGAAATATACAACAATACGCCTCTTTTTGTGAAAGTGGAAAATCAATTGAAAGACGGGTCTTTTACGCTTAACCGGGTAGATTCTACCTATTCGATCCGGTCGAACGGAGAAGATTTTCATCAAAATTTCCAGATTGGCGAAGAAGTCCGTTCCCCGTGGGGATTATTGACTTTTGAAAAAAATCCGTTTGGAACGGAAGATAGTTTCCCGATAGAAGTCGTAATCAACCGCCCTGATTATGCCCCCAACGTACAGATCACACCTGTAAGCAATACAACCAGCGTTGTAGAAATATCAATGGTAACAACGATTCCGAAGAAAGGAGAAGAGATTATCAATACCCTAATCGATACCTACAACAAGCAAACCATTGATGATAAAAATTTTGTAGCGAACAATACGATTCGTTTCATAGATGAACGACTGTTGGATATTTCCGGGGAATTGGATACAGCTGAAAGAAATGTAGAAAATTATGCCCGGATCCAGGGCATAACAGATATTGCCACAGAGGCCAATCTGTTCCTTTCTTCTTCCAGCGATTATGAGAAAAGAATTGCAGACGTGTCCACGCAAGTGAATATCCTGAACTCCATCAAATCTTTTCTGACGAATCCCAATAATGCGGGAAATGTAGCCCCGGCCAATGTCGGGCTAACCGACAATACCGTTTTGAGTTTGGTGCAGAAATACAACGAAGAGATATTGGCCAAGAACAAAAATACGATCGGGATGACGGACCGAAATGCGGCTGTGAAGGAATATGATCGCAATATCACCATGTTGAAAGACAACCTGTTGAAAGGTATCAATATTTCTGAAACCGGTCTGGAAACAATGTTAACAGGCCTCAGAAAACAGGAAAATACCTATATCAGCAAGGCACGCGGACTTTCCACCCAGGCGCGGGAGTCCAACGAACTGTACCGGCAAAAAAATATCAAGGAGAATTTGTTTATCTACCTAATGCAGAAGCGGGAAGAAACGGGTCTGTCTTTGGCCTTGGCCACACCGAACCTGACGGTAATAGACCCGCCCAAATACGGCCTGCTTAAAGTTGCACCAAAAAGTAACATCATATTATTGGCCGCTATTCTCTTGGGACTGCTGATTCCCATCCTCTTTATCTACGCAAAAGACTTATTAGACAACAAATTACGGAATAAAGAGCAACTACAGCGGATTATCAAAGCGCCCTTTTTGGGAGATATTCCCGTCAATAAGCTCCAAAAAGTGTTTCCTGTACTGAATCTCAGTTCAGGGATAGCAGAAAAAATCCGGATCATCATCTCCAACCTGCAATTTATTGTTTCCGGTGAAAAAGCCAAAGTTATCATGGTTACTTCGTCCCACAGCGGAGAAGGAAAGAGTTTCTTCTCTCAGAATCTGGCTATGAGTATGGCTACATTGAAGCGGAAAACTTTACTGGTAGATATAGATATGCGTAAGTCGGAACTGAAAAAGACTTTGGATATGAATCCCACAAAAGGGCTTGCCATGTACCTGTCCGATCCGTCGATTGAGTTGCGGGATATTATCTATAAAATGAGTGCATACAACGAATACTTGGATATAATTCCGGTTCACGTGTTTCCACCCAACCCGGCAGAACTTTTGTTATCCGATCGATTGGAGATACTTTTTGAAGTACTCAAAGAAAGGTACGATTACATCATAGTGGATACGGCGCCGGTAGGATTGACGGCGGATGCTTTCCAAATCAATCGGTTTGTCGATGCCACGATTTACGTGACCCGCGCCGGTTATACATGGAAATCAACTTTGCCGGAAATAGAATCGCTGTACAGACAACATAAATTGCATAACCTGACGGTTGTATTAAATGCAGCGCCGAACAAAAATTCGTATGGCTATGGTTACGGTTATGGTTATGGAAAAAACAAACACAATTATTATACGGAAGACAAAAAATAAACGCTTGTTTTAATCGTTTATCTTTCTCAACAACCGTATCTGTGATTATAAACACCCAAAATCAGGCGCCTGTTTTAAGGGTCTGACGGAGGGAATGGGTTAAAAAGTTTTTATGAATCTTGATTTTCCAACTGAAAATTAAGGAAGCGAAGCTATGGATAAAAATGAGCAGCATTGGTATGCGGCTAAGGTCAAATACCAAACGGAAAAAAAGATACATGCCTGGTTGGATGAAATAAATGTAGAACATTTCATCCCTTTACATACGGTAATGGTAGAACGGGCAGGGAAAAAAAAGAAAAAAGAAAAACCTTTGGTGCCGGGTTTGCTGTTTATCCGTACAAATCGCAGGACTGCCTTGTTGCTACCTGCCGAATCACAGATACGGATCAACTATATGCGACATCTTGAAACCCATCAATTGCTGATTGTTCCGGATAAACAGATGCAGGATTTTATGTTTTTGCTGGATTTTTCCGAATCAGCCGTCCGGATCGAAAACGCCAATCTGAAAAAAGGCGACAGGGTAAGGGTCATCAAGGGCGATTTTGCAGGTATAGAAGGAGAATTAATACGGATAAAAGGACACAAAAGGGTTGTGGTACGCTTGGAAGGATTGTTTTCGCTGGCTACCACTTATATTCCGGGAGCTTATTTGGAAAAAATTTAGCCATGACGTTAATTTATAAAACATATTCAAACTTATTGTCCAAATGTCATTAAGAAAACAATTCATCTCAGGTACAATCTATATTGCCGTAACAAAATACAGCAGCATATTAATTGGACTGGTTATTATGGCAATACTTTCAAGATTGCTTACTCCTGACGATTTTGGAACAGTAGCGATCGTTAGTGTATTGGTTGTTTTCTTTGGTTTATTAGGCGAATTGGGAATTGGTCCTGCCATCATACAAAAAAAAGAATTGTCGAAGCAAGATATTAATGTTATTTTTTCTTTTACTATTCTTGTCGGACTGACATTGGCTATTGTATTTTTCTCCTTGTCGCCGTTGGTGAGTTCTTTTTATAAGCAGCCTGTTTTGAAGAATATATGCCAATTATTCTCAATAACAATCCTGTTTGCATGCACGAATATTGTGCCGAATGCGCTGCTCTTAAAAGAAAAGAATTTCAAATTTTTAATGTTTCGACAATTATCTATACAATTAATTTGTGGAACATTGGGTATTTTCGCCGCATTAATGGATTGGGGAATCTATGCCTTACTTATCCATTCAATGTCATCCACCATATTGACATTTTCAGTCAATTACCTGCATCGTCCGATAAAAATAGCAAGCATAAATATTTTATCTTTAAAAAAAATAGCACGGTTTTCTATTTATCAATTTTTGTTTGGATTTATCAACTATTTTTCCCGGAATTTGGATAAATTGTTAATTGGAAAATTTCTATCTCCCGCAGCATTGGGATACTACGAAAAGTCATATCGCCTGATGCTTATGCCGGTGGACAATTTGACTAATGTACTGACACCTGTAATACAGCCTTTCTTTTCCGATTTTCAGGATGATAAACAAAGAATATATAATGCTTATTTAAAAATCGTAAAACTATTAGCGCTAATAGGATTACCTTTATCGGTATTTGTACATTTTAGTGCGAAAGAATTGATATTGCTCATTTTTGGCGATCAATGGATAGCTTCGATTCCGGTTTTTGAAATATTAGCATGGAGCATCGGAATTCAAGTGATACTTTCAAGTTCCGGTTCTATTTTTCAGGCGGCTAATGATACAAAGCGTCTCTTTTTTGCCGGACTTTTAACTACATCAATAATGGTTAGCGCTATTCTGATTGCTGTGTTTTTGTTTAATAATCTGGAGGCAATAGCCTATTTCTTATTAATTGCTTTCGGTTTAAATTTTTTTTCAGCGTATTACATACTAATAAAGAAGGCGTTAAGACAGTCCATCATCCCGTTTTTCAAGCAGTTATTTGTGCCTGTATTATTAGCAATAAGCGTATTTGCGCTTGAATTTTTATTTTCGAGATACGTGGAAATAAATAATCTATATCTTTCTTTGGGCTTAAAAACAGGCATATTTTGTATTGTTTTTCTACCTGTTGTTATAATTAATAAAAATTTCACAGCGCTACTGCACAATAATTGATGGACCGAAAAAAAATAGTAGTAACCGGCGGATCCGGATTTATAGGGAGCAATCTCTGCGAAGCATTGTTGGAACAGCAATATTCCGTTGTTTGCTTAGATAATTTTTCTACCGGAAAAATTGAAAATATACTTTCGTTTCTACATAATAAAAATTTTCAATTGATTATCGGAGATATCCGGAATATGTCGGATTGCCGGAAAGCGATTGAAGGCGCCGAATATGTGTTGCATGAAGCCGCTTTAGGCTCTGTTCCCCGTTCTATCCAAGACCCCGTCACAAGCAACGAAGTCAATGTTTCCGGCTTTTTGAACATGCTGGTAGCAGCAAGGGATGCAAAAGTAAAACGTTTTGTTTATGCAGCCAGTTCTTCTACTTACGGCGATTCGACTGCTTTGCCGAAAATCGAAGACAAAATAGGGAAACCGCTTTCTCCTTATGCCGTCACAAAGTATGTGAACGAACTGTATGCCGATGTTTTTGCCAAAACCTACAATATGGAATGTATCGGCTTGCGCTATTTCAATGTATTCGGCCAACGGCAAGACCCGGATGGCGCGTATGCAGCGGTTATTCCATTGTTTGTAAAAAAACTGATACGGCACGAATCGCCGGTCATCAATGGCGACGGCGACTATTCCCGCGATTTCACCTATATAAAAAATGTGGTTCAAATGAATCTGCTGGCGCTTGAAACGCAAAATCCGGAGGCTTTGAATACCGTGTATAATACGGCTTATGGGGAAAGAACCAATTTGAATCAATTGGCAAATTACCTGAAAGCGTATTTAAGCGAATTTGATCCGGCCATCGCCGATGTGGAAGTGGTACACGGCCCAAACCGTTTGGGTGATATTCCCCATTCTTTGGCAAGTATTGAAAAAGCGCAAAGACTATTGCACTATCAACCGCAATACAGTTTCAAACAGGGACTTAAGGAGGCGGTGGAATGGTACTTTGGGGAATTATGAATTATAAATTATGATACGAATAGCGGTTATTGGATTGGGTTATGTGGGATTGCCTTTGGCTCGGTTGTTTGCTACCAAATATCCGGTCGTAGGTTTTGATATAAATAAAAAACGGGTGGAAGAATTGATGTCCGGAATAGACAAAACCTTAGAGGTGGAAGCATCCATTCTTCAATCGGTTCTATGCACTTGCCATTGGGAGGTCCCGAATCAAGTTCAGGATGACCCGCAATCTCCCAATCAAACAGGACTTTTCTGCTCTTCCGATTTGAACGACATTAAAAACTGCAATTACTATATTATAACCGTCCCCACGCCGGTCGATAAAAACAACCGTCCCGACTTAAGCCCTTTGTACAAAGCCAGTGAAACGGTGGGTAAGGTAATCGGCAAGGGAGATATCGTAATTTATGAATCAACGGTTTATCCGGGCGCCACGGAAGAAGATTGCATTCCGGTTGTTGAGAAAACTTCCGGCTTGAAATTTAACATAGACTTTTTCGCCGGTTATTCGCCCGAACGAATCAATCCGGGCGATAAGGAACATACGGTCGAAAAAATCAAAAAAGTGACTTCGGGTTCTACACCCGAAATCGGAGAAAAAGTAAATGATTTATATGCTTCGGTGATCACGGCGGGCACACATTTGGCGCCGACGATTCGCGTAGCGGAAGCGGCCAAAGTAATCGAAAATTCCCAACGCGACATCAACATCGCTTTTGTCAATGAACTGAAAAAGATTTTCGACAGGATGGGTATTGATGCCAATGCCGTCCTGGAGGCTGCCGGAACGAAATGGAATTTCCTGCCTTTCAAGCCGGGATTGGTTGGCGGACACTGCATCAGCGTTGACCCCTATTACCTGGCGCAGAAAGCGCAGGAATACGGTTATCATCCCGAAATCATCCTCGCCGGTCGCCGGATGAACGATACAATGGGCGAATATGTGGCAAGCGAAGTGGTGAAAAAGATGATCAAACAGGGGATACAGGTAAAAGGCGCGAATGTTCTGGTGCTGGGGATTACTTTCAAAGAGAATTGCCCGGATATACGGAATAGCAAGGTGGTGGATGTGGTCAAGGCGCTGAAAGAATATGGAACGAATGTGACGATTTATGACCCGTGGGCGAGTACGGAGGAGGTAATGCATGAATACGGATTGGCGGTTTTGACGGAAATGCCGGACGGGAAGTTTGAGGCAGTGGTGGAAGCGGTGGCGCACAAGGCGTTTCAAAACGCTGACTTATCTTCATTGCTACATAACAAAGAGATGCTATATAAAGTAAAGTGAGCGTAATCAAGTTCATGATAAAATTTAAAGACACCAAAAACAAGTTTGACATGCGGATTCAGCAATGCTGTCATGTCAAAATTTTTTCTTTACAAAAATTATGAAAGTAGTTATTTTAGCGGGAGGCTTAGGAACCCGTTTATCTGAGGAGACGGTTGTGAGACCCAAGCCGATGGTCGAAATTGGCGGAATGCCGATTCTTTGGCACATCATGAAAATATATTCATCATACGGATACAACGATTTTGTGGTTTGTCTGGGTTATAAGGGATATGTTATCAAAGAATATTTTGTCAATTATTTCTTGCATCAGTCGGATGTTACTATTGATTTGAAGAACAATATAACTACGGTACACAATAACCATGTCGAACCGTGGACAATAGCTTTAGTTGATACCGGTATTGATACGATGACCGGAGGACGCATAAAACGGATTCAATCCTATATTGGAAATGAAACTTTTATGCTGACTTACGGCGATGGCGTCAGTGATGTTGATATTAAAGCCTTGGTGGAATTTCACAAAAGGAATCATAAATATTGTACGGTTACGGCAGTACAACCATCCGGACGGTTTGGGGCATTGGTTTTTGATGAAAATGATTCGGTTACTTCATTTGAAGAAAAGCCCAGCGGAGATGGGGCATGGATTAATGGCGGTTTTTTTGTATGCGAACCGCAAGTATTTGACCATATTGCCGGTGATTCTACAATATGGGAACGCGCTCCTATGGAAAATCTGGCGAAAAACAATCAAATGGTGGCATTCAAACATACAGGTTTTTGGCGTCCGATGGATACGTTGCGCGATAAAAACGAGTTGGAAGCAGTCTGGGAACAAAATAAAGCCAAGTGGAAAATATGGTAGATTTATTGAATAGCTATAAAGGTAAAAAAGTATTTCTTACCGGGCATTCCGGATTTAAAGGCTCGTGGATGTGCCTTTTGTTAAATCAATTAGGCGCTGAAGTGTATGGATATGCATTGAATCCGCCAACAAATCCCTCGTTGTACGAAGTGGCTAAAATCAAGGAATTAATCACTTCTTATATTGCAGACGTAAGGGATTATCAAGCGCTATCAAAAGCTTTATTGGAAGTGCAGCCGGATATGGTTATTCATTTGGCAGCCCAAGCTTTGGTCAGAGATTCTTATAAAAATCCCCTAGATACCTATTCTATCAATGTGATGGGAACAGTCAATTTGCTGGAAGCCATACGTCACACAAAATCAGTGCGTGCGGTGGTAAATGTGACGACCGACAAATGTTACGAAAACAGAGAATGGTTGTGGGGATACCGTGAAAATGAGCCGATGGGAGGTTATGACCCGTATTCGAATAGTAAAGCTTGTTCGGAACTGGTAACGTCTTCTTTTCGAAGTTCGTTTTTCAATCCGGCAGATTACGGAAAAACGCATCAGGTAGCATTGGCTTCCGCCCGTGCGGGAAATGTTATCGGTGGGGGTGATTGGGCGTCGGATCGTTTGATACCCGATTTTATACGGACAATCGGCCATGGCGAAAAAGTGAAAATCCGCAGTCCATACGCAATACGGCCATGGCAGCACGTTTTGGAACCGTTGTCGGGCTACCTGATGCTGGGCGCCAAACTGTTGATGGATGGTAGTAAATATGCTGAAGCTTGGAATTTTGGACCCAATGATTCGGATGCTAAAACGGTGGAATGGATGATAGGTAAATTATGTAATTTGTGGGGTGAAGATGCATCTTATGAGATAGATACAAATCCTCAGCCGCATGAAGCGACCTGCCTGAAATTAGATTGTTCAAAAGCAAAAACACGATTGGGATGGTATCCGAAATGGGATATCGAAACGGCGATTAATAACATTGTAGAATGGACAAAAGCCTATAAGCAAGGGGTAGAGATGCGTTCATTCTGTGAAAAACAAATACTACAATATTTTGAGAGTTAAAAGTTAATAACTAAAAACCAATGGATATAAAAAGTTTACGACAAGAAATTATTGCAAAAACGATAGCGTATCATCAGATTAAATTTGCTCGGGAGGCGTTTATTCCGGGTAAAACCCGTATAAATTATGCAGGAAGGGTTTTCGATGAAAAAGAATTGATTAATGCAGTTGAAGCATCTCTTGATTTTTGGCTGACAGAGGGACGTTTTTCGGAAGAATTTTCTGAAAAGATTGCTGATTTTTTGGGAGTTGAGCATGTTTTATTGACCAATTCCGGATCGTCGGCAAATTTGTTGGCATTTTCAGCGCTCACCTCAGAGAAATTAGGCGACCGACGTTTGAAACCCGGCGACGAAGTCATATCCGTAGCGGCCGGTTTTCCGGCTACCGTAGCGCCCATTGTGCAATATGGTTTGGTTCCCGTCTTTGTCGATGTCGATATTCCTACTTACAATATCGATCCCGAAGCCTTGGAAAAGGCTATTTCCCCAAAAACCAAGTGCATCTTCCTGGCGCATACATTGGGCAACCCTTTCCATTTGGATGCAGTTATGCAGTTGGCTGAAAAACACCGTCTTTGGGTGATCGAAGACAATTGCGACGCGCTCGGCAGCAAATACCGCGGACAATATACCGGTACTTTCGGACATATTTCCACCATCTCTTTCTATCCGGCGCATCATATCACTACCGGCGAAGGAGGCGCCGTGGCGACCAACGATCCACAACTGGCCAAATTAGTCAGAGCGTTCCGCGACTGGGGGCGCGATTGCTATTGCGCCGGAGGCGAAAACAACACCTGCGGCAAACGCTTCTCGCAAACTTTCGGACGCCTGCCTCTCGGCTATGACCATAAATACGTCTATTCCGAAGTGGGCTATAACCTCAAGATGACCGACTGGCAGGCAGCCATTGGTTCCGCACAAATAGACAAACTGCCCTCTTTCTGCGAAAAAAGGAAAGCAAATTTCAAAAAGCATACAGGCATACTCTCCAAGTATCCGCAATATTTCATCCTGCCGGAAGCCACCGAGCATGCCGACCCTGCCTGGTTCAGTTTCATCGTCACCTTGCGCGACGGTGCGCCGTTCACCCGCGACCAACTGACCGCCCTGCTCAACAGCAGGTTAATAGAAACCCGCAACCTCTTCGCAGGCGACCTGACCCGGCAACCGGCTTACCTCAACAAGGACTTCCGCATTGCAGGCAAGCTGACAAATACGCAAACCATCATGCACAACACTTTCTTTCTTGGCACCTATCCCGGATTGACCGACGAAATGTTTGATTATATCGAAAGCGTATTTGATGAATTTCTCACTTCAAATCCATACATGTAAGGGTAAAAGAGAAAAGAATGTTGGCAAAAAAATACAAGGCAGAAATCATGTCTATCCAAAATCCAACCTCCGGCGTATATACGCTCGAATTCAGTTCTCCAAAGAAATTCAAATTCGCTCCGGGTGAATTTCTTCATTTAGCTTTGGATGAATATGATCCGTCAAGCGCTTGGCCGGAATCGCGCTGTTTTTCCATACAGACAAGTCCGCAGGAAGAGAATATCAAAATCACCTACTCGGTGAAAGGCGCGTTTACTAAACGTATGGAAAACGAATTGGTTACGGGCAGAGAAGTCTGGCTCAAACTACCTTTCGGCGATTTGTTTACACAAGAACATGATAAAAACAACACCGTTTTTATTGCCGGAGGGACAGGTATCACCCCTTTTTTGTCGTTGTTTACAGATAATTCGTTTGCCGAATACAGTAATCCTAATTTATATTTAGGCGTTAGAAATAAGGATTTGCATTTTTATCATAACGAACTTAAAAAAGCAAAACTAATAAATCAGGATATACAAGCAACTGTATTTTATCAGGATACAGATGGCGTGATTGATATCGAAAAAATATATAGTATGCATCCAGACGCCGGTGCGTTTTTCATTTCGGGTCCTCCGGCAATGATTAAAGGGTTTAAACAATATTTGACAGGTAAAGGAGTAGAGGAAGATAAGGTGAAAACGGATGATTGGGAATAAGATGATGAAAACAATATTGATAACAGGAATAAATGGTTTTTTAGGAAGCCATTTGGCATTATTATTGAAAAATGAATATAATGTAATTGGTTTAGAATATAATATTGATAATTTATTCCGTATAAATCATCTGAATCTTAAAGTTTATAGTTCGGACGAAAATTTAGAAGCTATTTTTATTCGTGAAAATATTTATGCGGTAATACATACGGCAACTATTTATCGTAGAAAAAACGAACCAATAAAAGATTTACTAAATACAAATATCATATTACCTGCAATTCTTTTTGAATTTTCAGAAAAATATAAGGTCGAAATTTTTGTTAATACTGATTCGTTTTTCAATTCAAATCAGAATAAAACATATAATTATTTGCAGGATTATACGCTTTCAAAACAAAATGCGTTGCAATGGTTACAACTTCAGCGACAGGAATGTAATCTTGTCAATATGAAAATATTTCACATGTTCGGAGAAAATGATTCTCCTTCTAAATTTGTTCCACATATTATAGAAGAGCTCAAACAAAACAATCCGATTGATTTAACGAAAGGGGAACAAACACGAGATTTTATTTATATAAAAGATGTGGTTAATGCCTATAAAACAGTACTATCAACACAATTTAATAAATCATTCTGCGAATTTGATGTTTGTACGGGTAATAGCATTACAATTAAAGCGTTTGTAGAAACAGCCAAAGAAGCCACAAGCAGTTCATCTGTTTTGAATTGGGGTGTTTTACCATACCGGGAAAACGAAATAATGACATCAACCGGCAACCCTGCGCCGTTAATTGCTTTGGGTTGGAAACCGAAACATGCAGTCAAAGACGTGTTTTCCAAGTGGAAAACCCCGAATGCCGCCGTCTCTAAATTAACATTATTTAACGAGGGGGGGGGTAAATTAACATTTAGTATTAATTTCCGTTACCTGGCTGCTTGATGATGAAAACAGTACTGGTAACGGGATTTGCAGGCCTGCATATTATCGAAGGAAGTATGTTTGAGGATCCGAGAGGCGTATTTTTAAAAACGTTTAATCAAAGTATTTTTTCCGGTTTAGGTTTGGAAACAAATTACAGGGAGCGATATTATTCAAAGTCTCATAAAGAAGTGATAAGAGGGATGCATTTTCAAACTCCGCCTTGCGATCATGTGAAAATCGTCAATGTATTACAGGGAAGAATTTTAGATGTAGTTGTTGATATAAGAAAGGATTCACCAACATACACGAAATATTTTTCAATAGAATTAAATGATAGCGACGGCCGGTTTATATATATCCCCAAAGGATTTGCCCATGGATTTAAGGCATTGACAGATAATGCGATTGTGGAATATAATCAAACGACAGAATATAATCGGGAATGCGACTGTGGCATTCGGTGGGATTCTTTCGGATTTGACTGGCAACTGTCCAATCCTGTTATTTCGGAAAGAGACAATGATTTTTGTGCATTAAATGATTATTCTTCACCTTTTTGAACGATGAAAATATTGATTACCGGAGCTACGGGATTTATTGGCAAAAATTTAATTGATGCATTAGAGGGGGAACATGAAATTCATGTGTTGGTTCGTCCATCATCGGATATGGCCAATTTTGCCCGTATATTCTGTTTTGAAGATAATATTCCCGCTTTACATTCTTATTTGGAAGAACATCAAATTGACGGAATTGTCCACTTGGCATCCTTATTTTTATCTTCACATAAAGATACGGATGTAAAAAATTTGATTGATTCCAATATATTTTTAGGAACAGCCGTACTTGAGGCATCTCGAAATACAAGCCTAAAATGGTTTTTAAATACGGGAACTTTCTGGCAACACTATATTCCCGATACGCAGGATTATAACCCGGTGAATTTATATGCTGCTACAAAACAGGCATTTATTGATGTTGCAAGATATTATGCGGAAACATCCGGTATAAAGTTTGTGACATTAAAAATTTGTGACACATTTGGCCCTAATGATACTCGTGCCAAGATTTTCAATTTATGGAATAAAATCGTCCAAAGCGGTGAAGTCTTAGCGATGTCTCCAGGCGAGCAATTGATTGATATCTTATACATTGACGATGTTGTGGGTGGTTTTGTCCATCTTGTCAACTTATTAAAAGGCAATGAGCAATTGGAATCCGACTATGCATTATATGCGGATAAGCGATACAAGCTAAAGGATTTAGCCGGGTTGTATCAAGAAGTGACAGGTAAGAAACTCAATGTTGAATGGGGAAAACGTACTTACAGAAGCAGAGAGGTGATGGAACCTTGGAATGCAGGAAAACGGTTAGTCGGTTGGACCCCCAAAGTTTCTATGGAAGAAGGACTTTTAAAAACATTAGTTCAATGAACCTTATCTTGGGAGGAGGAATCGCGGGTATTTCGGCAGCATATCATTTGCAGAAGAATGGGAAAGCGTATAAACTGTGTGAAAAGAATCATTCGTGGGGCGGGCTGTGTGACAACTTTACAATCAGCGGATTTCTGTTCGATTATTTTGTTCATCTTTCTTTTACAACGAACGACTGTGTAAAAGAACTGTTTTCGCAAAGTACGCCGTTCTATACGCATAATCCCCTGGCATATAATTATTACAAAGGCAAATGGATCAAACATCCTGCGCAAAATAATTTGTCTCCCTTGTCAACAGACGAAAAGATAAGGATTATTCAAGATTTTATTAACAAGCCGGTATCAAATCCTCAAAACTATGAAGAATGGCTGCTGGTACAGTTTGGTGACTATTTTACAAATAATTTCCCCTCTGCATACACAAGAAAATATTGGACGGCGAACGCAAAAGACTTGGGCTTGGATTGGGTAGGCGAGCGATTCAGCCTCCCTGAACTGTCGGACATCCTGCGAGGAGCCTTTGAAGAACAAGCCGACAACTTCTATTACGCCAAAGAAATGCGCTATCCTGTAAAAGGCGGTTACAAAGCTTTTCTAAACAAAATGGCAGATCAAATAGATATATCAGTAAACAAGGAAGCTGTATTAATTGATACAGACAATAAACAAGTGGAGTTTTCAGACGGCACAAAGGAATATTACACCCGTCTTGTCTCCTCTGTTCCTCTTCCCGAACTTGTAAAGCTAATAAAAGACTGTCCAGCCTCTATATTGGATGCAGGCAAGGAGTTGACGGCTACATCCGGGCAGTTAGTGTCGATAGGTTTTAATCGCCCGGACATACCTCAATACCTTTGGGCCTATATATACGACGAAGACATTTTCCCTGCAAGAGTCTATTCGCCTTCGCTCAAATCAAAGCATAATGCACCCGAAGGAAAAAGCTCCCTGCAGTTTGAAACTTACTGTTCAAAATATTCTCCTAAAAAATGTAACGGAGACGGTTTGACGTCTCATATAATCGAAAAGGGAGAACGGATGAACCTGTTTGTGCAAAAGGACATTGATGTGATTGACTATAGAGAAGTCAAATATGCCAATGTGGTATTTGATCATAAACGACAAAAAGCGGTTTCCGTGATTCATACATATCTTCAAAATCTGGGAATTAACTATATCGGAAGGTTTGGAGAATGGGATTATTTATGGAGCGACCAAAGTTTGTTGAGTGGGATGGATATTATCAATTATAAATAAATTTTAAATAGATTAATATGAAGAAGTATGTAATTATCGGAGGAACCGGTTTTGTTGGCAGTAATTTAGCATGCCATTTTAAATCAAAAGGTATGGATGTCATAGCAATTGATAATTTAACTAAAGCAGTTGGCACTCAGGAGAACAAGAAACGAATTGAATCTGCCGGTGTAAAATTTGCACATGTTGATATTCGTAACTGGCATGACGTTGAGTATTTTTTCAGAAATGAAAAAGAAATAGACGCAATATTGCATGTTGCGGCTCAAGTGGCGTTCAAAAAATCAGTCGAAAACCCCAGACTGGATTTTGAAATTAATGCGTTGGGGACATTCAATTTGCTTGAAGCGCTAAGGATATACCATCCTCAAGCAGTTTTCATAAATACATCCACCAATCAAGTATATGGAGAACAGAAGCTAATACCTGTGATTGAATATGAAAAAAGATTTGATTACGCAGACCTCAAATATGGACTCCCTGAATCGTTTCCATTAGATTTTTTATCTCCATACGGCTGTTCTAAAGGTGCAGCAGACCAATATACATTAGATTATGCCAGGGTATATAATCTTAAAACAGTGTCTGCCCGATTGGGAGGGATATATGGGGATTGGCAATATTCTTACGAAGATCATGGCTGGGTAGCATACATGACCCAAATGGTCGCTTCAAATAAATCCTTTAATAGATTCGGGCATGGGAAGCAGGTGCGAGATGTTCTATATGTGAGCGACATTTGTAGTGCATTTGAGCATATAATTACGCATATTGAAAACGCAAGAGGCGAAGCAATAAATATTTCGGGAGGATATTCCAATACCTTGAGTGTATTAGAGCTATTGGATATTTTGGAAAAAATAACGGGAAACAAAGAAAAGTCAATTGAAAATCCCATGAGGAAGGCTGATAAACTTGTTGCGTATCTTGATATAAGAAAAGCAAAAAAACTGATTGATTGGGAACCGTTAGTACCTAAAGAAGAAGGTATTGAAAGATTGCTGAAATGGACAAAACAATATATCTAACTCAATCAAAACAAACTAGCGGTTATAATAATAAAAATGGAGCAACACCCAATAGTGGCAATTGTAATGCCAACCTATAATGCTGCTCAATACATAGGTGAATGTATTGAGCATATTATATCCCAAACATATACAAATTGGATATGTTACATTATTGATAATAATAGTACAGACAATACTGTATCTGTTATTGAAAAATATATTAAAGACGATTTGCGTTTTAAAGTGTTCCGGAACAGTCAGACATTACCTCCAATGGTTAATTGGAATTATTCATATTCTTTAATTGCAGGCCTAAATGCTAAATATGCAAAATTAGAGCCATCGGATGATTGGATGTTTCCTGAATATATAGAAAAAATGGTGGAAATTTTAGAACAAGATGATGAAATAGGGGCTTGTTTTTCATTTCGACTTGATGATAAAAAAGTAAATTGTTTTGGACCTGATATTTATGATGGCAATATATTTGATGGCAAAGAAATTTTATATGCGGAATTAACAGGAAAATTTGGGATATCAGGTTCTCTTGGAACACCTCTTTATAGAGTTGAATCTCTAAAAAGTATATCACAAACACTTCAAGTGCTTAACGAAAAAAATTTCCATCCCGATACAGAGTTGGCTCATGATATTATGCAATATTATAAAGTCGGATTTGTGTTTCAAGTATTAAGCTATGTGAGACGTCATAATATTGAAATTGGAAAAACCACATCCAATACTGCTAGGAAGTATAATACCTATCTGAATGGCATCGAAAGAACACTCTATAAGCGAATAGCTGTTTTCCCGGATATTCCAAAAATTTATAAAAAACACAGGCTACGTTATGCTTGGTTTTTATTGAAGAAAAGACTTATCAATGATAAAGATTGTATTGCATGGCACAAAAAACATTTAGAAAGGCCTATTAAAGCTAAAGAATATTTTGTTAGTCCCTTTTATGTTTTGGCACGCAATGCTTATTGGATTTTTTTAAAATTATTCCCTAAATCTCATTAAAAATACAATTGTTGGTTGTTCATGGCACGCACTTGTAAATATCGAACTTTTCATGTAGTTTTGTAGAAAAACCGACAAATGGAAGCAACATTCCAAAATATCATCCACCCACCCCCCCCGCTCGGCGTAGTCTCCGGACTACGTCGCGCTAAAAGCAAGGCTCCTGCCTTGCTGATATCAAGCACACCCGCTGCATCGGCCGCTCGCTTGTTTTTTTGAAAATATTTTTCTCTTTCTTTGTATGCATTGTATGCGCTATTTATATATATATTGTATTCTTTTATTTCAATCTCTTTTGTGCAAGCCTTGCAGCTTGCAAACAAAGCTGGAGCTTTGCCTTTAATATGAGATTTTAAACATTTTATTTATTGCTCTGGAAAAACATGAAATTTGCATGATTATCGATTTGGAAAAACGCAAATTTTCGCCTAATATTGATTTGGAAAAATAAAATTTATATCTTTGCAGCGAAAAGTGGTAGAAAAATTAATTATTAAATGCAGTACTTTTACAGAAATATAGAACCGGAATTGCTACAATGGAAAAATGGTGCAGAACACTTTCCGTTGTTGATTCGTGGTGCGAGACAGGTTGGGAAATCGTCGGTTATTAGAGAGTTCGGGAAACAATTCGATTATTTTCTGGAAATAAATTTTGAGATAAGCCCCGACATGGCAAAGGTGTTTGACGCCGATTTGCAACCGCAGCGTATTTGTCAGGAATTGTCGCTGTTTTACAATATTCCTGTTGAAGCAGGTAAAACGCTGTTGTTTTTCGATGAAATACAGTCCTGCGTTCCCGCCATTTCTTCTCTGCGGTTTTTTTATGAGAAAATGCCTGAACTGCATGTTATTGCAGCCGGTTCACTATTGGAATTTGCATTGGAAGAGTTGCCCTCGTTTGGTGTGGGACGTGTGCGCTCTCTGTACCTGTATCCTTTTTCGTTCGACGAATTTCTGAATGCTTTGGGAGAAAATCTGTTGGCGAAGGCAATCGCCAATGCTTCACCCGAAAATCCTTTGCCGGAAATTGTTCATACCAAAGCGCTGAATTTATACAAGCGATTTCTAATAATTGGCGGAATGCCCAAAGTGGTAAGCTATTATGTCCAAACCGGAAATCTGTTAAAATGTCAGCAGGTTTTGGACGATTTGTTTCAGTCGTATCAGGACGATTTTGTAAAATACCGAAAACGGGTCTCCAATTTTATGCTTTTGGAAGTGTTAAGAGCGGTTGTCCGGCAAAACGGAGGAAAATTTGTGTATTCAAAAGCCACACCCGAGCTCAATGCGCTTCAGGTAAAATTTTGTTTGGAATTGCTTGTCATGGCGGGTTTGATTTTTCCGGTAACACATACTGCGGCTAACGGATTGCCTTTGGGGGCGGAAGCAAATCCGAAATTCAGAAAATATTTTTTGCTCGACACTGGCATTTTTCACCGTATGATGCAACTTGATTTGAGCGATTTACTGTTGAATAACGATTTCGAATCAATCAATAAGGGAGCCATTGCCGAACTTTTTACAGGTCTTGAACTACTCAAATCAAGCACAAGCAGGATGGAACTGTATTATTGGCACAGAGAAACACGAAACAGTCAGGCTGAAATTGATTTCCTGTGGCAAAAACAAAGAAAAATTCTGCCGATAGAAGTGAAATCAGGCAAAAAAGGAAGTATGCAAAGTTTATATATTTTTCTGAAAGAAAAAGGACTGGAAATGGGAATACGTGTCTCTCAGGAAAATTTCTCAAAACTTGAACAAGTTAGCATAATTCCGCTGTATGCTGTAAAAAATATCAAGAGGAACTAAACACCCCTCGCTCGGCGTAGTCTCCGGACTTTAAGCATCCTGTTTACCTTTATTGTACAATTGTCGATGTACGCTACTCCAATTATTTATCCGCTAATCATGATGTCGCCTAAAAAACAATGGATAGCGGCTCTTTGGAAAAAGAAATTTCATCTTTTATGTTTCATGTTTTATGTTTTTTTGTAACTTTGCAGAATGAAAGATAAAGCACCAAATAATCCTTTTCTTGTTGCAGGTTATAATAGTCCTAATTATTTTTGCGGCAGAGAATTAGAGACTGAAAAAATTATTTCAGCTCTCGAAAATGACCGCAATATTTCGCTTATCAGTCCTCGCCGTTTTGGTAAAACAGGGTTGATACATCATGTTTTCTACTCTCTAAACGAGCAAAACAAAAGCGTAAATTGCTTTTATTTAGATATTTTTTCTACACAAAATCTGCATGAATTTGTGCAGTTGTTCGGAAAAACCATTTTGGGAAAGTTGGATGAGCATGCCGAAAAAGCGTTGAAACATATTTCTGCATTTTTCAAAAGTTTTCGTCCCTCGCTCTCCTACGATTCAATAACGGGGCAGCCCGAATTGAGCATTAATATACAAATGGAGCGGGCAGAAAGCAGTTTGCAGGAAATTTTTGCCTATTTGCAGCAATCCGGCAAAAAATGTTACATTGCGATTGACGAATTTCAGCAGATTACCGAATATCCGGAAAAGGGCGTCGAAGCCTTATTGCGTTCGTATATGCAATTTTCATCAAACGTGCAATTTATTTTCGCCGGCAGCAAAAAACATTTAATGGATGCGATGTTTTCAGCCGTCAATCGCCCATTTTATCAAAGTACGCAGAAAATCGGACTAAAAGAGATTCCGCAAAACACTTATGCTGACTTTGCCGGCAAGCATTTTGCAAAGAGCAAAAAAACGTTGAAACCGGAATTGTTTGGCTTGATTTACAATATAGTTTTGGGGCATACGTGGTATATTCAATTTATACTCAATCAGCTATATGCTCTTCAAAAAACTCAATACAGCGAACTTGATGTGAAAAATATCATTGCAGACGTCTTGGAAGAAGAAAATGCTACATACAAAACTTATTGCGAGATGCTGACCAAAGGACAATTGCGGTTGCTTACGGCAATAGCGAAGGAAAGAAAAATTTCCAATCCATTTCATTTCCAATTTATGAAAAAGCATAATTTGACAGCGGCAAGCAGTGTAAAACTCGCATTAAAATCGCTTATTGACAAGACTTTGGTATTGAATGATGATGGAAATTATTTTGTGTATGACCGTTTTTTCTCGCTTTGGTTAGAAAAAATTGAAAGAATATGATACGAATGTTACAATTAAAGGAAATATTGCTCAGCATCAGATTCATGTTGTTTTGAGTATGTTGAAATCATGGAACATTGATGCAGAAGTGACAGACGATAATTCAATTCAACAAAATACAACTGCATTACGCCAAAGAGCCGCTCAACGGGCAAAAGGTATTTTGCATAAATATGCAAATAATGCACTTGTTGAAAAGGAAAAAGATGCTTGGGCTAATCATGTTGTAGAAAAATATGGTAATATTTGATACAAACGCT